>JAGRFZ010000060.1:54303-54550 GCA_020445785.1 Rhodocyclaceae bacterium
AGTACTTGTTCTCCAGCAGCGCATGCAACGGCTTGAGCGTGCGCTGAATGGTTGCCGGGATGCCCGGGGCAACCATGTAGAAGAAGTAGGCCAGTCCCACGCCAGCCATCGCGAGGAAGAACGGCAGGGTCGTGAAGCCGTGCAGTGCCATCGAGAACGGACCGTGGAATTCGCCGAGGAACGCCTCGAGCGCCGGATGCACCCCGTGGTCGATGAAGATCACGTCCTTGAACCACCCGCCGCCCGG
>JAGRFZ010000061.1 GCA_020445785.1 Rhodocyclaceae bacterium
ACATCGCTAGCTCATCCCTGGCAACTCCGGGTCGCCTGGCTGGAGTGTTACTGGGCGGTACCGCTGATCGTCACCGAGCGATCATCGAGTTTGATGGAAAGCGGAAGCGTCTTGTGGGCCACCACCGGAACGCTGGCGCGCCACACCGCCCGCTCGAGATCGCGATAGGCGGCGACCACGCCGATGAAACGGGTGTCGGGCTGGGTGGTACGTTGGATCGAATGGGTATCGCCGGGACGCAGGACCATCTCCTCGCGGGTATTGAGGTCGCCGGCGAGGGTCTGCTGGTCGTTGTCCCACAACGAGAAGAAATCGGCATCCTTGAAGGTCGACAAGGCCTTGAGCTCATACACGCGGACGACCAGCGGCGAGGGCCTGCCGGAGCTGTCCGGGTTGAGGTTCTCCTCGGCCTGGAAGGTGGCGGCGACGACGGTCGGATCCGGGGTGGACGAGCAGCCGACGGCCAGCAGCACGGCCAACGCGGCGACGAGAAACGTGAGTGGGGATCTGCCAAGCGGGAAGGAATGCAGCATCTGTCTTGTCTCCAGAGGAAGGTCCGCCCGGAGCCCGCGACCGCCACGCGGAGCGCATCGCCGGGCACGATACGGCATGGGATTATACGCAATGGCCATCGACCGAAATCGAGGGCCAGCGCATTCCCAGGCGACGGATGCGACGTTTCCCGGCGCCTTCCTGATCAGCGGTCAACGGCACACACGGGGCGTTCTGAAACGCGATCGCCGCTGCGGAATGCGGACCGCAGCCGACGCTCACGGCGCCAGCAGCAATACGTTCACCTGGCTCGGCGCGATCCGCATGCCGGGCGCATTGGTCGAATTCTGCAGCGACATGCTGGTCATGCGGGTGGCGGGCATGCCGGCTACCAGTACCGTGAACGCGGCGGTGAGGTGGCGTGCCGGCCCCATGACCAGGCCCGAGGCGACGCCCAGCGCAAGACCGGGGTTGTCGCCGTTGGACAGCGGCACCGTGGTGCTCATGTTGTGGGCCGGGGTACAGCTCCACAGCACGTTGTAGGCGGCCGGCACCCCCATCGGGCCTGCGGCGATGTTGGGATAGGGAATCGGTACCGGCACCGGTGACGGCGGCGCCGGCGTCAAGCACACGTCGGGGAACGCAAAGTCGACGCCGCCCATCTGGGAATTCGCAAACATGCCTCAGCCCACCTGGATCTGCTTGCCGTCGAACTTCACCAGTTCGCGCGATTTGACGATCGCGTGCTCGGCGTTCATGTTGAGGATCTTGTCGGCGCGCAAGTCGAGGTGGCCGACGCGCACCAGCTCCATGTCCTCCACTTGGCGCGCATGGCTGCGGGCGCGCAAGGAAAAGGCGTCGCTGACCTGGCGGATCATGCGCGCGGTGGTATCGATCGAATCGGCGAACCAGTGCAAGGCCTTGCCAATCAGATTCACGCGTTCGCCGCTGATTTCGACCTCGCGGCCGACCACCGCCACCGAGTCGCCCTTCAGCGCTGCGCCGGAGTCACCACCGAATTCGGCGGTACCGCGGGCGCGCAGGCTGGCGTCACCTTCGACCTCGATTGCCAGTGAACGGCCGACGCGCATCTCTACCGGCGCATCGCTGTGGCGTTCGAGGATCGAAAGTACGTAGCAGTCCGTCTCGCGGCGGGACAGCAGCACGATGTCGCCGCACGCCGGTTGCACCAGGCAGGAAAAGGCCAGCCGCGCGCGGACGATGCCCTGGGGGGTGGAAACCATGACGCCGGCTTCGCCGCTCTTCTCGACCTCGCCGACCTGCTGGATGATGCCCTCGGTCACCTGGGCGTTTTCGGTGTGATTCATTACTCCTCTCCTTGCCGCCGGCTTCAGCCGGCCGGTCTCCAGTTTTCGGCCTTCACGGTGTCTTCGTCGTCGGGTGCTGCCTGATTCCGGTTCGGCATCTCGGCGCCGTCGGCACGCACCCCGCGCAGGCCGGCGCGGGTCATGTCGGCACCGACGAAGCGGCAGCCATTCAGTTCGGCGTGGGCCATGTCGGCATAGCGCACGCTGGCACCGTCGAAGCTGCAGTGGCGAAACTTCGCCTTCTGCAGCACCGACTCCACAAGGTGTGCATTGCGGAAGCTGGTCCGCTCGCCTTCGGCATCCATCCAGATCGACTGCTCGAGGCGCGCGTCGTCGAAGCGCGCCTCGTCGACGCAGGCGCCGATCCACAAGGTGTGCTGACCGTCGATGCCACTGAAATCGGCGCCCGCAAGGCGGGCGCCCTTGAAGTTGCTGCCGGACAGGCGCGCACCGGCAAAACTGGCGCCGGTGAGGTCCGCGTCCATGAACTGGCTCCGGGTCCAGGCCGCGGCGCTGAAGTCCATGCCGGCCATCGAACAGTCCGCGAATACGCACTGGTCGCCGCCGGGCCGGAGGAAGTGCACCTGGCGCAGATCCGCCTTGTAGAACACGGTCTTGGCGAAATGCGCCTCGTCCAGCGCCACCGTGCCGAATTGGCACTCGACGAAACTGGCCTGGATCAGCCGCGCGCCGACGAAGCGGCTGCCGTCGAGCCGGCACTTGACGAGATTCGCGAACTCCATGTCGGCGCCGTCGAAGGACGTCGACTCCAAGCCGGATTCATTGAATGTGCAACCCACCAGCCGGGTGCCGCCGAAGCCGGCGCGCTGCAGACTGGTGGCGTGGAAGGTGCCGAGCCGCAGGTTGGCGTCGGCAAAGCGGGCACCGTCCATCCGGCAATTCACGAACGAGGATTCCTGCAGATCCGCACCGCTGAAATCACAGTCGGAAAAGTCGCAATCGCTGAAGATCCCCCGGGTCAGGGTCTGTCCAGCGAGCGAAGCGCCTGCCATCCGAACTTCGTTGGCCGGCTCGCCCCGGGCCAGCAGGGCCTTCAGTTCGTCCACCGTGCTCATGCAATGACCCTCCCCTCGCTTCGCAATACCTGCCCCGAGGCGCGAGAATGGGGTTTCGCGCGGCACAGCTTCGTGTCGTTCGAGCGGGCTGGCCGGGCAAGCACAGCCCTGGTGGGGATGCCTCCTTGGCGCGACCGGATGCTCATTTGTCCTTCCTCGCCGAGGCCGGCGGCTCGACCTTGCGCCGTGGCAGGGTCCGGGCCTTCGCCATGTAGGCGTCGTCCAGTCGGGTCTCGGTATCGACGTCGACGCGCGCCAGATCCGACGCGAACAGGTTGCAGCCGGTGAGATCGGCGCCGTTGAATACCGCGTGCTGGGCGACCACCTGCATCAGATTCGCCCGGGCCAGCCGCGCGCGGCTGAAGTCCGCCTTCATCAGCATTGCTCCTTTCAGGCTGCTGCTTTCGAAACAGCCCTCGATACAGCTCGCTTCCGAAAAATCCGCCCCATCCAACTGGGCCGATGTGAAGTCGCACTGGGCGAGGGGCGTGCCCCGAAAGTTCGCCTTCGGCATTTCCACCTCGCGGAAGCTCGCGCCGTCGAGCGCGCTGCGATAGACGAAGCGCACGTTTGGCCCCCGGCACTTGTCGAAGCGCGCCCCGTCGAGCCGGCAGGTGATGAAATCGGTCGACTCCACGCCGGCCGACGTGAAGTCGGTGCCCGACAACGTGCACTCCAGCACCGTCGCGCGGGTCAGGTCGGCGGCGGTGAACGTGCTGCCGCCGAGGCTGCACTTGATCAGCGTGGCCTGGCCCAGCCGTGCGGCCGGCCAGCGGCTTTCTTCCGCCTCGACCTCCAGCAGCGTCACGCCTTGCCAGTCGCTGCGCTCGAGATTGGCCTTGGCGAGCCGCGTGTATTGCACGATGGCGTCGGTGAACGTAACGCCGACGCAGGACGCTTCGCTGAAGTCAGCCTTGCCGATGTTGGCGCCGGTCATCGATGCACCGTCCAATCTGGCACCGCGAAAATTCGCGTGGGCCAGGCAGGCGTTGGTGAAATTCGCGCCGAGCAGGGTGGCGCCGGCAAAGTCGATGCCTTCGAGTTCGCCACCGGAGAAGTCGACGCCGGACAGGTCCATACCGCTGAAGTCGCCGGCCTTGAGCTTGAGCCCGGCGAAACTCTGCCCTGCCTGGCGCGCGCGCGCGGCGCTGTCGCGCCAACGGCTCGCCACGTCGCGGGCCAGCGGCGGTGGTGCCGGCTGCATGTGGGCAACGCCGCGGGTCATCGACGCCTGGATCGATTCGGCCCGGTCCACCAGATCCCGCAGGCGCTGGTCCACCCGCGGCATCTGCACATCCGGCATCTGCGTCGCCTGCGAGACCATGCTGTCGAAGCGCGACATCAGTTGGCGCGGGGTGTCCATCACTGCCGGCGGCGTCGGATGCAGCATGCGCGAGACGTCGGACTCGCCGATGCCCTGGTCGCGGAGAATCTTGCCGAAGCCTTCGCGCATCGCCGCCTTCTGGGCCGACATCGCACTGTCGAGATCCGAGGGCCGTGGCATGGAGGCGAACAGACTTCTGCTGGCTGCCATCAGACCGGTCGGATCGGGCGGAACGTGGGTCGGCGGGCGCGGGATGCCGGATCGGTTGATCGCTGTCGCCGCGGCCTGCCTTGCCGCACTGGCGATCTCGGCTCCGTGGGTCTTCAGCATCGCGTCGTCGACCTTCTTTTCGGCCTCGGCCAGGCGCTCGCTGATCGCCGTCACGTCGACGCCGCTGCTGCCGAGCTTTTCGCGAAAATGCGTCACCAGCTCGTTCGGCGTCGCCATGCCCTCGGGCAGCAGTTCGTGGTCATCCAGCACCTTCTCGGCCCCGTGCTCGGGATCGAGCCGATCGCGGATCGCCTGGACATAGTGCTCGGGTCCTTTCGGTCGATCGCGCCATTCGAAGCCGGCACACAGCAGCTCGACCTCGTCCGCGAATTCGTCCGCGACCTCGAACATCGCATGCCACACCAGGACCACCCGCAACCGGTTGGGCAGCAGCCAGACCGTGGTCAGCCGAGGCTCGCCGAGACGATCCTTGAAGCCGTCTCCCCGCTTCATGCGCGCCAGCACCACTGGCCGGATGCCGGGCAGCCGGAACTGCAGACGCGGGTGCTCCGGGTGCATGTGCGTGATCTCGATCGGCTCGTCGCCGGCAAAGTCGCCTGCCTGCCACTGGTCGGCCGAAGCAATGCAGTGATAGCGCCAGTCGAAATCCCGCGGTGGGCCCGGGAATTCGCTCTTCAACCAGGCATCGTCGTAGGTACCGTCGAACTGCCGACGCTGCGGCCACATCGGCGGCAACGGCCCGAAACTGGCAGGCATCGCCGGCTCCCGGGGCGAGGTGCAGGGGTAGTCCGGGTGCTGCACCGGAGGAATCGCCAGCAGCGGCCCGGCCGCGGTCTGCTCCGGCGCAGTCCCGCGGCCGACCGGGTTCTCGGCCACCTTGGGCCCGCCCCAGGTCTGCTCCCATGTCAGCGGCAATCGGGCGAACGGACGCACGTCGCTGATGCGTTGGTTGTCGAGCCAGTAGCGTTCGCCGTACACGTGCAGAGCCTTGGCCAGCGCGCCGACCCGGGCGGTCACCTCGAGACCGGTCACCGCCTCGCCGCCGGGCGCACAGGCCTCGCCGATCATCAGGAATTCCGCGCCGGACTTCGGCAGGCCGGCATCGAGCGGCACCTCCGGATGCATCAATGGCGCCACCTCCTGCCACAACTCCTGCTCGGGCAGCAGCGCCGGCTCTTGCTGGATCGGCAGATAAGCCATCACCGCGACGCCGAGGTAGGCCCGGTGCTGCCGCTCGAAACAGCGGTGCAGCACCGACAGATGCTGGGGTTTCATGATCCGCATCAGTGGGCCCAGTCCTCGTCGATGACGACATGGTCGAGATCATCGGGCTCGACCTTGAGCCGCAGCACCTTGCCGGGCTGAACGGCGGGCAGGTGGATCTGGGGGATCACGGTCAGCAAACGGACCTCGTAGTTCGTCGATGACGTGCCGGCGACCGCCAGGTGGAGCTCGACCCGGGGATTGTTATTGACCCATTCGCCGGTCTGCCGTGCGGCCAGGACGCGCCCGCTGGCCGCCATGCCCTCCTGTCGGAGGCGGGCGTCACGGTCGCTACCGCGCTGGCCGAGCACCACCACCGCGACGATGATGACCAGCGCCAGGACCCACCAATACCACGCATTGGAAGTGGCCATCGGTGGTCAGGAGAAGATCTGCAAGGCCGCTTGCCGCAACGCCAGCGCACCTTGCGTGATCTTGGTAGCGGGATTGATCATCTGCAAGCCGGCCGTGACCTTGTCCAGCCCCTTGGTCGCGTTCTTGAAGGCGATGTTTTCGCTCTTGGCCGTAACCGCGCTGGTCTTCACCCCGATCGTTTCGACGACGACGCCTTTCATGTCGGTGGCGATGCCGGTCACCCCATACTTGATTGCCGACAGCCAACTGGACTTGGTCGTCAGGCCGTTGATCTGGGTTCCCCCCAGCAGGTTCATGCCGGCCGGCGCGGTGACATTGACCGCCGCGGGGGTGGTCAGGTTGATGCCGGCGGCAGCGGTGATGCTGGCGGGGCCACCGGCAGTGAGCGAGATCGCGGCGCCGGCCGTGAGCGAATAGGATGCAGCGACGGTGACCGACTGGCTCGCGCCGATCATGGTCGACTGGGAGGCGGCGATGGTCAGTGTGTCGGAAGCGCCGATGTTGGTCGTGCGCGACGCGCCGATGGTCACGCTCTCGGTGGTGCCGACCTTCTCGGTGCGACTCATTCCGATCGTGATGTCTTCCTTGCCGCCGACCTTCTCGGTGCGATTACCGCCGATCTCGATATCCTCGTTGGCCACGACCTTTTCGCTACGATTGTTGCCGATCTCGGTCTCTTCGTCGTTTCCGACCTTCTTGGTCCGGTCGTGGCCGACGGTCAGGGTCTCGTCGGCCTCGACCATGGTGTCCATGTTGCGCTCGGCATGGACGTACACCTGCTCGGCGCCCTTCTTGTCCTCGAAACGGATTTCGTTGAAGTTGGCCGCGCCGCCGCCCTTCGACGAACGGGACTTGATGCCGGTCTGGGTGGCGTTGGCCGGCAGGTCGTAGGGCGGCATCTGGTTGGCGTTGTAGACGCGCCCGGTGATGATCGGGCGGTCCGGGTCGCCCTCGAGACACTCGACGATGACCTCCTGGCCGATCCGCGGAATCGCGATCATGCCCCAGTTCTTGCCCGCCCACGGATGGCTGACCCGCATCCAGCACGAGCTGTTCTCGTCGTTGTTGCCGTATCGGTCCCAGAAGAACTGGACCTTGACGCGGCCGTATTCGTCGGTGTGGATCTCGTCGCCGGCCGGCCCCACCACCACCGCCGTCTGCGGCCCCTTGACCAGCGGTCGCGGGGTGCGCCGCTCCGGGCGGAACACGTGCTCGGTGTTGAGCACTTCGAAACCGACATCGTAGGTCGCACCGCCGAGGCCGTCGCTTTCGAAACCTTCCGCTTGGCAGTTCATCTCCGAGCGGGTGACCAGATACTCGGCGTTCTGGTCGGCCCGCGGATGTCCATAGACGGAGAGGCTGCAGCCGACCGCAATACCGCGGGCATTGGCGGAACCTTCCGCGACTTCGTAGCCGCGCTGCACTTCCTCGATGCGGGTCTGGGCGTAGACCTCGCCGTCGCCCTTGACGAGGTACTCGCCGGGAAAGTCGAACACCTCGTAGTCGGCATGGGGGTGGTTGCGCTCGATCAAGGCCTTGGCATCGAGCTTGACGTTGGGCTTCTTGAAGTCGTAGTCGGTATGGGCCCATTTGCCGGGCTTGAATTCGCGCCGAAACTCCCAGTGGGCAATGTTTTCGAGTTCGCTGCGGCCGCTGCCGCTGGGCTTGATGTAGGGCACCTGATCGTAGCCGGGAAACGGCGAATGGGTCTCCATCGAATCCACCAGGATCAGCTTGTTCTGATCGCCGTCGAACTCGAAGTAGTAGTAGATGCCCTCTTCCTCGAGCAGCCGGCTGACGAAGTTGAAGTCCGTTTCACGGTACTGGACACAGTACTCGCGCGTCTCGTAGTTGCCGCTCAGGCGGTCCTCGAAATCCGCCGTCGGATGGTCGGCAAACACTTCCTTGACGATTACCGGCACCGTCTTTTCCTGGAAGATCCGGCAGTCGGCGGTACGGGTCAGGAACCACATCCAGGCGTGCACGGTCGCCCGATAGACGTGAAAGCGGCCGTGCATGCCGGCCTGGGCGAAGCGGGTGACATAGCCGGCGAAATAGCGCAGCGACTCGTCGGGCATCTTCATTTCGACATGCACGTTCTGGGCGAGGATGTCGTCGACGCTGATGGCGTCGTTCTCGCTCAGGCACTCGAGCTCGAAGCAACTGACCCTCGAGAGCCCCTCCAGCGCACGCATCCGGTAGAACAACAAGTCGTCGCCCAAGGGAGAGACCAGCTTGAAGAGATCCGAACCTGCCATCCCTGCCTCCTCGAACCGCTTTCGCGGATTGCTCGAAATCGACCCGTCCGGCGCGCATCCGCCCGTCGAACTCCTGCATTCTAGCCACAGCCCCCACCGAACAGGGCACGGACGGGGCCTCGATGCGGCCGGCCGTCACACCCGGACGCCATTCGACCGGGGACTACACGGCCCCGTGCGACTAGCCTGACGCCGCCAGCGGCTCGGCCGGCGGGCCCAGCCATCGCAGCAGGTCAGTAACCAATTGGTCGGGATCTACCGGCTTTGGGATGTGTCCATTCATGCCTACTTCGAGACATTGTTCACGGTCTTCGTCGTATGCGTTGGCAGTCATCGCCAGAATCGGGATGCCGGCGTAGCCGGGCAGGCGGCGAATCCGACGCGTGGCCTGCAGACCATCGAGTACCGGCATCTGCATGTCCATCAGAATCAGATCGTAGGACTTGCTGCGGGCCGCCTCCACGGCCTCGGCGCCGTTGGCTGCGACGTCGATCTGGGCGCCGGTATCGGCCAGCAACTCGAGCACGACCTCCTGATTGACCAGGTTGTCCTCCGCCAACAGGATCCGGCGCCCGGCCATATCGCCGTCGGCCGCGGGCGGGCGAGCGGGGTCCTCGGCAATTGGCGCCGAGGCCTCGACTTCGACCGGGTCGGACGCATCGAGCGGCACTTCGAACCAAAACAGGCTGCCCGCACCCGGCCGACTGTTCACGCCGATCTCGCCGCCCATCATGCTGACCAGCCGGTGGCTGATCGCCAGCCCCAGGCCGGTACCGCCGAACTCGCGGGTGGTTGTATTGTCGGCCTGGGAAAACGGCAGGAAAATCCGCTCGACCTGGTCGCAGTCGATGCCGATGCCACTGTCCGCGACTTCGAATCGCACCCGCACCTGCCCTTGCCCGGTGGCGGCGCAGCGCACCGCGATCGCGACACGGCCCTGGCTGGTGAACTTGACGGCATTGCTGGCGAGGTTGATCAGAATCTGGCCGAGCCGCATTTCATCGCCGTGCAGGCGTGGCGGCAGCCTTGGGTCGATGTCGAACGAGAGCGACAGCCCCTTGGCCCGAGCGAGTTCGCCGAGCAGCCCCTCGACCTTGGCCATCAGCCCGGCGCAACTGAATTCCGCGGTCGAGACGGTCATCTGGCCGGCGTCGATCTTGGACAGGTCGAGCACGTCGTTGATGAGGCCGAGCAGATGCTGCGCCGCCACCGACAGCTTGTCGAGCTGCTCGAGCTGGCGCGGTGCCGAGAGGCTGCGTCGGAGCAGGTGGGCGAGGCCGATGATCGCGTTCATCGGCGTTCGGATCTCGTGGCTCATATTGGCAAGGAAAGCGCTCTTGGCCCGATTGGCGGCTTCCGCCGCGTCGCGCGCGGCCACCAGTTCGGTGGTGCGCGTGGACACCAGTTGCTCGAGTTTGGCGCGATAGCGCGCCAGTTCCTCTTCTTCGCGGCGGATGTCGGTGATGTCCTGGATGACCACGTGCAGCAGTGGGCGACGCTGGCGAATGATCGGCGTCAGCATGATGTCCGCCGTAAACGGCGTGCCGTCGGACTTCAGGTGCTGCCACTCGAAGCGGTGACTCCCCTCGGCGTGGGCGCGGTCGATCATTGCCCGCGCCAGCTCGGCCGAGTTCGAGCCATCCGGCTGCTGCCGCGGCGACAACTCCACCACCGAACGCCCGACCAGCCCGGAAATGTCGGCCACGCCGAGCAGTCGCAGCGCAGCCTGGTTGGCGTCGACCACCCGGTCGTGGTCGATCAGGATCGTCGCCAGCGCGGAGTCCCGGAAGAGCGCGCGAAAGCGCTGTTCGCTTTCGAGCAGGGCGTCCTCCGCTTCGCGGCGCTCGGAAATGTCTTCCACCGTGCCAACCGCGTTGACCGCCCGACCGTCCTCAGCGAAGCGCAGCTCCGCCCGCTCCAGCATCCAGCGGATGCCACCGGCGACCGCGATGCGGTGCTCGACGAAATAGGGCAATCCCTTGAGGGCCGCGCGCCAGGCGCCGTCGATCAGCGGAAGGTCTTCGCCGACCACGCAGTCACGGAAGTCCGCGAGGGTGACACGCGCACCGACCGGAAGGCCGAACAGGCGGTAGGTCTCGGCCGACCAAAGCAGCTCGCCGCTGGCGATGTCGAGCGTCCAGCTACCCTGGCGGGCTACTGCCTGGGCGCGGTTGAAGGCCTCTTCGGAGGTGCGCAGACGCTCCTCGACCTGCTTGCGATCATGGATGTCCATGTGGATGCCGACCATGCGCCGAGCACGCCCCTGGTCGTCCCGCGCCACGACCAGCCCGCGGGTCTGAATCCACTTCCAGTACCCACCCTTGTGACGCATGCGGAAATCGACGCGGTATTCCGGTGCGCGACCCTCGAGATGCTCCGCGAGGCAGGCCAGCACGGCGTCCCGATCGTCCGGGTGGATCGCATCGGCCCAGCTCTCGTAGGTCGCGGGCAATTCCTGGTCGGCATAGCCGATCATCGCTTTCCACAAGGGAGAGAAATAGACTTCGCCGGCAGCCAGATTCCAGTCCCATACGCCGAGCCCACTGCCTTCGACGGCGGTCTTCCAGCGCAATTCGATCTCGGCCGCGCGTACCGGCCCCCCGCCACCGTCGCCGGCGGGCTCCAGCAGCGCCTTGCAGGCGCCGTTTCGACAGCAGCCCCGCCAACGCATCCGCCGCGACCGCTCGCCGCCGGCGAGGGTCAGTTCGACATCGAAGGAACCGTCCCGACCGAGGGCGGCCTGGACGCGCTCGCGATCGGGCGGGGCGAGCCTAGTCAGCCAATCGTCGAGATCGACGCTGCCGTCGCCGTCGATCGACAGCGCACGCGTCGCGACATCGGCGGACCAGACGACAATGCCGAGATCGGACAGCAACCCGGCAGGCATGGAGTTGGAGGGCGTGGCGCATTCCTCGGCCATCGACGTAGGGTACCCGAACCCATTTTGCTTGGACGCTGCTTCTACGGCATCCAGACTTCCGAACTGTAGCGTTGCCGCCACGCCGCCAACCGGCGTCGGCACTAAAGATCACCCCGGTCGACCCGTTGCCATCGGGTGTTGCGGTCCGTCCGGTACCGCCAGGTCGCTCCGGGAGGACATTCCAATGCTCGCGCCACTCAGCCTTCGGGATCTGCAAGTGATTCTGGTCGAACCGTCGAGGAGTCAATCGACGTTGATCCGTCGGATGCTGGAGGCGCAGGGCCTGGCCATCCTGCAGGTCGCCGGCTCCGGTAGCGAAGCGCTCTCGGCGATGGAAGCACACCAACCGAATCTGGTGATCAGCAGCCTCTACCTGCCGGACATGGCGGGCACCGACCTGGTGGCGGCGATGCGCCGCAGAACCGCCCTCGACCGGATTCCGTTCATCCTGATGTCGAGCGAGACCCGCCCCCAGGTTCTCGATCCGGTACGGCAGGCCGGCGCGTGTGCGATCCTGCCGAAGCCCTTCGGGCGCGAGCAGTTGCAGCGGGCGTTGATCGGTGCGATGGACCGTCTCTCACCCGAGCCCGACCTCGATCGGCTCGAACCGGAGCGTCTGCGCATCCTTCTGGTGGACGACAGCCAGACCAGTCTCCGTCACTACCGGCGCATGCTCGAAGATCTGGGGGTGCATCAAATTCGCGAAGCCGGCAACGGCGTCGAGGCGGTGGCCCTGCTCGCCGAGACCATGGTCGACCTGGTGATCACCGACTACAACATGCCCGAGATGGACGGTCATGGGCTGGTCGAGTACATCCGCCAGCAGAGCTGGCAGTGTTCGGTGCCGGTACTGATGGTGACCAGCGAGCACGACGAGCAACGGCTCGCCGCGGTGGAACGGGCCGGCGTCTCGGCAATCTGCGACAAGCCCTTTTGCCAGGCTTCGATCCGACGCCTGCTGGCGGATGCGCTGGCCGCCTGAGGTCGCCCGCGTAGGCCTCAGGTGCCGGGTTCGCGCCCCCATTCGGTGCACTTGCGCTCCAGCGTCTTGCGCGAGATGCCCAGCCGCCGAGCGGCCTCGGACTTGTTGCCACCGGCCCGATCGAGCACCTGCAGGGCATGCCGACGCTCGAGTTCGGCGAGGGTCAGCTCGCCCTCCGGCGGCGGCTCGGCGGACATCGCGGCGTTTCCGCCGAGATCCGGGAAGGTACCGAGAATCAGCGAGCGCTCGACGTAGTTCTTGAGTTCGCGCACGTTCCCCGGCCAGACATAGGACGACAGCCGCTGAACCTGGGCGTGGGTCAGTGCCAGCGGCGCAACGCCGAGCTGGCTGCACAGTGCCGCCATGAAATGCTGGACCAGGGAAGGGATATCGGCCAGGCGCTCACGCAAGGGCGGCAGGCGCAACTCGACCACCGCGATGCGGAAGTACAGGTCCTGACGGAAGCGCCCGGCCGCAGCCTCGGCGGCGAGGTCGCGGTTGGTGGCGGCAATGATCCGCACGTCCACCGGCACCTCCTTCTCGGAACCGACCGGACGCACCCGGCGCTCCTCGATCGCGCGCAACAGTTTGGTCTGCATCGACAACGGCAGCTCGCCGATCTCGTCGAGGAACAGGGTGCCGCCGTGGGCATAGTAGAAAAGCCCGTTGCGCCCTTCCGACGCGCCGGTGAAGGCACCCTTGACGTGGCCGAACAGTTCGCTCTCGATCAGTTCGGGCGAGATCGCGGCGCAATTGACCGGCACGAAAGGACTCTGGGCTCGCGCACTGAGTTGGTGCAGCGCCCGCGCCAGGACTTCCTTGCCGGTGCCGGATTCTCCGGCCAGCAGCACGGTCGAAGGCATTGGCGCCACCCGATGGACCATGGCCCGCAACTGGCGCACCGGCTCCGACTGGCCCACCAGTCCCGGCACTTGATCGCCCTGGCCGGCCAGGGTTCGGCGCAGGATGAAGTTTTCGCGGCTCAGTCGCGAGCGCTCGAAGCAACGCTTGATGGCGTTGAGCAGTTGGTCGAGGCGGAACGGCTTGAGGATGAAATCGGAAGCCCCGCCGCGCAATGCGTTGATCGCCATTTCCATGTCGGCGAAGGCGGTGATCAGCACCACGTCTCCGGCGAACCCGTTGGCGCGCAATTCGTTGAGCCAGTCGATGCCGGACATGCCCGGAAGGGCGATGTCGAGGACGATCAGGTCGAAATGGACACGCGACTGTAGCCCGGCCGCGAGCTCGACGCTGGCGACCGCCTCGACCAGACCGCAACGATTGCGCAGCGCCCGCTCGAGGAAACTGCGCATGCCCTCCTCGTCATCGACGATCAGCACCGAATAGCCGCGCCAGTTGCCGAGATCCTCGGTCGGGGCCGCCGCCCTGTCGTCTTCCATCGCGCCGTCCGCTCGATTCGATGCGTCGATTTTGCCAGAGGGCGCGCCGCTCAATACAATCCGCGCCATGAAGATCCTCGGAATCGCAGGCTATTCGGGCTCCGGCAAGACGACCCTGATCGAGGCATTGATCCCGCTATTGAGCCTGCACGGCCTGGTGGTCTCGGTGATCAAGCGCGCCCATCACGGCTTCGACGTGGACAAGCCGGGCAAGGACTCCTGGCGCCATCGCCAAGCCGGCGCGCAGGAAGTGATGCTGGCGAGCCCGGAGCGGTGGGTGCTGATGCGCGAGTTGCGCCGCGATCCGGAAGAGAACCTCGACAACCTGCTGTCGCGCCTGTCGCCCTGCGATCTGGTGCTGGTGGAAGGCTTCAAGGCGGCACCGATTCCCAAGATCGAGGTCTGGCGACCGGCCAACGGCAAGCCGGCGCTGCATCCGGAAATTCCCTCGGTGGTCGCAGTCGCAACCGACGGCGACTGTGCCGCGGCGCTGCCGATCCTCGACCTGAACGACACCGAGGCCGTTGCCCGCTTCATCGTCGACGCATTGCCCGGTCTGCCGCAGGCCGGCCGGGGCAGTCGCTGATCAGGCAGCGCGCGGCAGCGGCTCCTCCATCTGTCGGGCCGCCTGGCGCACCACCTCCGGGTCGTTGTCACGCAGCGCGGCCGGATCGGACAGGGTGCGGCGCCAGCGCCGGGCGCCCGGCATGCCCTGGTAGAGACCGAGCAGATGCCTGGTCATGTGCTTGAGCGGCACCCCCTCGGCGATCCTCGCCCGTAGAAAGGGCAGCATCGCTTCGACCACATCGCGCCGCCGCGGCAGCGGGTGGTCGTCGCCGAACAAGCGGCGGTCGGCTTCCACCAGGATCCACGGGTTGTGATAGGCCTCGCGGCCGATCATGACCCCATCGACGTGGGCGAGCTGATATTCGATCGACGGCCAGTCGCCGATGCCGCCGTTGATCAGGATCTCGAGCTGCGGGAAGTCCTGCTTGAGGCGGTACACGTAGGGATACTTGAGCGGCGGTATCTCGCGGTTCTGCTTCGGCGAGAGCCCCTTCAGGATCGCGTTGCGGGCATGCACGATGAACACCTCGCAACCGCTGCGGTGATGGACCTCGCCGACGAAGTCGCGCAGGAATCCATAGTCCTCGACCTGATCGATGCCGGTGCGGTGTTTGACCGTGACCGGTACCGTGACCGCGTCGCGCATCGCCGCCAGACAGGTCGCGACGAGCTTCGGTTCCGCCATCAGGCAGGCACCGAACGCACCGGATTGCACGCGCTCCGAGGGGCAGCCGACGTTCAGGTTGATCTCACTGTAGCCCGCCGCCGCCGCCAGCGCCGCGCAACGGGCCAGATCTTCGGGATCGCTGCCGCCGAGTTGCAGCGCCACCGGCTGTTCGGCGGGGTCGAAGGCGAGGAAGCGATCGCGGTCGCCATGCAACAATGCACCGGTGGTCACCATCTCGGTGGTGAGCCAGGTATGGCGCGAGATCAAGCGCGCGAAGTAGCGGTAGAAGCGGTCGGTCCAGTCGAGCATCGGCGCCACGGCGAGACGCCGTGGCGCGACGACATGGCGCCCCGATGCCGGCAACGGCAAGTCGCTTAGTCCGTTCCTGCGCCGGGCACCGCGGCGGCCTCGAGGCTGGCCACCCGTTTCTCGAGTTCGGCGATCTTTTCCTGCGCGCGTTCGAGCAGCGCGCCCTGGACCTCGAATTCCTCCCGGGTCACCAGATCGAGACGTGAAAAGCCACTCGACAGCAAGGCCCGGACATTCTTCTCGACATCCTTTGCCGGACTGTTGGCGGCCAGTTCGGCCAACCGTGAACCGAGTTCGTCGAGCAGTCGGGGGACAGCCATGGGGATCTCCTGTGTAGCGGCGCGCCGATCTTACCATGCGCCGAAGGCCCCGAAATGCACGCAATCGGTGCATGCACCGAAAAAGTGCATCGAGCCTCCTCGTCTGCGATGTTGCAGTGCATTAACGGGCACCTTCGATCGAGGGGTCATTGCAACATATTGTTTTATTGATTGTATTTGTATTGGCACGATTCCTGTTAAGGGGAGCCCACTGATTTCTGCATCTCAATTCTCAAGGAGAGAAACATGCGCAAATCCCTGCTCGCAGTGTCGGTGCTCGCGGCCATGCCGTTGCTGAGCGCCACCGCCCACGCAGAGGAATCCCCGATCAGCGCCAATGTCGCACTGGTTTCCGACTACCAGTACCGTGGCTTCTCGCAGACCAGCGAGAACATGGCGCTGCAAGGCGGCTTCGACTACGCCCACGAGAGCGGCTTTTACGTCGGCACCTGGGGATCGAACGTGTCGTGGCTGTCCGACGGCCGCTCGGACGTCAGCAGCAGCCTGGAAGTCGACATCTACGGCGGCTACAGCACCGAGATGTCCGGTGTCGGCATCGATGTCGGTCTGCTCCAGTACCTGTATCCGGGCCACTATCCCGACGGCTACAACAGCGCCGACACGCTGGAAGGCTACGTCGGCGTTTCCTACGGACCGGTCACGCTGAAGGTCTCCCACGCGTTCACCGACTTGTTCGGCATCGACGATTCGGACGGTTCCCAGTACTACGACCTGTCCGCATCGCACGACATCGGCGGCATTTCGCTCAGCGCCCATGTCGGCCGCCAGAAGGTCGAGGGCGGCGGTTCCTACAACGACTGGAGCCTCGGCGCCGGTACCAGCCTGGTCGGTCTCGACTTCGGCCTGACGTACACGGACACCGATGTCGATGACGCCGATCTGGCCGATCAGCGCCTGATCCTCTCGGTCGGCAAGTCCTTCTGAGGCCATGAATTCAGGCGGGGCCGCACGGCCCCGCCGTGCAGAGGAGGAAACAGGTCATGAAATTCCTGATTGCAGTCATCAAGCCCTTCAAGCTCGACGAGGTACGTGAAGCCCTGTCGGAGATCGGCGTCCAGGGCATCACCGTCACCGAGGTCAAGGGCTTCGGCCGGCAAAAGGGCCATACCGAACTCTACCGTGGCGCCGAGTACGTCGTGGACTTCCTGCCGAAGGTGAAGATCGAGGCGGCGGTGCGTACGGAACAGCTCGAGCAGGCCGTCGAGGCCATCGAGAAATCGGCTCGCACCGGCAAGATCGGCGACGGCAAGGTGTTCGTCTTCGACCTCGAACAAGTGGTGCGCATCCGTACCGGCGAAACCGACGAAGACGCGCTCTGAGCGAAGCCTTTTTCGAGTAAAGGGGAATCCAATGAAGAAACTTCTACCCATGCTGCTGGCTGCTTCCGCAGTCGCGCTACCCGGGATGGCCTGGGCGCAGGAGGCCGCCATCGAAGTCAACAAGGGCGATGTCGCGTGGATGATGACGTCCACGCTACTGGTGCTGTTCATGGCCCTGCCCGGCTTGGCGCTGTTCTACGGCGGCCTGGTGCGCTCCAAGAACATGCTGTCGGTGCTGATGCAGGTGATGGTGGTGTTCTCGCTGATCAGCGTGTTGTGGGCCGTCTATGGCTACAGCCTGGCGTTCGGCGGCGAAGGCACGATCATCGCCGGCCTCGACAAGATGTTCCTGAAGGGCATCACGATGGACTCGCTGGCCGACACCTTCACCGACAACGTGAAGCTGCCCGAGTACCTGTTCATCGCCTTCCAGTGCACGTTTGCGGGCATCACCTGCGCCCTGATCGTCGGCTCCTTCGCCGAGCGGATCAAGTTCAGTGCGGTGCTGCTGTTCTGCGTCATCTGGTTCACCTTCTGCTACCTGCCGATCGCCCACATGGTGTGGGGTACCGGTGGCTACCTGCTCGACGCCGGCGCCCTCGACTTCGCGGGCGGCACCGTGGTGCACATCAACGCCGGCGTCGCCGGTCTGGTCGGTGCCTATGTGCTCGGACCGCGGATCGGCTACGGCAAGGAGTCGATGGCCCCGCATTCGCTGACCCTGACCATGGTCGGTGCCTCGATGCTGTGGGTCGGCTGGTTCGGCTTCAATGCCGGTTCCAACCTGGAAGCGACCTCCGGTGCGACCCTGGCCTTCATCAACACCTTGCTCGCCACCGCCGCCGCAACCCTCGGCTGGACCATCGCCGAAGCCATCTTCAAGGGCAAGCCCTCGATGCTGGGTGCCGCCTCGGGTGCCGTCGCCGGCCTGGTCGCGATCACCCCGGCCTGCGGTAGCGTCGGCCCGATGGGCGCGATCGTGCTGGGCCTGCTCGCCGGCTTCATCTGCCTGTGGGGTGTCAGCGGCCTCAAGCGCATCCTCGGTGCCGACGACTCGCTCGACGTGTTCGGCGTGCATGGTGTCGGCGGCATCCTCGGTGCGATCCTGACCGGCGTGTTCACCGCCCCGTCGCTCGGCGGTACCGGCGGCGACGACTTCTCGATCGCCAGTCAGGTCTGGATCCAGACCGAGGGCGTGCTCATCACCATCGCCTGGTCCGCGATCGTCGCCTTCATCGCCTACAAGCTGGTCGATGTCGTGATCGGTCTGCGGGTGCCGGAGGACGAGGAGCGCGAAGGCCTGGACATCACCTCCCACGGCGAAACCGCCTACGTACGCTGATCCCACCCTCCTCTTGGCGGTTGGCGCGCGGGGCACCTTCGGGTGCCCCGTTTTTCTTCCGAATCGGCCGAGGTCACGGCGCCGATCGGGCCGGTGCGATCAGCGGAAGACGACCGTCTTGTTTCCGTGCACCAGCACCCGGTCCTCGAGGTGGTATCGCAGGCCGCGGGCCAGCACCGCCTTTTCGATGTCCTTGCCGTAGCGCACCATGTCCTCGACCGAATCGGAATGATCGATGCGGATCACGTCCTGCTCGACGATCGGCCCCTGGTCGAGTTCGGCGGTGACGTAATGGCAGGTGGCCCCGATCAGCTTGACGCCTTTCTCCCAGGCCTGGTGGTAGGGCTTGGCGCCGACGAAACTCGGCAGGAAGCTGTGGTGGATGTTGATGATGCGGCCGGGATAGGCCGCGCACAGTTCCGGTGACAGGATCTGCATGTAGCGCGCCAGCACCATGGTGTCGCCGCGCACCTCTTCGAAGATGCGCTGCACTTCGGCGTAGGCCCGCAGTTTGTTGTCCCGGCTCACCGGCACGTGATGGAACGGAATGCCGTGCCATTCGACGAAGCCGCGGAAGGTGTCGTGGTTCGAGATCACGCACGGGATCTCGATGTCGAGTTCCTTCGATTGCCAGCGGGCCAGCAGGTCGTAGAGGCAGTGCTCCTGTTTCGACACCATCACCACGACCCGCTTCTTGACCGCGCTGTCGGTGATCTTCCAGTCCATCTCCAGTTCGGCGGCGATCGGCTGGAAGCGCTCGCGGAACTCGGTCAGCATGAACGGCAGGGAATCCGCGCGAATCTCGATGCGCATGAAGTAGCGCCCGACCGCCTCACCCTCGCGCGGGGGCTCCGCGTGCAGCGCAGTCTCGAGGATCCAGCCGTGGTGCTCGGCGATGAAGCCGGAGACGCGGGCGACGATACCCACCCGGTCCGGGCACGACGCCGACAGCGTGTAGAACCGTTGGTGATGCATGGCGTCAGCCGTCGATGGCGGCAAAGGCGCGGTCGATCTCCTGCCGCAGGGCGTCGTAGTCGCGGGTCACCGGATACTGCGGAAATTCGCGGATCACGTTCTCGGGCGGACGGAACAGGATGCCGCCGTGGGCCTCGCCCAGCATCGCCGTGTCATTGTAGGAATCGCCGGCGGCGACCACCTGGAAGTTCAGTTCCTTGAAACGCCGCACCGCCTCGCGCTTCTGATCGGGCATGCGCAGATGGTAGTTCACGACGACTCCGTCGGCGTCGGCCTCGAGGCTGTGGCAGAACAGGGTCGGCCAGGCCAGTTGGCGCATCAGCGGCTTGGCGAACTCGTAGAAGGTGTCGGACAGGATCACCACCTGGTATTGCTCGCGAAGGCCGTCGAGGAAAGCTCTGGCGCCGGGCATCGGCGCCAGCGTGCCGATGACCTGCTGGATGTCGTCGAGGCCGTGGCGATGCTTCGCCAGGATGTCGAGCCGGTAGCGCATCAGGGTGTCGTAGTCGGGCTCGTCGCGAGTGGTCCGGCGCAATTCGTCGATGCCGGTCTTGTTGGCGAATTCGATCCAGATCTCCGGAACGAGGACCCCTTCGAGGTCGAGACAGACGATTTGCACGGCAGGCTTCCTGTAGGCGCGGGAAAACCCTGAATGATAGCGTCAAACGGGGGTCCCCGGCCTTTTCGGCCGGCGACCGGGGCTAGCCGCGGCCGATGCCGTAGCGGCGCAGACGGGCTGCGATCGCCGAATGCGAGGCGCCCAGCCGTGCCGCGAGCTGGCGGCTGGACGGAAAGCGCGGGTAGAGTCGGCGCAACAGGTCTGCCTCGAAACGGGCCACCGCCCCGCCCAGGGTATCGATCTCGTCGAGTGGCTCGCCGTCCGGCGCGGCCGGCGAATCGGCGAGCTCGAGATCCTCCGCATCGAGCACGCTTCGCTCGCTCATGGTCACCGCGCGAAACACCGCATTCTGCAACTGGCGCACGTTGCCGGGCCAGGGATTGGCCTTCAGCGCAGCGCGCGCCGCGGCCGAAAGCCGGATCTCGCCCCGGCCGGTCTGGGCGCAGGCCCGGGCGAGAAAATGCTCGGCCAGTGCGACGATGTCCTGGCGCCGCTCGCGCAGCGGCGGTACGTGCAGGCCGAGCACGTTGAGCCGGAACAGCAGGTCCTGGCGAAACGTACCCTCGGCCACCATCTGCTCGAGGGCACGGTGGGTGGCGCTGATCACCCGCACGTCCACCCGCTGCTCGCGCTCGCCGCCGACGCGCCGAAAGCTGCCGTCATTGAGGAAGCGCAGCAACTTGGCCTGCAGATAGGGGGACATCTCACCGACCTCGTCGAGAAACACGGTACCGCCGTCCGCCATCTCCAGCAGACCCGGCTTGCCGCCCTTGAGCGCACCGCTGAAGGCGCCCGGGGCGTAGCCGAACAGCTCGCTCTCGGCCAGGCTCTCGGGCATCGCGGCGCAGTTCAGCGCGAAGAAGGGCATCCCGCGCCGCCGGCTGCCGGCATGACAGGCGTGCGCCAGCAATTCCTTTCCGGTCCCGGTCTCGCCGGTGATCAAGAGCGGGGCGTCGACCTGCGCCATCCGCGCCGCGCGCCGGCGCACCGCGAGAATCTCGGTCGAGCGACCGAGCACCGCCTCGAAGCCGCCGGCGTCGTAGTTTTGCAGCGCCGAAAGACGCCGCCCGATTCGTTGCGGCGCGTGCAGGGTCAGCACCGCGCCGGCACGGTCGGCGAGCGGCAAGGTTTCCACCAGGAACGGCTCGCCACGCAGGCGGACTTCGGTGACGCCGGACTGCAGCCGCGCCAGGCCCTCGATCGGAACCACCTCGCCGAACAGCTCGGACAGGGAGCGCCCGAACAAGGCCTCCTCGGCGCACCCGGCGGCAGTTGCGGCGGCGGCGTTGGCGACCACCACCCGCTGCTCCCCATCCACTGCCAGGATCGGGTCGGCCTGGGACGCCAGCAGAGCCTCCAGATAGCGCGCGCGGCGCACGCCCGGCAGCATCGCCACCGGCTCCGCCGAGCGCACGTCGTCCACCGCCAGCAGATGCTCGCGCAGACGGGCGAAACCGGGCTCCGCGAGCGCCGGGACGTCGAGGAACAGATGGGGCGGCTCGACTTCGACCGCGGTCAGATCGAGGCCCTGGCGCGAGACCACGGCGAGAATCTCGTGGGCGATCCCGACCCGATCGGTGAAAAGGACATCGACGCGCATCGTATGGATTTCAATACGGCGTATTGAAATCCATACATAACACGTACTCGATTGTAAATACAGCGGTTTCGTTCCGAAAAAGGCGATCGGACGACGCCATTCGTATGGATATCGATACGGACGACCCCGTCCGGCGCCCGAAAAGTTTCCATAACCATCTGATTTACAGTGATTTTTGCCGTTGGCACGGGGTTTGCGAACCCGCCCTGGCATGTGGCCGGGATGCGGCTGCGGAAATCTTCCCCAAGGAGAAGGACGATGCATGTACTGATACTCGGCAGCGGCGTAATCGGCACGACGATGGCCTACTACATGGCCCGCGACGGCCACCAGGTGACGGTCGTCGATCGCCAGCCCGGTCCCGCCCTGGAAACCAGCTTCGCCAACGCCGGCGAAGTTTCACCCGGCTACTCGGCACCGTGGGCCGGCCCCGGGGTGCCACTGAAGGCGATCAAGTGGCTGCTGATGCACAATAGCCCGCTGGTGATCAAGCCGATGCTCGATCCGGCGATGTGGCGCTGGGGCCTGGCGATGCTGGCGAACTGCACCGCCGCCCGCTATCGCGTCAACAAGAGCCGGATGGTGCGGCTGGCCGAATACAGTCGCGACTGCCTACGCCAACTGCGCGCCGAAACCGGCATTCGTTACGACGAACGCAGCCAGGGAACACTGCAACTGTTCCGCACCCAGAAGCAGCTCGACGGCGTCGGCAAGGATGTCGAGATCCTCGAGGACTTCGGCGTGCCCTACCAGGTCCTCGACCGGCCGGGCTATCTCGAACACGAGCCGGCGCTCGCCGACGTCCAGGAGAAATTCGTCGGCGCCCTGCGCCTGCCCGGCGACGAGACCGGCGACTGCTACAAGTTCACCAGCGAGATCGCCGCGATGGCTGCCGAGCTGGGCGTCGACTTCCGCTTCGGCGTGTCGATCGACGCCATCGAGTACGCCGTCGACCGCATCAGCGGCGTACGCACCAGTGCCGGCCGCCTCGCCGCGGACCACTACGTGCTGGCCCTCGGCAGCTACTCGCCACTGCTCGCCAGGCCGCTGGGCATCGACCTGCCGATCTACCCGGTCAAGGGATTCTCGATCACGGTGCCGATCACCGATGCCGAACGGGCGCCCCAGTCGACCATCATGGACGAGACCCACAAGGTGGCCGTGACCCGTCTCGGCGACCGCATCCGGGTCGGCGGCACGGCGCAGCTCTCCGGCTACGACCTGCAACTGGAGGCGGGCCGGCGTCGCACCCTGGAATTCGTCGTCCAGGACCTCTTTCCCCGTGGCGGCGACGTCGGACGCGCCGAATTCTGGACCGGCCTGCGGCCGATGACGCCCGACGGCACGCCGATCATCGGCGACAGCCCGTATTCCAACCTGTCGCTCTGCACCGGCCACGGCACCCTCGGCTGGACCATGGCCGCCGGCACCGGGCGGCTGATGAGCGACCTGGTCAGCGGCCGACGACCCGAGATCGACACCGAAGGCCTGGCGCTGTCGCGCTATCGCCGCACCGTGAGCAAACCGACCCACACCCAAGGAGAAGCCATCCAATGCAAAGCATCCTGACCCCGAATGCACCCAGCGCGATCGGGCCCTACAGCCAGGCGACGGCGAGCGACGATGGCTGGCTGTTCACCTCCGGCCAGATCCCGCTCGACGCCAACGGCGAGCGCCGCGACGGCGACATCGCGGCCCAGACCGAGCAGGTCTTCGACAACCTCGAGGCGATCCTCGGCGCCGGCGGCAGTTCGCTTGCCGAGGTGCTCAAGGTCACGGTCTTCATGACCGACCTGGGCGAGTTCGCGACGATGAACCAGATATTCGCCCGGCGCTTCGGCGAACACCGGCCAGCACGCTCGACCGTGCAGGTGGCTGCATTGCCGACCGGGGCCCGGGTCGAGATCGAGGCGATCGCCCGCCGCCGGCGCTGAACCGACAGACCAACAGAAAAAGGAGAGAAGAGGGACATGGAGACACTCACCACGATCGTCACCGCGATCAACAATTTCGTCTGGGGACCGCCGATGCTGGTGCTGATCCTCGGCACCGGCCTATACCTGCAGTTCCGCCTCAGGCTGATGCCGATCACCCACATCGGCATGGGCTTTCGTCTGGTCTGGCGTGGCCGCAGGCCCGACGCCGACGCCAGCGGCGACATCAGCCCCTACGCCGCGCTGATGACCGCGCTGGCCGCAACGGTCGGCACCGGCAATATCGCCGGCGTCGCCACGGCGATCGCGATCGGCGGCCCCGGCGCCCTGTTCTGGATGTGGGTCACCGCATTGGTCGGCATGGCCACCAAGTACGGGGAAGTGGTGCTGGCGGTGCATTACCGCGAGCGCGGTGGCGAGGGCGGTCATGTCGGCGGCCCGATGTACGCGATCAAGAACGGTCTCGGCCGCCACTGGCGCTGGCTCGGTGCCGCCTTCGCGATCTTCGGTGGCCTTGCCGGTTTCGGCATCGGCAACATGGTCCAGTCCAACAGCATCGCCGGTGCACTCGAGGCAAGCTTCGGCATCGACGCCTGGCTGACCGGCGCGGTGCTCACGGTGCTCACCGGATTCGTGCTGCTCGGCGGCGTCAAGCGCATCGGCGCGGTCGCCGAGAAGCTGGTGCCGTTCATGTGCGTGGCGTACGTCCTCGCCGCGCTGGCGGTGCTCGCCGTCTACGCCAGCGAGATCCCACATGCCTTCGCGCTGGTCTTCCAGTATGCCTTCAGCCCGGCCGCGGCGACCGGGGGCTTTGCCGGCGCGGCGGTGCTGATGGCGCTGCGTTTCGGCGTCGCCCGCGGCATCTTCTCGAACGAGGCCGGCCTCGGTACCGCCGGCATCGCCCAGGCCGCCGGTCGTAGCAAGAACCCGGTCGAATCGGGGCTGATCGGCATGATGGGCACCTTCATCGACACCCTGATCGTGTGCACCATGACCGGCCTGGTGCTGATCGTCACCGGTGCGTGGTCGAGCGGCGTCCAGGGCGCGGCGCTGACCGCCAACGCCTTCGCCACCGCGTTCCCCGGCATCGGCGGCCATTTCCTGGCCATCGCCCTGGCGGTGTTCGCCTTCACCACCATCCTCGGCTGGGCCTACTACGGCGAGCGCTGCTGGGAATACCTGCTCGGGCGCTCGGTCGACAAGCCGTACCGCGTGGTGTGGACCCTGTTCGTGATGGTCGGTGCGGTGACCCAACTCGACTTCGTCTGGCTGGTCGCCGACACCCTCAATGCGTTCATGGCCTTCCCCAACCTGGTGGCCCTGTTGCTGCTCTCGCCGGTGATCTCACGGCTCACCCGGGAGTATTTCGAAGAAGGTCGGGTGAGCCCGACGCTGGCGAGCGCCCGCGGCACCTGAGACTTCACCGAGGAGTCCGCGTCCCTTCGACGCATGATGCGGGCGACGCCACGGCGCCGCCCGTGTCGCGTTCGTCGCCGGCGGCTGCTCGCGATCGAACGGCGCGGCGCGCATCTCACGCGGCGCCCGATGCCCGCGGGGCGTACAATCTGGATAACAGCGAAGGCGTGACGAGACAGTGATCGCCGCGCCCTCGGGCACGGCGCAGCGACAGGCCGGCCCCGCGATGCGGGCATGCGCAAGAGGCCGTCGACGTGCCCCTCACGACACCTTGTCGATCCAGGAGCAAATCGTGGCCGAATCAACCAGCGACCCCGCGTGGACACGCGAACGGACAGAGACCGAACTGGCGGCGCGCATGTCCCAGAGAAACGATCTCAAAATCAAACTGGACCACTTCGTCCAGACTCGTCAGGACACCACCTCGGTCGGTCACGAGCTCGAAGAAGTCGAAGCCCATATCGCGCGGCTGCAACAAGAACTGGCCGCGCTCTGATCGCTGCCGCGCATGCGGCCGGCATCGCTCGAACGAATCGATGCCGGCCCGCTTGCGGGCCGTGGCAGCGCGAAGCCGGGAGACGATGGACACGCCCCCAGCCCGCGTCCAGTGCGCTCGCCGGCACCTGACGGCGGGCCGGGCACTTCGCCCTACTTCAGCTGACCCTTGCGCTGACCGAGGGTCACCTGCCACAGGGCATCGTTGCCGCTGGCCGGATGCTGAATCGAAATGATCGCGCGATTCGGCACGTTCGGGTCGAAGGTCAGACCGGTAGGCTCGGCGCCCGGTACGCCGTGGGTCAGCCAGCGTCCGATGCGATCGGCGACCAGATCGCCGTCGCTGTCGACCGCCTGCCAGACGTCCGCCGAGGCCGGCTCCTGATCTTCGATGACGTACAGGTGGCCGTCGGCGTCGATGGCCAGATTGTCCGGGTTGTTGAATACCGCGCCGACGGCTTCACCGGTGGCGACATCGCGTGTCGAACGATCGACGAACACCTTCACGTCGGCGGTGTCGCCCTGCAACGCCACCGCATAGACGGCGTCCTCACTGGTGGCGGTGAAGAACAGGACTTCGCGGCCATTGCGCAGATCGATGACGACGTCCTCGGGCCGGCCGTACGGCGTGCCATGAACCTCGTCCGCCGCAGCGCGCCCCGCGGTTCCGGTCGGCACCACGCCGAGACCGGCGTCGGCGTAGATGAACGGGTCCACCAGGGTCAGGGCGTTGCCGACGGCATCGGTCAGCGCCACCCAGCGCGCCGCACCGGTGCGGCGCGTCGCCGCGTTGGCGGCCGAATCCCAGTTCTCGTCCGGCTGGCCATCGAAGGCATCGACGGCGAGGACGAAGGTCTGGCCGACGCCGAGATCACCGGGCGTCAGGGGCACGTACTTGTAGATCGAGCCGGAGTTGTTCTCGTCGACCACGTACATCGCGCCGGCCGCATCGAAACGCACCCCTTCGTGTGCGATCGCCGGCACCCTGTCCAGCCAGCGTACACCGGCGGAGGCCGCGTCGGACGCGAAGGGATTGGTGATTTCGAACAGCCGCCCGCCGGTCGTCTCCTCGCCCGTGACGATGGTGTCGAAGGGCGTGTAGGTGGCCGGATCGAGACGGGTGAATTCGTCGTTCAGGGGATCGAAGCTGGCCGGGTCGGGGTTGCGGGCCGCATTGCCGCCGCCGATGCCGTGCATCAGCGTGACGAAATTTCCGGTATCCACGTCGTAGCGGAAGAGGCCGGCGCCGTTGCCGACCTCGGCTGGAATGAAAATCGAGCGACCGGCATCCGGATAGGCGCCCCGGGCCGAGTTTTCCGGCGCCGAGAAGGCCACCATATCCCAATTGCCGAAAGTCGATGGCAGACCACGCGCGGTCAGCGTGTCGCGATCGATGATCTTGTGCTGCTTGTAGCCCGGCGGCAGATCGAAGGGCCTCGTCTCTTCGACGTCGATTGCCACCGGTTCCTTCGAGGCCACGAGTGCAGTGCCGGTCGACAGTGGCGGTACGGCCCATGCCGAGACACCGGACAACACCGCGGTGACGGCGACGAAGAGATGGGAGAACTTCATGATGACCTCCAGTCATTGCTGTGCGAGTTGGGTGACGAACCCGGCACGACGCACCGCGGCGCCCATCCCGCCGGAAGGCCGGCGACGATTCGGCAGCACGGCCGCACCAGGATGCCCGGCAGTGTCGGGGCAGTGGATTACGCGGATGTGACGGGCGACGGCGACGGCGAAACGGCGCCGGGCGCGCCGGCCGGCAAGCACGGACACCTCAAGTCGCATGGCGTTCCTACCGTTATGCCGACATCGTCGGCGAGGATCGCCGACTTCTTCCGCGCAGCCACCATCGCCCATGTCCGGACTCCTCGTCCTGTCCCTGAGCCTGCTCGCCGCCCTCGTCTACAGCCTGTTTCTGATCCACGGCCTGCGGCGCCGGCTGGCGTACCAAGCCTCACGGCTGGCGACCTTCGAGCAATTTTCGGGCGATTGGATCTGGCAACAGGACGCGCAATTCCGGTTCATCGACGCCGGGCCGGCGACCGCCGCAGGCGACGACCCGGCGATCGACATCGGCCAGACCCGCTGGCACGACGCCGCGGCGCAGATCGATCCGGCAGCCATGGCCGAGCACCGCCAGCAATGCGAGCGACACCTGCCGTTCCGCGACTTCCAGTACGGGCGCCATCAGGCCGACGGCAGCGTGCGCTGGTTCGTCGCCAGCGGCTACCCGGTATTCGACGACCATGGCGAGTTCCGCGGCTATCGCGGCCTGGCCCGGGAAGAGACCGGCCGGCTCAAGACAGAACGGGCGCTGCGTCGCAGCGAGCAGCACCTGGCGGCGATCGCCGCCGGCTCGCCGGTACCGATGTTCGCGCTCGACGACTGCGGCCGGGTGATTCTCTGGAACCGCGGCTGCGAGGTGGTGCTCGGCGTCCGCGCCGACGAGATGATCGGCCGCCGCGACGCTTGGCGGGCGTTCTACGGCGAAGCCCGACCGGTGCTCGCCGGCTGCGTGCTGGCGCCCGATCCGCTGGCCGCAGCGGCAAGCCTGTACGGTGCCGCGGTACGGCCGTCGGAGAGCATCCCAGGGGCGCTGGAGGCGGAGGGATTCTTTCCACGGATGGCGGGCCGCGACCGCTGGCTGGCCTTCGTCGCCGCGCCGATGCTCGACGACGATGGCAAGGTCATCGGCGCCATCGAGACCCTGCAGGACATCACCGAGCGCAAGCTTGCGGAGCAACAGCTCGAGCAGCGCAATGCCACCCTGCGGGCGTTGATCGACAACATGCCGAGCGGCATTTCGCTGGTCAATGGCGAACTCGAACTGGTGGCCTGGAACCAGCGCTTCCTCGAACTGGTGGACCTGCCGGCCTCGCTCTTCGAACACCCCCCGGTGCGCCTCGAGGACCTCTACCGTTTCAACGCGCGGCGAGGCGAGTACGGAGAGGGCGACGCCGAGGCGAAGGTGGCCGAGCTGCTGGCCCGCGCCGAGCAGATCGGCAGTGGTTCGCGCGAGCATCAGCGACCCTCCGGCACGACCCTGGAGATCCACACCGCGCCGATGAACGGCGGCGGCTTCGTCAGCATCTATACCGACATCACCGCACGCAAGACGGCAGAGGCCGCGCAACGCCTGCAGAGCGCCTACCTGGAGGCGGTCATCGACCACTTGCCCCAAGGCATCAGCGTGTTCGACCACGAGCTGCGGCTGAAGCATTGGAATGCGCGCTTGTCCGAGATCTGCGACCTGCCGCTGGAGGCGCTGTTCACCGACGCCCGCTTCGAGGATCTGGTGCGCATTCCCGCCCTGCGCGGCGAATACGGACCCGGCGACCCGGACGAGCAGGTACGGGAGCGCCGCGAATTGGCGCTCCGCTTCGAACCCCACAATTTCGAGCGCGCGCGACCGAACGGCAAGGCCCATCTGGTGGAGGGCCGACCGATGGTGGTGGATGGCCGCGTCGCCGGCTTCGTCACGACGTACACCGACATCACCGAACGGCGGCGCAACGAGCGGCTGGTGGAACGCCAGCGGGCCGAACTCGAAGCCGCCCAATGCACCGCCCACATCGGCAGCTGGCGCTGGGCAGTGGCGGCCGCGCGGCCGGAATGCTCGGCCGAGATGCTGCGCCTGCTCGGACTCGACGAGATCGGGCCGCTCGACGCCTTCCGGCGCCTGCTGCGCCGCATATTGCCGGCCGATCGGCGCTCCCTGGTCGCCGCGATCCGGGCGCTGACCGCAGGCGGCAAGCGCCTCGACGGTGTCTGGCGGATCGGTCGCCCAGGACGCGAGCAAGTGTTTCTGCGGCTGATCGCCAACGTCGAGCGTCATCGCGACGGCCGCGTGCTGGGCTACTCCGGCATCGCCCAGGATGTCACCGAGTTGCGCAAGGCGGAGGACGCGCTGCGGGCCAGCGGCGAGATGCTGAAGACCATCTTCGAACAGGGCCCGGTACCGCTCGCGCTGGTGCGCATCGACAGCGAGGTGCTGCTGATGGCCAATCGCGCCTGGCGGCAACTGTTCGCCCCCGAACAAGGCATGGTCGTCGGCCATACCCTCGGCAGCATCGGCATCTGGCGCGACCGGGAACGCTGGCTGGCGCTGCGCGAGCAATTGCGTGTGGGGGACGACATCGCGGACTTCGAGGCAGCCCTGACCCGTCACGACGGCAGCGAGGTGATCTGCGAGATCTCCGGCCGCGCGGTCGAGGTCGAAGGCGATGCACTGATGCTGGCCTCGTTCGTCGACGTCACCGAGGAACGACGAATCCGGGCCGAGATCGAAGCCCTCAACGCCAGTCTCGAACAGCGCGTCTCGGCGCGTACCGCGGAACTGCGATCCGCCAACGACCATCTGGCGCAGGCCATGCGCCAGCTCGTGCAGGCCGAAAAGATGGCCTCGCTGGGCGGGCTGGTGGCGGGCATCGCCCACGAACTCAACACCCCCTTGGGAAACGCCACCACGGTGGCCAGCGCGCTGCGGGAGCGGGTCGGCCGCTTCGGCGCCGAGGCGGCCTCGGGTCGTATGCGCCGCTCTGCGCTGGAGGAATTCGTCAGCGGCTGCGACGAGGCCACCACGTTGCTGGAACGCAACGTGGACCGGGCGGCCCGCCAGGTCGCCCACTTCAAGCAAGTGGCGGTGGACCAGGCGAGCGAACGGCGGCGGCGCTTCGACCTGCGCACCACGGTCGAGGAGGTGGTGAGTGCCTTGAGCCCTCAGTTGCGGCACACCGGCCACCAGGTCCGTATCGAAATCGGGGAGAACATCGAGCTCGACAGCTTCCCCGGCCCCCTCGAACAGATCGTGACCAACCTGGTGGAGAATGCACTGATCCATGCTTTCGAGGGCGACGGCGTGATCCGCATCGTCGCGGCGGACGGCGGTGGCCCGGCGATATCGATCGAGATCAGCGACGACGGCCGCGGCATGAGCGAGGAAGTGCGCGACCATGCCTTCGACCCCTTCTACACGACCCGTCTCGGCAAGGGTGGCAGCGGTCTCGGCCTGTACATCGTCTTCAATCTGGTCACCAGCGTGCTCGGCGGCAGCATTGCACTGGCCAGCGAGCCGGGCAAAGGCACCTGCTTCCGGATCGACCTGCCGCGCATCGCGCCGGATGCCGGCCAGCCGGAGACCTGATCGCCTTCGCCCGGCCGCTCGAACGTCGCGCAGCGATTGGAGGAGGGGCCAGTGAACCGGCCACCGCCGGCGCTCAATCCTCCAGCGCCTCGAGCGCTTCGTGCAGCTCGAGCCAGCGGGTTTCGGCCGTTTCGATGGATTCGCCGAGCGTCGCCTGGCGCTTGAGGACGAGCTGCACGGCTTCGCCGTCGCCCTGCTGGTAGAAAGCCGGGTCGGCCACCTGGGCGTCGACGGCCGACTTTTCCCGGTGCCATGCCTCCAGCCGGCGCTCGATTTCGCCCAGTTCCTTGTTCAGCGGCCGCCGCGCCGCCAGCCGCGCCTGGCGCTGGGCGGAGGCCTCGGCACGCTGCTGCTGGCGGTTCTGGCGGTCGGCCTCGCGCGTCGGGCAGCGGGCCTCCGACGCCGCCTCGCTGCGCTGGCGGGCGAGCCAGTCGCGGTAGTCGTCGAGATCGCCGTCGAAGGCCTGCAAGCGGCCGCCGTGTACCAGTAGGAAGCGATCACAGGTGGCACGCAGCAAGGCGCGATCGTGGGAGACGATCAACATGGCCCCGGCAAAGGCCTGCAACGCAAGGGTCAGCGCATGGCGCATCTCCAGATCGAGGTGGTTGGTGGGCTCGTCCAGCAACAGCAGATTGGGCCGGCGCCAGATCAGCAGGGCCAGCGCGAGGCGGGACTTCTCGCCCCCGGAGAAGGGGCCACAGGGGCTGGTGGCGGCATCACCCCGAAAATCGAAGCCCCCGAGGTAATCGCGCAAGGCCTGCTCGCGGGTGACCCGATCGAGCCGCTGCAGGTGGGCCAGCGGCGATTCGTCCGGGCGCAGCGCTTCGAGCTGGTGCTGCGCAAAGTAGCCCAGCGCCAGACCCTTGCCCTCGCGGCGCTCGCCGGCACTCGCCATCAGGCCACCGGCCAGCAGCTTGATCAGCGTAGACTTGCCGGCGCCGTTGCGCCCCAGCAGCCCCACCCGCTCGCCCGGGCGCAGAGTCAGATCGAGCGCTTCGAGCACCGGCCGGCCCTCGTAGCCGGTGGCGGCATCCTCGAGCTGGAGCAGCGGATCGGGCGCAGCTTCGGGCGCGCGGAAGGAAAAATCGAACGGCGTATCGACGTGCGCCGCGGTAATCAGCTCCATGCGCTCCAAGGCCTTGATCCGGCTCTGGGCCTGGCGCGCCTTGGTGGCCTTGGCACGGAAACGTTCGACGAAGCGGTGGAAGTGGGCGCGCTCGCGCTGCTGACGCTCGTAGAGGGACTGCTGCTGGGCCAGGCGCTCGGCCCGCACCCGCTCGAAGGCGGAGTAGCCGCCGGGATACAAGCTCAGCCGCTGGTTCTCGATGTGCGCGACATGCCCCACCACCGCGTCGAGGAAATCGCGATCGTGGGAAATCAGCAGCAAGGTACCGGCGTAGTCCCGCAGCCACTGTTCGAGCCAGATCACCGCATCCAGGTCGAGGTGGTTGGTGGGTTCGTCCAGCAGCAGCAGATCGGAGCGGCACATCAGGGCCTTGGCCAGATTGAGCCGCATGCGCCACCCGCCGGAGAAAGACGCCACAGGCCGCGCCGCCTCCGCCTCGCCGAAACCGAGCCCATCCAGCAAGGCCGCTGCGCGCGCCGGCGCGGCGTAGGCATCGATCTCCTGCATGCGACCGTGGAGGAGGCCGATCGCTTCGCCGTGGTGGGTCGCCTCGGCGACCGCCAGCTCCCGTTCGATGCGCCGCAGCTCGCGATCACCGTCGAGGGCGTAGTCGATCGCCGAGCGATCGAGTGCTGGCGTTTCCTGCGCGACGTGGGCGATCTCCCAGCTCGCCGGGATTTCGAGATCGCCCTGGTCCTGGTGCAGGTCGCCGCGCAGCAGCGCGAACAGGCTCGATTTGCCGCAGCCGTTGGCCCCGGTCAGGCCGACCTTCCAACCGGGGTGGATCTGCAGTTCCACGTCTTCGAAGAGTACCTTGGCAGCGCGGGCGAGACGCAACTTCCTGAACTGGATCACGGTCGATGGATGGGGATCGGAAAAACACCCATTCTAGCCCGCCCGCCGACATCCTCCGTGCCACCTGCCGGGCCATGGAAATCTGCCGCCTCTAGCCCGGACATTTCACCAGTAGC
>JAGRFZ010000202.1 GCA_020445785.1 Rhodocyclaceae bacterium
GAGATCTACACCGACGGTGCCTGCAGCGGCAACCCCGGCCCCGGCGGCTGGGGCGCAATCCTGCGTGCCGGCGGCCGCGAGAAGGAAATCTGGGGCGGCGAACCCGCCACCACCAACAACCGCATGGAGCTGATGGCGGTGATCCGCGCCCTCGATCTGCTCAAGCGGCCGGTCGAGGCCCGCGTCCATACCGACAGCCAGTATGTGCAGAAGGGCATCTCGGAGTGGATCCACGGTTGGAAGGCCCGCGGCTGGAAGACCGCCTCGAAATCGCCGGTCAAGAATGCCGATCTGTGGCGCCGGCTCGACGAGACCGCGTCGCGCCACCAGATCGCGTGGCTGTGGGTCAAGGGCCATGCCGGCCACGCCGAGAACGAGCGCGCCGACGAGCTCGCCCGCCGCGGTGCCGAGGCCGCACGGGCCAGCGGGCGTGCGGTCGAGGAGCTGGGCTGATGCGCCAGATCGTGCTCGATACCGAGACCACCGGCCTCGAATGGCGCAACGGCGACCGGGTGATCGAGATCGGCTGCGTCGAGCTCGCCAACCGCCGGCTCACCGGTCGCCACTACCACGTCTATATCAATCCGGAGCGCCAGGTCGACGCCGGTGCCATCGCCGTTCATGGCATCACCAACGAGTTCCTCGTCGACAAGCCGCGCTTCCCCGACGTCGCCGCCGATTTCGAGAACTTCGTGCGCGACGCGGAATTGGTGATCCATAACGCCAGCTTCGACGTCGGCTTCCTCGACCACGAACTCGATCGCATCGGGCGGCCGAGGCTGGCGACGCTGTGCGCTGGGGTGATCGACACGTTGAAGATGGCGAAGGAGCAGCATCCGGGCAAGAAGGCCTCCCTCGACGCCTTGTGTGAGCGCTACGAGGTGGCCAACGCCCACCGCACCTTGCACGGCGCCTTGCTCGACGCGGAGTTGCTGGCCGACGTCTATCTGGCGATGACCCGCGGTCAGGAAAGCCTGATGATTGCGCTCGAGGACGATCCGGCCCACGGCGAACCCGGCGGCGGCTGGGGTGGCCAGCGCCCGCCGGTCAAGGTGTTGCGGGCGAGCGCCGACGAACTCGCGATCCACCAGGCCTATCTCGAGAAGATCGAGGGCGCCCTGTGGTTGCCGCAGGCGGAAGCGCCGAGCGGCGACGGCTGACTCAGCCCAGCCGGCGCAGCACCTCGTCGGCGATCGCCAGGCTCGCGGTCAAGCCCGGCGACTCGATGCCGAGCAGATTCACCAGCCCCGGCTGGCCGTGCTCGGCCGGACCGTCGATGCGAAAGTCGGCGGCTGCATTGCCGGGGCCGCCGAGCTTCGGTCGTACGCCGGCGTAGCCGGGCTGCAGTGCGCCGTCCGGCAGTGCCGGCCAGTAGCGGCGGATCGCCTCGGCGAAGGCAGTAGCCCGATCCGCCGACACCGAATACTCGGGCGACTCGATCCATTCCACGTCCGGGCCGAAGCGGGCCTGGCCGGCCAGATCCAGCGTCAGATGCACGCCGAGCCCGGCCGCTTCCGGCACCGGGTATATCAGCCGCGAGAACGGCGCGCGCCCCTGCAGCATGAAGTAGTTGCCCTTGGCGTAGGCGAGCGTCGGCATGAAGGCCGGATCGAGGCCACGGCTGGCGGACGCGATCCGCGCCGCGCCGAGGCCGGCGGCATTGACCACCTGGCGGGCAGCGAGGCGCATCGGCTCGGCGCCGCCGACCGCCACCGTGATCGCCCTCGGGCCGAGTTCGAGCCCAACGACCGGCGCATGGGTTACCAATTGAGCACCGGCGTGTTCGGCGTCGGCCAGCAGGGCCAGCATCAGCGCGTGGCTGTCGACGATGCCGGTGGCCGGCGAAGCGAGCGCGGCAGCACCGGCGAGGGCGGGTTCCAGTCGCCGCATGGCATCGCCGTCGAGCAGTTCGAGTTCGCCGGCGCCGCAGGCCAGGGCGTTGCTGCGGATCTGTTCGAGCCGGCCGATCTGGCCCTCGCTGGCGGCGACGATCAGCTTGCCGCAGCGGCGGTGGGGAATCGCGCGGTCCGCACAGTAGGCGTACAGGGCATCGCGGCCGGCGACGCACAGCCGCGCCTTGAGGCTGCCCGGCGGGTAGTAGAGGCCGGCGTGGATGACTTCGCTGTTGCGACTGCTGATGCCGGTGCCGAAGGTGTTCTCGGCCTCCAGGATCAGCACTTCGCGGCCGGCGAGCGCGAGCGTTCGGGCGCAGGCCAGCCCGACTACGCCGGCGCCGATCACCACGCTATCGACCCGCTCGGTGCTCACAGGTCGAGCTGCCCGCCGGCCAGTCGCCCGGCCTCTTCGAGCCGGGTGACGGTCGGCCGCAGGTCGAGGCCGGTGCGCTCCTTCAGCGCGTAGGCGCGGGCGCGCAGGACCTCGGCCTCGACCGCGATCGCCTCGCCGCGGGTCGCCAGCGCGACGACGTTGCCGGAATCGCAGGACGGAAAGGCCATCGCGCGACCGTCGAAGGCCGCCTGCAGGTGTTCGACCGCGGCCTCGAAACCCTTGCTCCGGCCGAACAGGTTGGTCGCCAGCAGGCCATCATCGGCCAGGCGGGCGCGGCAGGTCTGATAGAAGGGCAGGGTCGCCAGCGCCCCCGCGCGGGCATGCTGGTCGAAGCCGTCCAGCAGGATCAGGTCGAAGCGGGCATCGGTGTCCAGCAGAAAATCGACGCCGTCGGCGATCACCACCCGGAAGCGCGCGTCCTCGACCGGCAGCTTGAAAAACTGCTCGGCCACGGCGACCACCTTGGCGTCGATCTCGACCGCAGTCAGGCGCGCCTCCGGCAAGTGGCGATGGACGAACTTGCACAGCGAGCCGGCACCGACGCCGATGGTGAGGATGCGTCGCGGCCAGTCGGATGGCGAGGCCAACAGCAGCGGCGCCATCATCTCCCGCGTGTAGGCCAGTTCGAGATCGTAGGGCCGGCGGATGCGCATCGCACCCTGCACCCACTCGGAACCGAAATGCAGGTAGCGCACGCCCCGGTGTTCGGAGATGTCGATCGGAGTACTCATCGGCCGAAGCTTACTCCCGGCAAGCGCAAGCCAGGCTCATGGCTGGACAGCACCGGCCGGCGACGGGCTGTAGCCGTGGGCGTCGATCGCCAACGCCGCGGGCCCGCTGTCGCGAACGGCGATCCGCATCCAGCCCATCAGCGGGCTGCCGAAGCACTGCACGCGGGTGAAGCGGGCGAGCGGGTGGCCGTCGCGGCCGGTCATCGGCTGGTCGATGATCGGCAGGTGCTGGTCGCCGTGCAGCAACAACACCTCGCCGTCGAAGGCTTCCGTGTGGTCGCGAAGGGCGGTCAGCAGTTCGGCGTAGCCGGGGTGCGGATCGCCGTCGACGAAATCCTCGATCCACGGGTTCGCCTGCATCGCCACGACCATGACCCGCGAGCCACGGGCGGCGGCCTCCGCGAAGCCCCGGGCCAGCCACGCCAGATTGGCCCGGTTGCGGGCGACGAACTCGGCCGGTGCGCGACCGCCGCGGCCACGGCGATTCGACGGCCCCGGCACATTCAGCGTGACGAAGCTGGCGGCGCCATGGTGCCACATCCGGTTTTCGCGATACGGGCTGCCCACCATCGAATCGGACTGGCTCGCCACCGCCATGCGCTGCCGGCCGAGACTGCTGCCGGCCGGAAAGAAGCGGGCGCGCAGCGCATCGAGCCGTTCCAGTGGGTCGTAGCGACCGGCGGCCAGCCGATTGCAGTCGCTCCAGTCGTTGTCGCCCGGCACCAGCACGAAGGGCAGGGGACTGGCGTCGAACAGCGCCAGCCGGTCGTCGAACACGGCATCGCTGCAGGGCTCGCCGCCGGATTTGATGTCACCGACATGGAGCACGAAGGCGACGTCGTCGGCGGCGACCTTGGCCAGATAGTCGGCGAACCAACGCCGCTCGAAGCGGTTGTAGGGCACGTCGCCGATCAGCGCGAAGGCGAATTCCGAAGCGATCGCCGCCGACGCGAGCATCCCGGCCACGAGTGCCGCCAGCGGCCGCCTCATTCGCCGGCGGCCAACCGCTTCAGCGCGTAGAGCTGTTCCAGCGCCTCACGCGGGCTGAGCGCGTCCGGATCGAGCCCGGCCAGCGCGCCGAGAACCGGGTGGGAAGGCGCCTCGGGCTCCTTGGCCGGCAGGCTGGCGAAGAGATCCGGCTGCGGACCGCCGCCGATTTCGCGATTCTCCAGCGCCCGCAGGCGGCGCTTGGCCTCGCGCACCACCGGCGCCGGAATGCCGGCCAGCGCCGCCACCTCGATGCCGTAGCTCTGGCTCGCCGGGCCATCCTCGACCGCGTGCAGGAAGACGATGCGGTGACCGTGCTCGACCGCATCGAGATGCACGTTGGCGCACTCCGGATAGTCCAGGTTCACCCGCGTCAGCTCGACGTAATGGGTCGAAAAGAGGCTCATGCAGCGGTTCTTGTCCAGCAGCCGGCGGGCGATCGCGAAGGCCAGCGCGAGGCCGTCGAAGGTCGAGGTGCCGCGGCCGATCTCGTCCATCAGCACCAGGCTGTGTTCGGACGCACCGTGCAGGATGGCCGCCGCCTCGGTCATCTCGACCATGAAGGTCGAGCGCCCGGAGGCGAGGTCGTCGGAGGCGCCGATGCGGGTGAAGATCGCGTCCACCGGCCCGATCCGCGCCGAGCGCGCCGGCACGAAGCTGCCAATGTGGGCCATCAGCACGATCAGCGCGACCTGGCGCATGAAGGTGGATTTGCCGCCCATGTTGGGGCCGG
>JAGRFZ010000062.1 GCA_020445785.1 Rhodocyclaceae bacterium
GGGGCTTCGGCTTCGGCTTCGGCTTCGGCTTCGGCTTCGGCTTCGGCTTCGGCTTCGGCTTCGGCTTCGGCTTCGGCTTCGGCTTCGGCTTCGGCTTCGGCTTCGGCTTCGGCTTCGGCTTCGGCTTCGGCTTCGGCAACAGGCTGGCTCGGCGTATCGGCTACCGCGACCGCTGCCGGGGGCACCACCGGGAAAGCTGCCGGGGGCCGTGTCGCAGGCGAGACGCTCGGCGCGACGTCGAGCGGTGCGGCGCGCTCCGCCGGTGGCGTTGCCGGCGCCGCTGCCGGCGGCCCGGCATCACGCCCTCGGCCTTGCCGCCGGGCAAACAGCGCCGCCAGTCGGGCGGCGCATCGGCCGAACCAGCCTGGGGGCCTGGCATCGTGGTGCGGGAACTCGTTCACGGCGTCGAAGGCGGTACATGTTTGATCGATGACTCCGATTCTGCCCCAATTGCTGCAATGCAGCAACGCCCGTACGATGAACCGCGCGCGGATTTCATTGTCGCCCCTACGACCACCCGCGAAGTGGCCCCGGCGAGCTCGTGCCGCCACGGCCCGGCCCTGACCTCACGGAAGAAGCATGGACTCTCTCAGCCAATTGGCCCTCGGCGCCGCGGTCGGCGGCGCCGTCGCCGGTCGCCGTTTCGGACGCAAGGCGTTGTTGTGGGGTGCGCTGTGCGGCACGTTGCCCGATCTCGACGTACTGGTGCCGCTCGGCGACCCGGTCAGCGACTTCACTTACCACCGCAGCGCAAGCCATTCCCTGTTGATGCAGGCGCTGGCGACGCCGCTGTTGGTGTGGCTGATCACCCGTATCCATCCGGCCACCGTTTCATCCTGGCGGCGGTGGGCGATGCTGGTCTATTCGGCACTGGCAACCCACGCGCTGCTCGACGCCTTCACGGTGTACGGCACCCAGTTGCTGTGGCCGCTCGAGCCGACACCGTTCGGGCTCGGCTCGATCTTCATCATCGACCCGCTCTACACCCTGCCGCTGCTCTGCGCGCTTGTCGTGGCCGCCTTGGCCCGCCGGGGCGAGCGAATCCGCGGCGCGAGTCTGGTCGGTCTCGTCCTGTCGTCCCTCTACCTCGCGTGGACCCTGCTCGCCCAAGCCCACGTGGACGTGCTGGCGCGAAAGTCGCTGGCCGAAGCGTCGATCGAAGTCGAACGGGTACTGGTGACGCCGGCCCCATTCAACAGCGTGCTGTGGCGGGTGTTGGCGATCGGCCCGACCGAGTATCACGAAGGTTTCCATTCCCTGCTCGACGACGACGGTGCGCTTCGTTTTGCGCGTCATCCGCGCCATCCCGAGTTGCTCACGCCGATTGCCGACGCCTGGCCGGTGGCACGCCTGGCATGGTTCACCCGCGGCTTCTATGCCGCCGCCCTGCGCGACGAAGATGTCGTTCTGACCGATCTGCGGATGGGGCTGGAACCGGACTACATCTTCGCGTTCCGGGTCGGCGTGCTCGGCAATCCCCACGTCCATCCGGCCGAAGCCGTACGAATGCCGGCGCGGCGCAATTTCGGGCGAGTAGCACGGGTCTGGCGGCGCATCTTCGATGCGCAGGTGCACCCCTAGTCCGACCGTCGGCGACGACCTCAGCCGCCTGCGCAGGGACCGGCCGACGCCGGCTCCCGCAGGTAGCGGCGACGCTCGTCGTCGGTGAACCCACGCACCAAGCGCGCGCAGGCGGTGGCCAGCAGCTCGTCGCGCCGCCAGAGGACCTGCAGCAAGCCCTCGGCGTCGATCGCCAGCATTGCGTCATCCTCCCCGGCCAGCCAGACGTCGCGCCAGGCACCGCCCGGATTGTCGGCCTCGAAGAGCAGGCGCCCGTCGGTGGCCGACCACACCGCGACCCGCGACCGATCCAGGGTCAGCAGCCGGCTGCCGTCGGACGACGCCGTGATCCGCGGCCAGTCGCCGCCGTGGCGCAGATGGCGCCGGCTGCCGTCCGCCAGCGACCACAGCCAGGCGCCGCCTTCCGCCTCGGTCGCCACTGCGCCGTTGCCGGCAAACACGACCTCGCCGCCGACGACCCGCTTGCCGTCGATCGGAAAGCTGTGCTCGCGCTGCCAGTCGGCGGTGGCATAGACATCGACCCGCGCCGCGCTACGGGCCGCCAGGCGGCTGCCGTCGGGGCTGAACGCCACACCATCGACCGACTTGTCCCACGGCAGGGTACGCAACAGCTCGCCGCTGCGGGCATCCCACAAGCGCAGTTGATGACGCCCGACGGCCACCCGCTCGAGCGCGTCGCGGTCCCACCAGTCCGCCCCTTCGGCGGTGGCCAGCCAGCGTCCGTCCGGGCTCACCGCGATTCGGTTGATCGGATTGCCGTCGCCGATCTCGCGGGGCGGACCATCGACCCAGTGCCACAGCCACAGCCGCGCGCGCTGCCCCGCGGTGCCGGTGTCGCGGTTGTCGAAGGCCACCAGACCGTTGCCGGCACCGATGAACCGGAGGCCTCGCACCGCCCGGTCATGGGGACCGATGTGAAAGCCTGCGCCTTCGAGGCGCACGTCCGGCCACTCGGCGATCGGACGGCCATCGTGGGCGTCCTGGATCGCGATGCCGTCGTCGCCGACCACGGCCAGCCGGTCGCCGGCCGGATCGACGCTCCAGGCGTTGAGGCGCTCGCCGCCCACGCTCGGCACGGCCGACGCCCACTCGCGGATCGGTTGCGGCAGCGCTGCCACCTGCTCGGGGGCAACGCCCGCCAGCAGGCGCCCGGCGGTCGGTGTCCGACGCAGCGAGCCCGGCGTGGCCTTCAGCAGGCGCCGGTCGGCACCGACCGAGGCGGTGTCCCACGCCCACCAATCCCCCCCCGTGTCGGTGATTGCGACCTGATGCGGTTGCGGCAATGGTACAAGCACGCCGGCAAGGTCGATGCGTGCGGTTTCCTGCCGCGGCGCCATCCGGAACACCCGCAGGCCGCGCTGCCGCTCGTGTTCTTCGGTCACCAGCAGCTCGCCGCCGCGGGCGCCGAAAGTGGCGTCGAGAATGCGATCGCCGGGCAGCGCCGCGACCTCGCCCGTGGGCCTCAGGTCGACCCCGTCGAACACCCCGATCCGATCGTCACCCACCTGCACCGCCAGCCAGCGCCCGTCGGGTGTGAAGCGCGGTGCGCGTCCCCGCTCGAGTGGCAGTTCGGCAGGCGGCACATCACCGTCCACCGGCCACAGGCGCAACATGCGGCCGTCGTCGCCGCCGAGCCAGACCACCCGCTCGCCGTCCGGCGAGATCGCCAGCGCGCGCACGTCGCCGTCCGTCCGGTGCGCCTCGACCAGCCGCAATGGCTCCAGATTCCAGACCTGGAGCAGGCCCGGCAGCCAATTCACGGCCCTCGGCGCCGCGGTGGCCACCGCGTGGCGTTCGGCGATCCGACCGTGGGCGAAACGGCCCTGCCGTCGCCCGGTCGACAGGGACCACACATCGAGCTGGCGGGCGATGGTGTGCACCGCCAGCCGGTCGCCGGCGAGCGCATGAATCTCCAAGGCCGGCCCGTCGAGCGCCAGTGAAGTCAGCGGCTCGCCGTCGGCCAGCCGCCAACTGCGGATGCGGCTGCGACCATCGACCGTGACTTCGGCGAGCAGGCGCTCGCCATCGACGCTGGCGGCCAGAACCCCGACCAATCCCCCGGCCTCGATCACCCGCTCGACACCGCCGCCGAACACGGTGCGCAGTTCAAGCAGATCCGACGCCCCACCTTCCGGGCGGCGCGCCAGGATCAGCCGCTTCGCCGCAGCGATTTCGAGTCCGGCCATCACCGCGCCACTGTCGCCGAGATCGATCTCCAGCTCGCCCTCGTCGGTCAGCAGCAGGCCGCCCTGCCCAACCCCCAGCGCCAGCATTTTCGGCCCCATCGGCCGCGGCTGGACGGTGCCGTAGGCGGACGGCAGCGGCGCCCGCCACAGCGCGCGGCCGTCGCGGCTGTCCACCAGTTCGAGATAAGGTTCGGGGTCGTCCTGGCGGGCGCGGCCGGCCCCGATCGCGACCAGCGTCGAGCCCGGCAGGAACACCGCATCGATCAGGCTATGGGAAACCCTGCGCCGCAGCAGTTGCTGGCGAGTCTCCAGGTCCCAGATCTGCAGTTCGCCACCATCGCCCTCGCTACGACGCGTCAGCCAGACCAGCCGGCGCCCGTCCGGCGAGAGCAGATGCGAACCCTGGCCGGCCACCGGAATCGCGAACTGGGTCTGGCCATCGACGGTGGCACCGATCTCGATCCGTTCGCCGTCGGCCGGACGAGCCGCAAACCACAGGCCGTTCTCGCTGATACGAACCCGGTCGCTGTCGCCCCGGTCCTCGCGGGACGACCACAGCGCGCGCCCGAGCTGGCCGTCCCAGGCGCGGAATCGCCCATCCACACCGAAGCTCACCAAGGTGCGTCGATCGGCCATCAGGGCGACCGACCCGACGCCGCCCGGCGCACCCAGCTGGCCGACCGCTTCTCCATCCGCCGCGTCCACCACCAGCAGCCGCTGCCCGCGCGCAGCGACCACCAACCGGCGTCCGTCATCGGCGAAGGCCAGCGAGCGTGCGCCGATTTCGCGGTCCGCGATCGGCGTGCCGTCGGCCGTGTTCCAAAGCATCAGGCGCCCTTCGCTGTGGTCGATCCCGGCCAGGCGACGCCCGTCCGGCGACAATGCGATTTCGCCGAGCCGGCGCCGGATATCGATCTCGTGATCGACGACACCGCCATCCCCCTGCACCCGCAGCACGACCTCGGTGATCGGATCGCGGCCAGTTTGGTCGATGCCCCGTACGAACGCCGCCACCTTCCCGTCGCGGGAATGGTGCATCGTCCCGTGAGGCCACGGCGCGTCGAGCGCGCGACCGGCTGCCGGCAGACGTTCGAGCACCCGGCGCATCACCGCGCGCCCGTCGACGTTGGCGTCGAGCCTCAGCGACTCGGCGGCCAGCAGCCCGGCGAGCGTGGTCTCGCCGACGGACTCGTCGAGCAGCTCGGCCGACGCCATCGCCAGTCGTCGCGCGTCGGCCATCTCCGCCTGGCGTAGCGCATCCTGCCGCTGCTGCTCGGCCACTTCACGGGCCTCGACCGCCTGGCGCTCGGATCGCCTCGCCAGCGCCGCCGAATACTCGGCGCGATCGCGCAGGTCGAGCGAATACAGCGCAAAGCCGCCGACGATCGCGAAGGCCAGCACGACCAGCGCGTAGATCGCACGTCGCTGCCAGGCCAACCGCTTCTCCGCGGCCCGCGCGGCAGCACCGGCCGCCACGGCGGCCTGTTCGCTTTCGCCGATGAACAAACGCTCGCCGTCGGAGAGTTCGGTCGGCCGTTGTTCCCGCCAACGCACCGCCACCTCAAGGGCGAGACCGGTCAACAGGGTACGGTCGCGCACCGTGTCGCCCGCCTCCTCCCAGCTCCGATAGTCGGATTCGAATCGGCTCTTCCAGACCAGGAATTCGCGCGCTTCGTCGAGCCAGCGGACGACCCGTGGCCAATGGCGCAGCAGGGCCTCATGAGCCACCTCGGCGGTCGCCTCGGCGGCCTCCTCGCCCATCGTCACCAGCCGCCAGCGCGGGCCCGCCATCGCCTCCACCAACCGCCATTCGTCGACGCCGCACTCGGCCCGTCGCGCCCTGCGGCGCATGATCTCGCCCTCCCGCGGCAGCAGCGCAAGCTTCAGTGTGAATAGCCGGCGCAGGGCCTCGAGGCTGTCGGGCTCGCCGGCGACGAAGCGCTCGGCCTTGTCGGCCAGAGGCCGCGCGATGTCGACGAAACCGGGCGGCAGGCGCAGCACGCCGTCGGCCCGCGGATCGGCCTGCATCGCGCGCCAGACATCGGCCAGGAGGTCGGAGAGCATCGGCAGCGCACCGGGCTGGCGCGCCGCTGCAGCGACGATCTCTTCGACCACCTCCTCGCTCTCGAAGCGCGCCCCGAGGCGCTCGGCGGGCAGCCGTACGACCCGCTCGATGCCGGCGCGGTCGAGGGGTGGCACGTCGGTCATGCGCACCGCCGGGTAAAGCGCGCCATCCTCCTGCAGGCGCCCATAATAGTCGGCGCGCAGACTCATCATCGCCAGCACGCCGGGGGCCTCGGCGGCCTCGGCCAGCAGTGCCGACAGGCGCCGCGCCTGCTTTTCTTCGGCGCGGCTGTACAGCTCTTCCCCCTGGTCCACGTAGAGCACCACACGCGGCGGCGGCTCGGCATCCATGCGGAAGGCGACCCGGCTCAGCGCGGCCTCCAACAGCGTTGACAGCGACGTGCCCTCGGCCAGCAGGCGCTGCCATTTGATCGCTTCCTCCTCGATCTCGGCCGGGCTCTCGCGCCACAGCGCGACGAAGGCCCGGGCCAGCGAAAGCAGCGGGCGATTGCCGGGCGCCAATCGGACCAGCGGCCACGACCGGCTGTCGGCGAGCGCCTCGGGCCAGGGCTGGGCATGTTCGGACGGCCATAGCTGGCTGCGCAAGGAGCCGATGACGCCGGCCAGCGCGACCGAGGACTTGCCGACGCCGGAGTTGCCGACCAGCACGTGCAGCCGGTTCGGCGTCATCGCCATGGCGCCGAGGATGCGGGTGGTCAGCAGTTCGCGGCCGAAGAAATAGGCCGCGTCCTGGGTCTCCATCGTCATCAGGCCGCGATACGGCGTGAGTTGCTGCCACGGCGCGGCTTCGGTCGCCGGTGACTGCTGATCGAGCGCCGCCAGGATACGCGGCACCAGGTGCTCGAGCCCGAGCCCTCGGGCGTCGAGGCAATGCAACTGATGCACGAAGGGCAGGCCCGGAACCGATTCGCCCAGCAGCACCGGTGCCAGCAGCGGCCGCCCGCTTTCCCGATTGCGGCGCAAGGCGTCGAAGTACTCCAGCTCCTGCCACGGACCGACCCGCTCACCGAGCAAGACGACAAAGGCATCGGCCGCCGCCAGTTCGCGCTCGAGGCGGGCCAGCCAGTAGGCGCCGATTTCGTTGCGGTGGGGCGCAAAGTAGACGTCCAGATCCGGCCGCTGGCCGGTGAGCGCCTTTCGCAGCGCCTCGGCGTCGACCCGATCGTGGGTGCTGTAGCTCAGAAAGACCCGCATCTCGCCCCTTGTCCGCTGAAGGCCCCCGGCCGGCGCGCACGACGGCCACGATTCGAGTGTGCCATGGTCCGGCGGGCTTGGTTGTGCAGCACGTCGTGGTTCGCGTGACCCGGACAGGCCGCGGCCGGGAATTGCGCCGAGTTAGGGTTCGCCCCGGTTGGCGAACGCAGTCCGGCCATGCACCATGGGCGTCCCCGGCATCAGGGGCGCTCGCCGCGCCCCCCGGTGCCGGCCATTTCATCAAGCACCGTGACACCTGAGGAGGAGTATTCGATGACCCAGAACACGACCCGGACGACGACCGCACGCCTGGCCGTCGCCGCCATGGCGATCACCGGCGCGGCGCTGGCCGCGGCGCCGCAGTCGGCCTTCGCCGACAAGTTGCGCTGGAAGATGCCGGTGGCCTTTTCGACCAATCTGCCGGGTCTGGGCTCGCCGGCCGCGTGGGTTGCCGATCAGCTGACCACGGCCAGTGACGGCTCGATCCAGGTCAAGGTCTTCGAGCCGGGCAAGCTGGTGCCGCCGTTCGAAATCCTGCAGTCGGTCTCCGACGGCAAGGTCAGCGCCGGCTACACCTGGATCGGCTACGACCAGGGCAAGGTGCCGGC
>JAGRFZ010000203.1 GCA_020445785.1 Rhodocyclaceae bacterium
CGACCGTCAACGAACAAGCCCCGCCAGCTCGGCGGGGCTTGTTCGTTGACGGTCGGTTCGGACCGCTCGGTTGGGGCCTCAAAGGCGGCGCGAGCGGGCATTGCGCTCGCGCTCGGTCTTCAGGATGTAGCGCTGGATCGTGTTCTCGGATGACGCCGACAGATCCACGAACTGGCAGCCGGCGCGCATCATCGTGACGCCGTTGCGATTGGTCACCTGAAAGATGCTGCGGATCTTCAAGCGGGTGACGATCGTGCCGAAGTCGGGCAGAACCAGGGAGCAATCGTCGAACACCATGTCTGTGGTGAGGCGCAGCCCCTTGGGTGGCACCAGCACGCCGATGCCTCCGCCGGAGATGTCCATGACCCTCGCTTCGAAGGTCTTTGCGCCCGCTCCGTCGGGTACCGGAATGCTGCACACCACCGCCTGGGCGGTCGGTGTCACCAGGCGAAAGTATTCGCGCCGCTGCAGCCGCAGGACTTTCTCCGGTGGGGGGGCCACCAGGGCGGGGTGTCCGTCGTGGGTGCCGCCTTCGGGGGTCGCGGTCGAAAACTGTACCTTGATCTTCTCCAGCAGAGCACTGAAGGTCACCGATGATGCCGTCGTCAGCCTGCGATTGTTGGCCTCGTCGTGGGCAGGGTCGAAAAAAAGGCTGCCGCTGTCCGCATCGATGCCGAGCAGCGTCGTCAGCACGAAGTCGCGTCTGCCGTCCGGGTGGGCGGAGACGATGCAGCGCTGCTGAACGAGGCCGTTCAGCACCGCGTTGATCTCCCGCGGGTCGCGCAGCACGTACTCGGAGTAGTTGGACGCGTCCAGCAGTTCGATTCGCTTGTCGTCGGTCGTTGCCGCCATGGATGTTGCCGTCTTCGCAATGTGGGGACAGGCTTCTATGGTATCCCGGTATGCCGAGGGTTTGGCGCCCCACTAACGCCTCGGTCGCCGCTCCAGGCTCGGTGGCAGGTCGTGCGCGACCGGCGGCGCTTCGCTGCCACCTTGCTCGAGCCGGTACAGCCAAGCCAGAAGTTCGGCCACCGCAAGGTATAGCTGGGGCGGTATCCGGTCGTCCAGATCGACCTGCATCAGCAGACCCAGCAACTCGGGCGATTCATGCACGTATACGCCGGCTTCACGTGCCCGTTCGATGATCTCCATCGCGATCAGTCCTCGCCCCTTGGCAACCACCTTCGGTGCGGCGTCGCCCGCCGTGTAGGCCAGCGCCACTGCCTCTGCGCGGAGATTCTCGTCGGCTTCGTTCATCCGGGTGCGTCCGCGTCGGGTGCCACATCGATCCGCATTCCGGTCAATGGGAGATCGGCCGCGTCGAGGGCATCGGCGAGTTCTTGCTCGGCCGCCGCGAGGGCAGCCGCCGTCGCCCCGTCGTCGGCCGTGAGTTGCAGCGCGACGCCCGCACTCGTCAGATGCAACCGCGCCTCGACTCCGCCGAGTCGCGGCAGCGTCACGCGCAGCGTGGTTTTCCAGGCGGCCTCGTCCGAATCCGTGCCATCGCCTTCGCGCGACTCCGGCTCCTCGATCTCGATCTCGACCTGTTGACCGGGCCAGGCCGCCCCCTGCCAAGCGTAGGTGTTGGTCGCCAGCGCATCGAGCTGCTGGTGCACCAGCGGCATCAGCCGTTCGGGTACGGGATTGCCCTGCGCAGGGCTCGGTTGACGCTGAGCGGCGGTGCTCTGGTTGGCCGCTGAAATCTCGTCGGCGTCGGCACCGAGGGCGGTCGCGGCGACGGCGTTGGGCGTGGCGGGGGGTGGGCTGGCCGCGATCCGCGACGCCGGCTGGCCGGGGCTTGCGCCCGCAGCGTCGGTGGTGCCGCCGCCCGGGGTGCTCAGCGCGGCGGCGGCCCGGCTTCGGGTCTGCTGGCCCTGGGGCTGGCGAAGCAAGGTGTCGGTCGCGACCGAACCGGAGAGCCAACGCGCCAATTGGGATTCGTAGAACAGGCCACTCTCACCGATCGCCTGGCGCAGGGCGGCTGCAAGCGGAGGGCCGGAGGTCGGCGCAGCAGGTACGAGTGGCTGGCCGCCGGCGAGTTGCGCCGGTGGCGCCGGTGGTTGTCCGGTCAGCAGGAAGCTGATCAGGCGTCCGGTCTGACTGAGCCTCGCCGAGGCGGCTGCCGCGTCGCCTTCGGCGGGCGTCGCAATCACCGCCCGCGGCGAGGCGTGGGTGACGATCAGGTCTAGCGTCTGCCCGGAACGGGCCGAATTCTTGGGCAGCGTCAGCGTATATTCGCGGCCGTCGATCAGGGCCCGGAAACTGTTCCCCGATTTGGCTTCGCCGATCGTCGCGACGATCCGCTGGCCCGGCAGGAAATCCTGGGGATCTTTGGAGATGGCCTGGGAACTGCGCAGCGGTCCGACTTCCCGCGGTTCCTTCGAAAAGAACGAAGCCTCGGTGAGTAGGCGTAGACGGGCGGTAAGGTCGGCCGGGATCATCGCGGGCTAGCCCTTTCGGTCACCGCTGGCCGCTGGTCAGGGCGATTGCGCGAACGCGCCGTAGCTGTTGCTCAGGTCGCGTTTACGGGCGCGCCCGGAGAGCAGGGCGCGGACGCTGTCGAGGTACGGTTCGACGATCTGCCGGATCGCCCGGTCTTCCGCCTGCATCTCCCGCACGATCGTGCCGACGCGTTCGCGCTCCTCCGCCGTCAGGGCGCCGAGTCGATCGGGCTGTGCCGCCAGGGCATCGCGCCGGCGCGCGAGATCGCACTCGAGCCGAACCAACGCCTCCCAGTCGTTGGCGCGCGCGGCTTCGAGCATGCTGCCGGAAAGGCACCGCATTGCCTCGAAACTGTCGCGGGTGTTCATCGCTCCGGCCTCAGGCGGTTTCCGCGGCCGCGTCGGAGATCTGCAGCCATGCCTCGCGCAGTTCGTCGAGCAGGCCGCTGACCTCGTCGAGGGCTGGCCGGCTGTTCTGCAGGTTGGCGTGGAGCAGGCGTTGGCACATGTAGTCGTACAGGGCAGACAGGCGTTGGGCGATCTCGCCGCCGGCCTCCATGTCGAGGCTGGCTTTGAGGCCGTTGGAGATGATGTTGATCGCCTGGGAGATCGACTTCCCCTTGTTCGGGATGTCGTTGGCATCCATCGAAACCGCTGCGGTGTTGATCGCCAGCAGGGCGCCGTCGTAGAGCATCACGATCAGCTGGTGCGGACTCGCCGTGCTGACCTTCGTCTCGACACCGACGCGGGCATAAGCGGTGGCTGCGCTACTTTTTTGACCAAACATGGGCATGCATCTCCGTGGCCTCAGCCGTTCGAAGTCAGGTTCTGAAGGGACAGCAATTGCTGCGAAAGGAAGTTTCCGGTGGTATTCATGCTCGCGACCAGCGTATCCAGCGCGGCGTACTGACGGCGGTAGCGGTCCTCGATTGCGGTCATGCGCCGCTCGAGCTGCTCGATCCGATCGCCGAAGCCATCCTTGGATTGCGTATAGCTGTTGGTGCGGGACTCGATGGTGCCGCCGACGCCGAGCAGCGAGCCCAGCCGATCGCTGATCTGCGCGGCGAGCCCCGTGACGCTGCCACTGCCTGTGAACAGCCCGGCGACGTTCTTCGTTGGATCGGCGAGCGCCTCGTCCAGCGCGCTGCTGTCGATGCTCAGCGCACCCTCGACGTCGAAGCTGATGCCGATGTCCGAGAGGCGCGTGAGCCCGCCCACCGCGGCATCGAGGTCGGACGAGGCAATCTGCCGAAGCTGGTCGCGAATCGAGCGTACCGAGGAATCCGCATTGAGGGTCCCGGCCTGGCCGGACTCGACGTTGAAGCTGGTCTCACCACGGATCAGCGAGTTGAGCCCGTTGAAGGCATCGACAAACGCCTGGATCTTTCCCTTGATCGCATCTACATCCTGGGAGACGTCGAGCGTCGTTGGCGTACCTTCGTTGGTGTCCGCCAGGTTCAAGGTGACGCCCTCGAGCGCGTCGGTGATGACGTTGCTCGACTTCGTCACCGTGATGCCGTCGACCACGACGACCGCGTCCTTGGCGGTGACCGTCTGCTCCATCGCGCCGGCCAGAGGGGCTTCCGGGTCGAAATCGAAGCCGGAGAGTCCGGAACTGCGGATGACGTTGGCGGTGCCCGAGTCCTTCGGGCTCAGCACGAGCCGGGCCGGACTGGCGCTGCCGTCATTGACGATCGACGCGGTGACGTCGGCGTCGAGGTCGTTGATGGCGTCACGCAGTCCCTCGAGGGTATTGTTGCCGGTGCCGATCTCGACGGTGTAGGTGCGATCCGGATCGGCAGTGAAGGCGGCGCCATCGAAACTGCCGAGTTCGAGCTTCAACGTACCGGTGGCGATCGCCGACGTGCTGCTGGCGAGACCCTGGGCCGCGAGCTTCTGGGTCGCGGCGAGGGACTTGACCTCGACGCTGTGGTTGGCGACGTTGGCGGACGATCCTGCGCTCGCAGTGAGTACGTTGCTGTCGCCGACGGCGGTCTTGAAAACGGAAAATCCTGCCGCCGTCTTGATGTCGTTTGCCGCTGTCTGCAGGGCCGACATGGCGCTCTTCACGCGTCCGAGGGCCGACAGCCGAGCGTCGACCGTCGAGATGCGGGATTGAAGCTGGGTGATCGGCTGGCGTTCCAGCTGCATCAGCTGGCTGATGATGGACTCTACCGCCAGTCCGGAACCCAGGCCTGCCGATGTGATCGTGCCGGCCATTTGCGCCTCCTGTAGTTCAGGCCTTCTGTTCCAGCAGCAGACCGCTCAGTTTGTCCAGGGCTTTGGCGATGGACAGGATCTCCTCGCTCGGAATCTGCCGGATGACTTGATCGGTCGCGCTGTCGAGCACCTTGACGACGGTGCGACCGGTGTCCTCGTCGACCGTGAAACGCAAGTTGTGTGCCACGGGCTCGACAACCCGCCGGATGTTCTCGAGGGCGCGTTCGAGCTGCTTCGGGTCCACCGGCGTGGCCTGGGAGGCCGCCTTTTCGGTGTCGCTCGCTCGGGAGACCGCACCGGACCGTTCGGCGGGTGACACCTCGCCACTGCGCCCGCCCGCATCGACCTTCGGGTTGTCGGCCGAATTGGAGAGCTGGCGGGCCTGGGGCACGTTCAGGGGATCTTGCGCGAGCGCCGCTGGGGATATCGATTGGACGGACATGGTTTTAAGCTCCGCGAAGTGACAACGCGGGAGAGGGCGTCCGCCGTCTCCCGCGCATACTTATTGCAAGCCCGGCTTAGCCAAGGAGGCTGAGCACGTTCTGCGGCAGAGCGTTGGCCTGGGCGAGCATCGCGGTGCCGGCCTGCTGCAGGATCTGGGCGCGGGTGAGCGCCGCCGTCTCGGCTGCGAAGTCGGCATCCATGATGCGGCTGGCCGCGGCCTCCTGGTTCTCGCGAGAGATCTGGAGCATCGACACCACGCCCTCGAAGCGCACCTGGGCTGCACCGTAGGTGGCGCGGTCGGTATTGACCTTGTCGATGGCGGCGTCAATGGTCGCGATTGCGGCCGATGCGCCACCGGCGGACGACACCGTAGAGGCGGCTGCGGTGGCGGAGGAGACGGCACCACCGGAAATCGCGGTGGTGGTGACGCTGATGGTCTCGCCGCCGTTGGCGCCGATCTGGAAGGACTGGGCGCCGGCGTTCGAGTCCAGGATCTTCAGGCCGTTGAAGGTGGTCTGCTGGCCGATCCGGTTGATTTCCGCCTGCAACTGGTCGTATTCGGCTTCGAGGGCCGCGCGATCGCTCGATGAGTTGGTCGCGTTGGACGACTGCACCGCGATGTCTCGCATCCGCAGGAGGTGGTCCTTGATCTGTCCGAGCGCGCCTTCGGCGGTCTGGGTCAGCGAAATGGCGTCGTTGGCGTTGCGAATCGCCACGGTCATGCCGCGCGACTGGGCGGTCATGCGGGTCGCGATCGCGAGTCCGGCTGCGTCGTCCTTTGCGCTATTCACACGCAGGCCTGAGGACAGGCGCTGCAGCGAGGTGGCCAGCGATGATTGCGTCATCGACAGGTTCCGCTGAGCGTT
>JAGRFZ010000063.1 GCA_020445785.1 Rhodocyclaceae bacterium
CGATCAGCGACTCCTCGATCAGGAGTTCGTTGGTCGGGCTGGCCTCGATGCCGCGCTTGCAGATCTCGAGGAACTCTTCCATGTTGTAGGCGATGCCACCGCCGGTGCCGCCGAGCGTGAAGGAGGGCCGGATGATCACCGGAAAGCCCAGCCCACCCTGCACCTGCAGCGCCTCTTCGAGGCTGTGGGCGATCCCCGAGCGCGCCGAGCCGAGGCCGATGCCTGTCATCGCCTCCTTGAATCGCTCGCGATCCTCGGCCTTGTCGATCGCCTCCTGCGAGGCGCCGATCAGTTCGACGCCGTACTTCTCGAGCACGCCCTTGGTGGCCAGATCGAGCGCGCAGTTGAGCGCAGTCTGCCCGCCCATGGTCGGCAACAGGGCATCCGGACGTTCCTTCTCGATGATGCGCTCGACCACCTGCCAGGAGATCGGTTCGATGTACGTGACATCGGCAGTGCCCGGATCGGTCATGATCGTGGCCGGGTTCGAATTGACCAGGACCACCCGATACCCTTCTTCACGCAAGGCCTTGCACGCCTGGGCGCCGGAATAGTCGAACTNNTCGCAGGCCTGGCCGATGATGATCGGGCCGGCGCCGATGATCAGGATGGATTGGATGTCGGTGCGCTTGGGCATGTCGGTTGGGCTCAGTGGATCTGGGGCGTGCGGGGGGGCGATTGTCCGGGGGGCAGGCTCGGGTCGGACCGGTCACGGGCGGGACGCATGCCCCTCCTTCATCAGCGAAACGAAGCGGTCGAACAGGTAGGCGACGTCGTGCGGGCCGGGGCTGGCCTCCGGGTGGCCCTGAAAGCAGAAGGCCGGCGCATCGGTGCGGGCCAGCCCTTGCAGGCTGCCGTCGAACAGCGAAACGTGAGTCGCCCGCAGATTGTCCGGCAAGGTATCGGCATCGACCGCGAAGCCGTGGTTCTGCGACGTGATCATGACGCGGCCGCTGTCGAGATCCTTGACCGGATGGTTGGCACCGTGGTGCCCGAACTTCATCTTGATCGTCCGTGCGCCGGAAGCCAGCGCCAACAGCTGGTGGCCGAGGCAGATGCCGAACATCGGCAAGCCGGAGGCCACCAGTTCGCGGATCGCGCGGATGGCATAGTCGCAAGGTTCCGGATCACCGGGACCATTCGACAGGAACACGCCGTCCGGCGACAGCGCCAGCACCTCGCTGGCGGGTGTCTGGGCCGGCACCACGGTCAGCCGGCAGCCGCGCTCGACGAGCATCCGCAGAATGTTGCGCTTGACACCGAAATCATAGGCAACGACGTGATAGCGACCGTCGCCACCGCTGCCGTAGCCGCCGTCGAGCCGCCACTCGCCGCCCGTCCATTCGAAGCGCGAGGCGGTGCTGACCTCCTTGGCAAGGTCCATGCCGGCCAGCCCCGGAAATCCCCGGGCGAGGGACAGCGCCTCGCCGACCGCGTCGGCGCCGCGGCCTTCGACGGTCATCAGGCAACCCGCCTGGGCACCTTTTTCCCGCAACACGCGGGTCAGGCGCCGGGTATCGATGTCGGCAATCGCAACCACGCCTTCGTCGGCCAGATACTGCGGCAGCGTGCGCTGCATTCGCCAATTGCTGGCCTGAATCGGCAGATCGCGGATGATCAGGCCGGAGGCGTGGATGGCGGCCGCTTCGCAGTCTTCGTCGTTCACCCCGGTGTTGCCGATGTGCGGATAGGTCAGGGTCACCAGTTGCCGGCAATAGCTGGGATCGGTGAGGATCTCCTGGTAGCCGCACATCGACGTATTGAAGACGACTTCACCAACCGCGCAGCCGGTCGCGCCGATTCCCTTGCCGTGAAACACCGTCCCGTCCGCAAGGGCGAGAATCGCTGAAGGGAAAGCTGTCACGTCAATACTCCTGATCGAGGCATGAGGCGCCACTGGGCCCGGCGGCACAAAAAACGGGAGAGGCGCGAAAACGCCCTTCCCGTTCGTGCAGCGATTATAGCAACCGGCGCCCGGTGCTGCAACGCGGCAATCACCCTTCGCCGGCGCCGCCGGATCCCCCGTGGGCTCGACAAGTTCGTGCCGGACCTCGCTCGCGGCGAGTCAGATCGCCAGCGATGCCCTCAATGCGCTCGCCACCCGGTTCAGCTCGGCGACCAGCGCCGGCAGCCAGCGCACCGCCATCTCGGGGTCGCCGTCGCGCGCACTCTTCTCCACGCGCAGCGCGGCATCGGTCGCACGGGCGGCCCCGAACACGCCCAACGAGCCCTTCAGCGAATGACTGATGGCCGCCAGATCGTCGAGATTCCTGCTCGACCCGGCCTTTTGCAGGGTCTGCAGATTGCGTCCGAAATCGGCGAAGAACACGCGAGCGAGCTGCAGCACCGCGACTTCGTCGCCCTCCACCAGTTCGCGCGTGTGGCTGAGATTGATGACGTCGCCGTCGGCGGCCTCGTCGAGCAGACTGCGGTCTCGACTGCCATCGGCATGCTCCTCGCCGGACACCGCGCCACAAGACCGCTCGATCGCCTCGAACAGTTCCGCTGGTTTGATCGGTTTGGCCACATAGTCGTCCATGCCGGCGTTGAGGCAGCGCTCCCGGTCCCCTTGCATCGCATGGGCCGTCATGGCGACGATCGGTACGGCACGCCATGCGCCGTCCGCCGCCCAACTGCGCCGCGCCTCGCGCGCCCGGATCGCCTGGGTCGCTTCGAGCCCGCCCATGACCGGCATCTGCACGTCCATCAGGATCAGATCGAAGGCCTGCTTGTCGTATTGTTCGATGGCCTCGCGGCCGTTGCCGGCGATCGTCACCTGGTGGCCGGCCTTCTTCAGGATCTTGCTGGCCACCGTCTGATTGACCGGATTGTCCTCGACCAGCAGGATAGACAGGCCGGCCGGCCCGTCGGGCTGCATGATCATCATCTCCGTCAGGGTCAGGCTGGGGTTGAAATCCTCGAGGTCGTCGTCGTCGTCGCGACCGGCGCTGAGGGCCAGTTGCAGGGCCTCGCCCAGGTCCCGTTCGGACATCGGCTGGATCAGGCGGCCGCGCAGCCCCATGGCATTGCAGCGGTCGGAACCGCGTCGCTGGTTGTCCGAGTCGAGCAGCATCAGCACACGGTCGAGCCACGGCGTGTCGTCGGCAAACCCCTGGGCGATCTCGAACGCCGCGTCATGCGGCAGGCGTCCGTCGAGGATCAGAAAGTCGAACGGCGTCTCGTCTTCCGCCGCGCGCTTCAGCCGTTCGCGCGTGCCCTCGGCGTCGGACGCAGCCTCGACCTGCATGTCGAAACCCGACAACTGGGCCTGGAGGTGGCCCCGCAGGGCGTCATTGGCCACGGCCAGCAGGATGCGCCGCCCGTTGAGTCCGGGCATCAGCCCCGGCTCGGCCTCGTCGACGGCCTCGACGTCGACCGTGAATTCGAAGGTGCTGCCCTCACCGACCTTGCTCTCCAGTCGGATCTCACCGCCCATGATCTCCACCAGGCGGCGGCAGATCGCCAGCCCGAGTCCGGTTCCGCCGAACTTGCGGGTGGTCGAGCTGTCGGCCTGGGCGAAGGCACCGAAGACATGCCGCTGCTGTTCCTCGGGCACGCCGATGCCCGAGTCCTGCACCGTGAAGGCCAAAGCGCAACGCCTGCCATCGCGCGCCTCGACCCGCGCCGAGATCGACACCTGACCGACCTCGGTGAACTTGGCAGCGTTACCGACCAGATTCAACAACACCTGACGGATTCGTCCCGGATCGCCGATACAGGTATCCGGCAGGTCGGGGGGCGTCGAAAAGTACAGCGCCAGCCCCCGCTGGTGAATCCGCATCGCCATTGCCTTGGCCACTTCGGAGACCACCGAGCGCGGCGAAAACTCGATGGCCTCGAGTTCCATCTTGCCGGCCTCGATCTTCGAGAAGTCGAGGATGTCGTTGAGGATCACCAGCAAGGCGTCGGCCGATGCGCGCAGGGTCGTGAGGTAATCCCGCTGTTCCTGGTCGAGGGTGGTATCGAGCACCAGTTCGGCCATGCCGATGATGCCGTTCATCGGCGTCCGGATCTCGTGGCTCATGTTGGCCAGGAAATCGCTCTTGGCGCGGTTCGCGGCCTCGGCCTCGTCCTTCGTCCGCATCAGTTCGAATTCCCAGTCCTTGCGATCGGTGATCTCGCGGTAGATGCCGCGGACGATGCGCCATTGGCCGTCGGTACCCCGTTCGCAGGCACTGCCGCGCGCCTGCAACCAGCGCCAGCCGCCATCCTGATGGCGTATCCGGAACTCGCAAAGGAAATGCGTCGAGTCGCCGCGCAGATGCGTCCGCAACACCGCCACGGCTTCCTGCAGGTCGTCCGGGTGGATCAGTGGCATCCATGCCTGGTAGGAGCCGTCGTGATCGGCGTCGGCCGCCAGGCCGAGCATTTCGCGCCACTCGTCGCCGGTATCGATCTGGCGCGCTTCGAGGTCCCACACCCAGAAGCCGGCGCCGGCCGCCTTCAGCGAGGCCGCAATGTCGCCGCGGTCCGCCACCTCCGACGTGTTCTGTGCGACTTCCGGCTGGCGCCCGAGGCGCTCGATCAACGCCACCATGCGTCCCAACTGCCGGCTGGCGTCGGCCGGATCCAGTCCGCGCATGCAGGCCTGCAACTGCGACGGCGAGTCTACGCCGAACAGCGCCCGTAGCTCCTTCGCGACAAGGTTTGAGTCCAAGGCCCTCTACCTGAATGCGCCACATCGTCACCTCGCTCACGGTTCGAGCGGGCGGTACCAGTCATGGCGACGTGCGGGTGATCCCCGACATCAGTCGCCTCCACCGACTCTTATCGGGTTGCCGCGGGCAGTCTTGAATGCGGGCGACAGGCCAGTGTGTCGTTGCGCACGACGGCGAGCACCCGCGCGCGAGCCCGGCCGCCGGTCAGCGCAATCCGAGTACGTCCTGCATGTCGAACAGGCCGCTCGGACGGCCCCGCAGGAATGCCGCGGCTCGCAGCGCACCCATTGCATACGGCATGCGCCCACCGGAACGGTGGGTGATCTCGATGCGCTCGCCGGTACCCGCGAACAGCACGGTGTGGTCACCGACGATGTCGCCGCCGCGGATCGTCGAGAAGGCGATCGTCTCGTCCTGGCGCTCACCGGTGCGCCCCTGACGGCCATAGATCGCGCAGTCGGTGAGATTGCGGCCCAGTTCGGCGGCAACCACCTCGCCCATGCGCAGGGCCGTGCCGGACGGGGCGTCCACCTTGTGGCGGTGGTGGGCTTCGATGATCTCGACGTCGTAGCCGGCGCTGAGGATCCTGGCCGCCGTCTCCAGCAGCTTGAAGACCGCGTTGACGCCGACCGCCATGTTGGGCGCGAAGACGACCGGCGCCCGCTCGGCGGCGGCGGCGATGCGCGCTTTCTGGGCATCGTCGAAGCCGGTGGTGCCGATCACCATCGGCACCCCGAGATTGGTGGCCAGGTCGAGGTGCCTGAGGGTGCCGTCGGGCAACGTGAAGTCGATCACGCAATCTGCGGCGCCGATTGCGGCGGCGGCGTCATCGGAGATGGTGACGCCGGTAGGTTGGCCCAGCATCTCTCCGGCATCGCGCCCCACCAGCGGATTGCCTTCGCGCTCGAAGGCGGCCGCCAGTTCGACCGTCTCGTTCGCCAAGGCGGCCTCGATCAGGGTGCGCCCCATGCGCCCGGTACACCCGGCGATCGCGATTCTCTGCTTATGCATGGCAGTCTCCGTTGCCCGCGGCTATTGCGGATCGTTGGTGATCTCGATGACCCGCGTCGGCGGCTCGATGCGATCGGCCGGCGCCGGCTCGACGTCACCCTGCATCTCGGCCAGCACGCCATCGCGGAACAGCACCGTCAGGCGACGCTCGGTGGCCTCGCCCCGCCCCGGATCGAATCGATAGAAGTAATCCCAGCGATTGCGATGGAAGGGATCGACGACGAGTGGCGTGCCGAGCACGAAGCGCACCTGCTCGGGACTCATGCCGGTCTTCAGTTGTGCAACCATCTCCGGTGTCACGTGATTGCCCTGCCGGACATCGATGCGATAGGGCCGCAGCCAGTCGGCGATCGAGCAGCCGCCGATCAGGAAAGCCGTCAGCAGCGCGGCGACAGGGAGCAGCATGGGTCGCATCGGATGGAAATTCCTGTAATGGACGGCGGCGGCAGGCCGATCCGGTCCGCCTTTCTCAGATCGGGGCGAAAATATATCATAGCGTTCGCCACCGCCCGTGCCGGGCCCGGCGGCAGCAGTCCCACCCAAAGAGCGGCTCCGGATCTCCATGCCTTCCAACTCCCAGAATCTGAAGAACATCGGTCTGAAGGCCACCTTTCCCCGGCTGAAGATCCTCGATCTGTTCCAGCACGCGGAACAACGTCACCTGACCGCGGAGGACGTCTATCGGCTGCTGATGCAGGAGGGCATGGACATCGGTCTCGCCACGGTTTACCGGGTACTCACCCAGTTCGAGCAGGCCGGCCTGCTCGAACGCCATTTCTTCGAGTCCGGCAAAGCGGTGTTCGAGCTCAACGAAGGCCAGCATCACGACCATCTGGTGTGTGTGCAATGCGGCCGCGTCGAGGAATTCTTCGATGCCGAGATCGAGCGACGACAGCAGGCGGTGGCGGAGGCGCGCGGCTTCGCCGTCAAGGACCACGCGCTCTACCTGTACGCCGAGTGCCTCAAGAAGGACTGCCCGCACCGGCAGGAGGATTGACCAGCGCACGATCGCGCAGGCCGAGCATCTCGCAGGCGTGTTCCCGTGTCGTCTCGGTGATTAACACGCCGCCGAGCATGCGGGCAATTTCGTCGATGCGCCCCTCGTCGTCGAGTTCACGCACCCGGCTCAAGGTCGCGCCGTCGTGCACTTCCTTGGAAATCGTCCATTGCCAGTCGGCCTGGGCCGCCACCTGCGGCAGATGGGTCACGCACAGAACCTGCCGGTCCGCGCCGAGGCGTCCCAGCATCTGACCGACGATTTCGGCGACTCGGCCGCCGACGCCGACGTCCACTTCGTCGAAGATCAACGTCGGGGTGCCGCCGTCGCGGCTGGCGATCACCTGAATGGCGAGCCCGATGCGCGACAGTTCGCCGCCCGAGGCGACCTTGCCGAGGGGGCGCAGCGGCTGGCCGACGCCACCGGCGACCCGGAATTCGACCCGTTCCAGCCCATGGGCACTACCCTCGGGCGCCGGTTCGAGCATCACCTCGAAACGACCACCGCCCATCGCCAGCGATTGCATCGCCTCGCTGACCTCCCGGCCGAGGGCAGCCGCCGCCTGGCGGCGCGCCGCCGACAAGCGTGTCGCCGCCTCGCGAAAGCGCCCGGCCTGCGCCTGCTCCTCGATCCGGAGCGCGGCGAGGTCCGTCGCCGCCTGCAGCCGCTGGTCCTCGGCCTCGGTGGCCGCCAACAGTTCAGGCAACGCATCGGGCTCGACCCGGTACTTGCGCGCGATGCCGGTTATGCGGGCGATACGCTCGTCGATCGCGGCCAGCCGGCCGGGATCGATATCGAGCCGCTCGGCGTAGCGCCCCAACCCGAGCGCGGCCTCGCTCGCCTGAATTGCCGCGGTCTGGAGCAGCTCGGCGTATTCGCCGAGTTCGGCATCGAATTCCGCCAGCGAACTCAGGCGGGCGGCGTGCCGCTCGAGTTGATCGACCAGGCCGGGCTCCACCTGGGTCAGCGCGTCGCGAGCCTGTTGGGCGCCCTCGAGCAGATGGGCCGCGTGGGCGAGGCGGGACTGATCCTGCTCGAGCGACGCCCATTCGGCGGAATCGAAAGCGAGCCCCCGCAATTCTTCCAGCCGCCAGCCCATCAATTCGCGTTCGCGGGCGATGTGCGCGCTGTCGTGCTCGGCACGGGCAAGCGCCTCGATCGCCCGCTGCCACGCGGCCCACGCTGCCGCCACCTCGTGCGCAGTCGCCTCGGCCCCACCCAGGACGTCGAGCATGCGCCGTTGGGTCTCGCCCCTGAGCAGCGCATGATGGGCATGCTGGCCGTGGATGTCGGCAAGGCCGTCGCCGAGCAAGCGCAATTGGGCGAGCGTCGCCGACGTGCCGTTGACCCAGGCCCGAGAACGCCCACCGCGATCGATCACGCGCCGCAGCACCAGCACGCCGTCCTCGACGTCGATCTGCTGCTGCTCGAGCCACTCGCGGGTCTCGGCGTCGGCCGGCAGGTCGAACTCGGCACTCAGCTCGGCACGCTCGCAAGCTTCGCGGATCATGCCGGCATCGCCACGCGCCCCGAGCACCAGGGACAGCGCATCGAGCAAAATCGATTTGCCGGCGCCGGTTTCGCCGGTCAGCGCGCCAAAGCCGGCCTCGAATTCCAGTTCGAGGCGATCGACGATGACAAAATCGCGAATCTGCAGGGATCGCAGCATGGCGCGCTTGGACTCAGAACTGACGCGGGGACGCGCTCCAGTGCAGCTTTTCTCGCAGCATCGAAAAATAGCTGTAATTCTTCGGATGCAGCAGGCGGATCGACTGCGCCGAGCGGGTCACGCGAACCAGATCTCCCGCCCGTGCATCGAACCGAGCCTGACCGTCGAAGTGCACGCGAGCATCGTGTGGCGGTTTCAATGCCATGTCGATGACGAAATCGTTGGGCAGGGTGATCGGCCTCGCCGTCAGGGTGTGGGGGCACATCGGCACCAACGCGATGCCGTCCACCCGGGGATGCAGGATGGGACCGTTCGACGACAGCGCGTAGGCCGTGGAACCGGTCGGCGTGGACACGATCATGCCGTCGGATCGCTGGGTGTAGACGAATTCGCCGTTGATCATCACGTCGAACTCGATCATGCGGCCCAGCTCACCCTTATTGACCACGACGTCGTTCAAGGCCAGGGTGTGGAAAACGCGCTGGTCGCCGCGCAGCACCTCGGAATCGAGCATCGCACGCGACTCCGCCACGTACTGCCCATCCAGGATTTCGCCGATCCCTTCGAGCGCCTCGTCGCGGGCCACGTCGGTCAGAAAGCCCAGGCGCCCCTGGTTGATACCGACCATCGGTACCGGATACTCGGCAAGCCGGCGGGCCGAATTGAGCATCGTGCCATCTCCGCCGAGCACGATTGCGAGGTCGGCCCCGGCGCCGATCTCGTCGTAGCTGCTCACCGGATACGCCGCACTCAGGCCGGTGGAACTTGCGGTACCCTGCTCGATCCAGACCGTCCGCCCATGGTCGCGCAAGAACTGAGCGAGCTTGAGTACGGCCTCCGAGACGTCCGGACTCTGGTACTTGCCGATCAGCGCGATGGTCTTGAATTCGCTTTCCATGGCCCGAATTAGATCACAAACGCCCACCCGCGAGTGATCCGCCCGGGGGCCTGCTTTGCGCGTCGGCGGGAGTTTCTTAGAATCAGTGCCGTTACCGGACCCAGGCGCCATGAACGATCTCGACAACCGCTCGCAGGTTCTGCTGAAAACGCTCATCGAGCGCTATATCGCCGATGGTCAGCCGATCGGCTCCCGCGCGCTGTCCCGGGCCTCCGGCCTCGCACTTTCGCCGGCGACGATCCGCAACGTGATGTCGGACCTCGAAGAGGCCGGATTCATTGCCAGCCCGCACACCTCGGCCGGGCGCGTCCCGACGGCGCGGGGTTACCGCTTCTTCGTCGACAGCCTGCTGACGGTGCAGCCTCTGGCACGCACGCGGGTGCTGCAACTCGAAGATCAGTTGCAGCGCGACCAGCCCCAGCGCGTGATCAACAGCGCCTCGCACTTGCTCTCGGACCTGACCCGATTCGCCGGCATCGTGGTATCGCCGCGCAAGCAGAACGCGCGCATCCGCCAGATCGAATTCATCAGCCTGGCGCCTCAGCGCATCCTGCTGATCATCGTCACCGCCACCGGCGACGTCCAGAACCGCGTGATCATGACGCGGCGCGCCTATGCGCCGTCGGAACTGGTCGAGGCCGCGAACTTCCTCAACGAACACTATGCCGGCCGCGACTTCGTGCAGATCCGGGCGTTGCTGCAGGCAGAATTGCGCCAGTTGCGCAGCGATGTCAGCGAACTGATGACGGCGGCGATGGCCGCCGGCAGCGAGGCCTTCAGCGAGCACCCGGACGACTGCATCCTGTCGGGCGAGAACAACCTGCTCGACTCCGAAGACCTGTCGTCGAACATTGCGCAGTTGCGGGAGTTGTTCCGGCTGTTCGAACAAAAGACCAGCCTGATGCAATTGCTGGAACTCTCCCACGAGGCCGAGGGCGTGCAGATCTTCATCGGTGGCGAGTCCGGCATCGAACCCCTCGACGGCTGCAGCGTGGTCAGCGCGCCGTACGAGGTGGACGGCCAGATCGTCGGTTCGGTGGGCGTCATCGGACCGACGCGGATGGCCTACGAGCGCGTCATCCCGATCGTCGACATCACCGCCCGCCTGCTCTCCAGCGCCCTGTCGACCCGGGACTGAGCGCCCGACCACCACAAGGAGAATGCCACCCGATGGCCCGCTATCGGCAAGAACCCGCCTACACCCACGGCACCCCCCATCGGACCGCCGTGGTATTGGCCAACCTCGGCACGCCGGCGGCACCGACCGCGAGCGCGCTTCGCCCCTACCTCAAGCAGTTCCTGTGGGATCCCCGCGTGGTGGAAATTCCGCGGCCGGCGTGGTGGCTGATCCTGAACGGAATCATCCTCAACACCCGGCCGGCCAAATCGGCGGCCAAGTACGCGACGGTGTGGACCGAAGCCGGCTCGCCGCTCAAGGTCCATACGGAGCAGCAGGCGAAACTGCTGGCCGAGCGCCTGAGCGGGAGCGGTCACGGCGAGCTCGTCGTCGCCCACGCCATGCGCTACGGCGAACCGTCGATTCCGTCGGTGCTGGAAGAGTTGCGGACGCGAGGCTGCGGGCGCATCCTGTTGCTGCCGATGTATCCCCAATACGCGGCCAGCACCACCGCTTCGGTCAGCGACGAAGCCGCACGGTCGATGCTGACCTGGCGCAACCTGCCGGAGATGCGTTTCGTTCGTAGCTTCTGCGACCACCCGGGCTATATCGCGGCGTTGGCCGGCAGCGTGCGCGAACACTGGGCGGAACACGGTGAATGCGAGAAGCTGGTCGCCAGTTTCCACGGCGTCCCCCGCTTCACCCTGGACAAGGGTGACCCCTACCACTGCGAATGCCGCAAGACCGCCCGGCTGCTGGGCGAGGCGCTGGACCTGCCGCCCGAGCGACTGGTGGTGACCTTCCAGTCACGCTTCGGCAAGGCCGAATGGCTCCAACCTTATACCCAGCCGACCCTGGAGCAGTTGGCACGCGACGGGGTGCGCAAGGTCGATGTCATCTGTCCCGGCTTCGTCGCCGATTGCCTCGAGACGCTCGAAGAGATCGGCATGGAATGTCGCGACGCCTTTCTCGCCAACGGAGGCACGCAGTTCGCGCTGATACCCTGCCTCAACGAGCGCGCCGACTGGATCACGGCACTCGAATCCCTGGTGCTTTCCCATCTCGGCGGCTGGCTCGGCGCGAGCGCCGACGACAGCGCCCGCCAGGCGAGCGCGGCGCGGGCCCGCGCGCTCGGCGCCGAACACTGAGGACCGACGATCATGGGGCTGCTGCTGCGATGGGCCCTCAACGCAGTTGCACTGATGTTGATTCCCGAATTGGTCGGCGGGCTGCGGGTGGAGTCCTATGCCGCGGCACTCGTCGGCGCTTTGCTGCTGGGGCTTGCCAACGCGCTGATCCGGCCGCTGCTGATCCTGGTGACGCTGCCCATCACCTTGCTGACCCTGGGCCTGTTCGCCCTCGTGATCAACGGCATCACGTTCTGGATGGTGACCGCGATGGTCGGCGGTCTCCAGGTCGCCGGCTTCTGGTCCGCATTCTGGGCCGCCCTGCTCTACAGCGTGCTGACGACCCTGGTCGATTTCGCGCTCGGCGACCGACGGCACCGATAGCCCGAGGCGGGAAGGGGTTGCGGCCGTCCCCAGGGCCGCGCGCGAGCCGGCCTTGGGCATTCCGATGCGATCAGCGCCTTCGCGCGGCAGCAGGGCCGGGCTGAAGCCGTGTCACGACCTCCGCCTCTGGCGTGCCGCCACCACGGCTGGGAAGGGGCGGGCGTTCAGGCGCGCGCCGGTTCCGGCAGCGCGCTGCGGGTGCTGCGACGCCGGCCGCGGCGCCGCACGGCACCCGGGTCGAAACTGCCGTTGAGCTTTTCGACCGCGGCATTGCGGGCTGCCAGAGCGCGCTGGAAGGCGCCGTCCTCGCCGTACTTCTTGACGGAGAACTTGACCCGTTTGCGCTTGCCGTCCGGCAGCGGCCAGGACGCGACCCAGAACCATCGCTGCTTGTCCTCCGGCAGGTCGCGGGTCTCGGACGCACAATAGCGGCACACGCCGACCACGCCCGAGCGATTGTTCTTCTTGACGATGCTGGAGTACTCCTGCATCGACAACGGCGGGTATTTGGCGAGCACCTCGTCGCGATACTCGCGGGCCGCGGCAAAGGCCTTGCGCTTGCCGCCGAGCATGCCGTCGGAGAAATGCTTGCGGTAGATGACACCACGCCGCTGGATGGTCACCAGCCAGCCATGGGTGCGGCTGGCCTCGTTATCGACACGGCTGATCCCGTAAACGCTTCCTCGACTCACATTCGAACTCCTGACTGGCTCCATAGCCGGACATGGGAGTTCTTCGGCGCCGCGCAGCGAAACTTTAGCGGTCCGTGGCCGGCGGCGGAACACGCTGCAGGCGGCGGAACGCGGCACCACGAAAATCGTCGGCGACGGCCGAAAAAATGACGAAGGGATGGACCGGCCGCGACCGCCGGAGGTCAGTCGTCGACCAGGTTCAGTTCGAAGCCGGATGCGAAGCCGGTGCCTCTGCGCGCCGTGCTGCCGCTCTTCGAAAGTTCCTTGCCGGCCTCGGCAAGCCGACGAGCCACCACGGTGATGAGCCGCTTGCGGAACTGCTCGAGGCATTCTTCGGTGGCCAGCGCCATCGCGGAGGGGTTGAATTCGATGTAGGTCGTCTCGCCGGTGCTGACCACGGTGTAAGCCTGCTTCTGATCGATCGTGTCGAGGTAGGCAATCTCGCCGAACAATTCTCCAGGGCCGAGTTCGGCCAGCTGCCGTCCGTCCACCGAGAGTTCGACCCCCCCTTCGAGGACCAGCCCGAAACGCTGATCGGGATCCCCCTGGCGCATCAGCGTGGTCGCTTCCTTGACCTTGCGCCAGGCCGACAGGCGCAATACCTCCCACAACTCCGGATCGTCGAACTCGGTGAAGAAGCTCATCTTGCGCAGCACCGAAAAGCGCTCGGTGTCCGGCGGCACGAACTTGTCGTCCACGATCTTGTAGCGCACCGCGGACAGATCCTTGGCGAATTCCGCGCCGTTCTTGTAGCGCGAGTAGAGATCCTTCTCGAGCGCCTTGCGGATCACCATGTCCATCTGCTCGGGGACATCCGGATTGAGTTGGCTGACCGAGGGCGCATCGGCATTGATGATCTTGTAGATCAGTTGGGCGGGGTTCTTGGCGCGAAACGGCAGGCGTCCTGCCAGCATGTGGAACAGCACAACGCCGAGGGAGAACAAGTCGGTCTTCTGGTTCAGTGGGTAGTTCTTGATCTGTTCCGGCGACATGTAGGCCGGCGATCCGACCCCCATGATGAAGGTCGAGTCGGTGTCGCTCTTCTTGGACACGTTCAGGGCCAGGCCGAAATCGGTGATCTTTACGTTGTCCTGGTCGTCCACGAGGATGTTTGCCGGCTTGATGTCACGATGGACGATGCCCTGGCGATAGGCGTAGTCGAGGGCCATGCAACACTTGAAGACGATGCCGATGGTGCGATGGACCGGCAACAGGTTCTCGAACGAGCAATGGCGCTCGAGCGACTCCCCCGGGAAATACTCCATCACCACGTAGGCTTCGTCCTTCTCGATCACGGCCTCGAAGATCTTGATGATGTTGGCGTGGTCGAGCCGCTTGGAGACCGCCTGCTCCGCCTTCAGCAACTTGATCAAGCGCCGGTTCCACCGCGCCTCGTCGCGGGACTTGTCGCCGAAGCGAATATGCTTGAGCGCTACCGGCTGCGGGTAATGGGGGCTCTCGGCCAGATAGACCGTGGCAGTCGCACCCTTCCCGATCTCTTTCAAGATCTTGTATTTGCCGACTTTTTCGGGGCTTGACGCCATCGATTGAATTCCGCGCCCACCCATTGTGGGCATCAAGAAGGTGGTTCGATTGTGGCATGACTGCGCATCGAATGTGCAAGCATGCGCCCGTGCGCGACGGCAGAGGATGGCGCCGCCGTCATTTCTACGGTTTTTTTCATTGGGGGCTTGAAACTCGGCGACTTGCCCCCACTCAGCTTGTGGTCAAGAAGAGGAGCAATCCGATGCAACAGGAAAAAGCCGCGGCGCAAGCCCTTCCCGCCGACGAGCAGTCACCCCAGGCCCCGGCTGGCCCGGCATCCCCGCAGGCGGCGGAGCCGACGCCCGAGCCCACCCCGCAGGTCGACACCATGCCCGACCTGACCGAAGCCCTGCGCGCAGCCGAACTGAAGGCCGAGGAGCACCACGATGCATGGCTCCGGGCGAAGGCCGAAACCGAGAACCTGCGGCGCCGGGCCGAGGAGGACGTGGCCAAGGCGCACAAATACGCGGGCGAGAAGTTCGCCCAGGCGATGTTGCCGGTCAAGGACAGCCTGGAGGCTGCCCTGGCCACCGAGAACGCCACCCTGGAGAGCCTGCGCGAGGGCGTCGAACTGACGCTCAAGCAGCTCGAATCGGCGTTCGCCGCCGCGTCGATTCGCGAAGAGCACCCGCTCGACGCACGATTCGACCCGAATCTGCACCAGGCCATCAGTGCGATCGAGGCCGACGCCGAGCCGAACACGGTGGTCACCGTGCTGCAGAAGGGCTACGTCATGAGCGAGCGCGTCATCCGCCCTGCGCTGGTCGTGGTTTCCAAGGCCAAGGGCGCTTGAAATCGGGCGCTCCCGCCACTACCTGAAGAACAAGCCAGAAACGGGGGCGGAGCCGCCCGGGCAGCGGGCCCGAGGGCGAAGCCACCACAAGTCAAAGGACACGAGACATGGGAAAAATCATCGGTATCGACCTGGGCACCACCAATAGCTGCGTCTCCGTGATGGAAGGCGGCAAGCCCAAGGTCATCGAGAATGCCGAAGGCGCACGCACGACGCCGTCGGTGGTGGCCTACACCGAAGACGGCGAGATCCTGGTCGGCGCACCGGCCAAGCGCCAGGCCGTCACCAACGCCCGGAACACGCTGTTCGCGGTCAAGCGCCTGATCGGCCGCCGCTTCGAGGAAAAGGAAGTGCAGAAGGACATTGACCTGATGCCCTTCGAGATCGTCAAGGCCGACAATGGCGACGCCTGGGTCGAGGTACGGGGCAAGAAGATCGCGCCGCCGCAGGTCTCGGCCGAGACGCTGCGCAAGATGAAGAAGACCGCGGAAGACTACCTCGGCGAAGAGGTCACCGAGGCGGTGATCACGGTGCCGGCCTACTTCAACGACAGCCAACGCCAAGCCACCAAGGACGCCGGCAAGATCGCAGGTCTGGACGTCAAGCGCATCATCAACGAGCCCACCGCCGCGGCACTGGCCTTCGGTATGGACAAGAAACCCGGCGACTCCAAGGTCGCGGTGTATGACCTGGGCGGGGGCACCTTCGACATCTCGATCATCGA
>JAGRFZ010000064.1 GCA_020445785.1 Rhodocyclaceae bacterium
TCTTCGACCTGCCCTTCCTGTTCGAGGACATCGATGCGGTGGACCGCTTCCAGAATTCGGAGGACGGTGAAAAGCTGAAGAATTCGATGAAGCGCCGCGGCCTCGTCGGCCTTGCGTTCTGGCACAACGGCATGAAGCAGCTTTCGGCCAACAAACCGCTGATCAAGCCGGAAGACGCCAAGGGCCTGAAGTTCCGGGTCCAGGCATCCGACGTGCTCGTCGCCCAGTTCGAGCAGCTCGACGCCAACCCGCAGAAGATGGCGTTCAGCGAAGTGTATGGCGCCCTGCAGACCAAGACCATCGACGGCAGCGAAAACCCCTGGTCGAACATCTACGGCCAGAAGTTCTTCGAGGTGCAGGACGGCATCACCGAGACCAACCACGGCGTGCTCGACTACCTGGTCGTGGCCTCGACCGAATGGCTGGACAGCGTCAAGCCCGACGTGCGCGATCAGTTCCTGGCCATCCTGAAGGAGGTCACGGAGACCCGCAACAGCGAGGTCAAGAAGGTCGATCAGTTGAACAAGCAGAAGGTGGCCGAGGCCGGCTCCACGATCCGCACGCTGACCCCGGAGCAGCGCGAGGCGTGGGTCGAGGCGATGAAGCCGGTGTGGAAGAAGTTCGAGAAGGACATCGGCACGGATTTGCTGGAAGCCGCGCAGAAGGCCAACAAGTAATCGATACTGGACAGGGGCGCTGTCGCTCCTGTCCGCCGTCACAAGGGTGCGCGTGGGCCACGGTTCGACGCGCACATTTTTTGTCCGCAAGCAGGAGGTGAGCATGAGCGGCGCGCAGACTCAGAGCGGCTTCGGCAGGCTCGTCGACAACATCGAAGAAACATTCATCGCGATCACGCTGGGGCTGATGACGATCATCACCTTCGCCAACGTCGTCGCCCGGTACGTATTCAACGACAACATTCTGTGGGCGCTCGAAGTCACTGTGGTGCTGTTCGCGTGGCTGGTGCTGGTCGGTGCCTCCTACGGCGTCAAGAAGACCTTCCACATCGGCGTGGACGTCGTCATCAACATGGTGCCAGCGCCGATCAAGAAGGGGATGGCGATCCTCGCGGTCGCCTCCTGCCTGGCCTTTTCGCTACTGATGCTCAAGGGCGCATGGGACTACTGGTACCCGTTCGCGACCAAGCAGGTCTGGCTCGAGACCAACGACATTCCGATGCCGGACATTCTGCGCTTCATCGAGCCCTGGCTCAACGAAGGGGAGGCCTACGAAAAGATGCCCCGCTTCATCCCCTACTTCGCACTGCCGCTGGGAATGGCCCTGCTCACGCTGCGCTTCGCGATCGCCGGCTGGCAGGTGCTCAGCAATCAGCGCGACTCGGTGATCGCGGCCCACGAGGTCGAGGAAATGCTCGAGGAAGTCGCCGACGCCCACGCCGACGGCCCGCACCACAACCAGGAGCGCGCCGCCGCCCAGGCGCAGGCTGCCCGCAAGAACAAGGAGAACTGATCCATGGACATCGCAATCCTCTTCGGCATGGTCGTCGGCTTCATGCTGATCGGCGTGCCGATCGCCATCTCGCTCGGCCTGTCGAGCATTCTGTTCCTGATGATGCATTCGGACGCATCGCTGTCTTCGGTCGCCCAGACCCTGTTCTCCGCCTTCGACAGCCACTACACGCTGCTGGCCATCCCGTTCTTCATCCTGGCCTCCAGCTTCATGTCCACCGGCGGCGTCGCCAACCGCATCATCCGGTTCGCGATCGCCATGGTCGGCTCGATCCGCGGCGGGCTCGGCATCGCCTCGGTGATTGCCTGCATGATGTTCGCGGCGCTGTCGGGATCTTCGCCGGCCACCGTCGTGGCGATCGGCTCGATCGTGATCGCCGGCATGGTTCAGGCAGGCTACAAGAAGGAGTTCGCCGCCGGCCTGATCTGCAACGCCGGCACGCTGGGCATCCTGATTCCGCCGTCGATCGTGATGGTGGTCTATTCTGCCGCCACCGACGTTTCGGTCGGCCGCATGTTCCTGGGTGGCGTCATTCCGGGCCTGCTGGCCGGACTGATGCTGATGACCGCGATCTACTTCGTGGCCCGCAAGAAGAACCTGCCCGCCGTGCCGTTCCCGGGCTGGGGCGAAGTCATCGACGCCGCCCGTGATGCCTCCTGGGGCCTGTTCCTGATCATCATCATCCTCGGCGGCATCTACGGTGGCATCTTCACCCCGACCGAGGCGGCCGCGGTGGCGGCAGTCTATGCCTTCCTGATCGCCAACTACATCTACAAGGACATGGGCCCCTTCGCGGACCCGAACAACCGCAGCAACTTCCTGCTGAAGGGTATCGGCGTGTTCTGGCACAAGGACACCAAGCACACGCTGTTCGAGGCCGGCAAGCTGACCATCATGCTGATGCTGGTGATCGCCAACGCGATCATTCTCAAGCACGTGCTGACCGAGGAGCGGATTCCGCAGGCGATCACCGAAGCGATGCTGTCGGCCGGCTTCGGACCGATCACCTTCCTCATCGTGGTCAATGTGCTGCTGCTCATCGGTGGCCAGTTCATGGAGCCGTCGGGCCTCTTGATCATCGTCGCACCGCTGGTCTTCCCGATCGCGGTCCAGTTGGGCATCGACCCGATCCACCTCGGCATCATCATGGTGGTGAACATGGAGATCGGCATGATCACGCCGCCGGTGGGACTGAACCTGTTCGTTACCGCCGGAGTCGCGCAGATGTCGGTGATGAACGTGGTCAAGGCGGCGATGCCGTGGGTCGCGATCATGTTCGTGTTCCTGATCATCGTCACCTACGTGCCCTTCGTCTCGACCTGGCTGCCGACCCTGATGATGGGGCCGGAGATCATCACCAACTGAGCGCGTCCCGGGCCGGGCAATCCCCGGCCCGCTCCCCGAATATTCGCGATCGTCCCTTGCCGGGCAACCCGTGCCGTTCAGTCGAACAGCGCCAGTTGCCCGGCTTTTTCGTCGACCGGGCGCAAGCGCACGCCGACGCCGAGCAGGCGCACCGGTCGCGACCGTCGTCGCCAGCCCTCGGCCAGCAATTCCAGGCAGCGCGCGAGTTCGATCGCGACGGACGGGCCCTCCGCGGTGGTGTGACGGAAATCGTCGAAGCGGATCTTGACGAAGAGTTTGTCGATGGCGGGCGAACCGGCTTTGGCCAAGCGCTCCGCGAGTTCGACCACCAGTGCCGGCAATGCCTCCCGACAGGCGCCCAGATGCGGCAGGTCGCGCGCGTAGGTGGTCTCGACCGAAAGGGATTTGCGTTGCGATCGCGGCGCCACCGGCCGCGGGTCTTCTCCGCGGCACAGGCGATACAAGCGGGCACCGAAACTGCCGAAGCGACGACCCAGGTCGGCGGCCGACCAGCTGCGCAGATCGCCACAGGTCGCAACGCCGAGGCGATGCAGCTTCTCGGCGGTGACCCTGCCCACGCCGAAGATGCGCTCGACGGGCAGCGCGGCGACAAAGGCATCCACCTCGTCCGGCCGCACGACGAACTGACCGTTCGGCTTGTTCCAGTCGCTCGCGACCTTGGCCAGGAACTTATTCGGCGCGATGCCGGCCGACGCGGTGATACCCACCTCGGACAGGATCGTCCGCCGGATTTCCTCGGCCATCAGGCTGGCACTGCCTCGGCAGCGATCGACGCCGGTGACGTCCAGGTAGGCCTCGTCCAGCGACAGCGGTTCGACCAGCGCCGTGAACGCACGATAGATCGTCAGGATCCGGCGTGATGCCGCCCGGTACGCTTCGAAGCGCGGACGCAGCAGGACCAGCTCCGGACACAGCCGGAGCGCCTTGGCCGCGGACATCGCCGAACGCACGCCGAAGGCCCGGGCTTCGTAATTGCACGTCGCGACCACGCCCCGCGTTTCCGGCCGACCGCCGACCGCCACCGGCCGCCCGGCCAGCGTGGGATCATCCCGCACCTCGATCGCCGCGTAGAAGCAGTCGCAATCGCAATGGATGATCTTGCGGCTCACGCCGCCGTGCGCGCCGACCCCCACGCCCGCGGGGCGTCCAGACCTATTCGACCTGGGAGGCGCGCGCCACGCGGCGGCGGCGTACCGCCTCGGCGAGAATCTCGAGCACGTCGACGCTGTCCTCCCAGCCCAGGCAGGCGTCGGTGATGCTCTTGCCGTACTCGAGCGCCTGCCCGGGCACCAGATCCTGCCGCCCCTCCTTCAGGTGCGATTCGACCATCACGCCGAGAATGCGATCTTCCCCCTCGCTCAGTTGCCCGCCCACGTCTCGGGCAACCTCGATCTGCAGCCGGTGCTGCTTGCGTGAATTGGCGTGGGAGAAATCGATCATGACCTTGCCCGGCACGCCGGAATTGGCCAGTTCCTTGCACGCCGCGTCGACGCTCGCGGCGTCGTAATTGGTGCTCTTGCCGCCCCGCAGGATGACGTGGCAATCCTCGTTGCCGCGGGTCGACACGATCGCCGAGTGGCCCGCCTTGGTGACCGAAAGGAAATGGTGGGGCGACTGCGCCGCCTTGATCGCATCCACCGCGATCCGCACGTTGCCGTCGGTGCCGTTCTTGAAACCGACCGGGCAGGAAAGCCCCGAGGCGAGTTCGCGATGGACCTGGCTTTCGGTGGTCCGTGCGCCGATGGCGCCCCAGCTGATCAGGTCGGCGATGTATTGCGGCGTGATCATGTCGAGAAACTCGGTCCCGGCCGGCAACCCGAGCTCGTTGATTTCCCAAAGCAGCTTGCGCGCGAGGCGCACCCCTTCATTGATGCGGAAACTGTTGTCGAGTTGCGGATCGTTGATCAGCCCCTTCCAGCCGACGGTGGTACGCGGCTTCTCGAAATAGACGCGCATCACCACCAACAGATCGTCCTTCAGGCGATCGGCCTCGGCCCTGAGCCGCCGCGCATAGTCCACTGCGGCATCGGGGTCGTGGATCGAACACGGCCCGATGACCACCAGCAGGCGGTCGTCGGCGCCGTGCAGGATGCGGTGGATCGCAGCACGCGATTCGAACGCGGTAGTGGCCGCCTCGGGCGTTGCCGGGAACTCGCGCAGGACGTGGGCGGGTGGCGCCAGCTCCTTGATCTCCTGGATGCGGACGTCATCGATATGGATTCTTACGGATGCACTCATGATTGCCTGGCATGGAATTTCCGGGTTCAATCGTGGAATTCTATCCGAACGCACCGCCACGCCCGAACCTTCGGAATAATCGAGCCGCCGGAACTGTTCCGCACTCGAACGCCTCGCCTGCGAAGCCGACGGGGTCTGGCTCGGCCATCGAATTTCAGACAGACATGTTCGACAAGCAGCAGTTGCTCGACGAGATTCCACGCCTGCGGCGCTACGCGCGCGCGTTGTGCGGCGACGTTTCGCGTGCCGACGACCTGGTGCAGGACACGCTCGAGCGGGCGCTGGTCAAGAGCGACCTGTGGCGCGGCGGCAAGCTGAGGCCCTGGCTGTTTACGCTGATGCACCACATCTTCGTGAATCAGTGGAAGCAGGGGCAGCGCATCGAATACCGCACCGACGAGGATCTGCCGGACACCCTGGTGCGCAGCGACCAGCAGGACGGTCTGGATCTGCGGGATCTCGAGCGCACCCTGGGAAAGCTGTCGCCGGATCATCGCGAGATCCTGTTGCTGGTCGGTCTCGAGGAACTCTCCTACGAGGAGTGCGCGAGCGTGGTCGGCATCCCGATCGGGACGGTGATGTCTCGACTTGCCCGGGGGCGTGACCGCCTGCGCAGGTTGCTGGCCGAAGCCGAACCCGAGAAACGATTGAAGCTGGTGAAATGAGCGAGCAAGCGATTAGCGAATCCGACCTCTGCGCCTACGTTGACGGCCATCTCGACGGCGAACGCCTGGCCGCAGTCGAGGCCGGTCTGCGAACGGACGAGGCGCTTCGTGCCCGGGCTGCGGACTGGCGCGACCAGCGCCGGGCGCTACGGGTCCTGTTCGACCCGGTGCTCGACGAACCGGTGCCCGAGCGCCTGCGGCTCGCCGCCGACGGATCGGCCGCCCCCCGCGCCCGACCCGCGGCTTCCTGGCGGTGGGCCGCGGTGGTGGCGTGGCTCGCCCTCGGTGGCGTCGTCGGCTACGGATTGCGGGCCTACCAGGGTGCGGCCGACCCGGCGGCAATGCTGCATGCGAGCCTGCCCCGCCAGGCCGCCATCGCCCACGCCGTCTACGTACCCGAAGTGCGGCATCCGGTCGAGGTCGGCGCGGAGCAGCAGGCCCACCTGACCGGTTGGCTGAGCAAGCGCCTCGGCACGGCGGTCACCGCGCCTCGGCTCGATGCCGAGGGCTACCAGCTCATGGGCGGACGGCTGCTGCCCAGCAATGCCGGCCCCGGCGCCCAGTTCATGTACCAGGACGACGGCGGCCATCGCCTCACGCTGTATCTCAACCACGACCGCGAATACGCCACCGACACGGCCTTCCGCTTTGCCGAGGAAGGCGGCGTCGGTGTGTTCTATTGGGTCGACGGCGGTACGGGCTACGCCCTGTCGGCGGAACTGCCACGCGAACGGCTGCTGGCGATCGCCAATCGCGTCTATCGACAGCTCAACCCCTGACCGTGCCGCGCGGGAGACGCGCCCCGGCCCTGCGCGGGCACGCGTCCGGTGGACGCCGCCCCCCGGCGGCGGCATGATGCCCCTGCCGCTGCGTCAGCGTTTCCCGCGCCACACCGAATCGTCGCCATTGAAATGACCGCATCCCCACCTCCGAGCCGGCTTCCCGCCCGGCACCTGACCCTGGTCAAGACAGTGCTGTTCCTTGCCTGCCTGCTGCCGGCGACGCTGCTGGTCGAAGGTTGGCTGGCCGACACGCTCGGCGCCAACCCGGTCGAAGCGGTCGCCGAAGCGACCGGCGAATGGACGCTGCGGCTCTTGCTGCTCACGCTTGCGGTGACACCCGTGCGCCGACTCAGCGGGGCCCACTGGCTGCTACGCCTGCGCCGGACCCTGGGCCTGTTCACATTCGCCTACGGCTGCCTGCACTTTACCGCCTATGTTTGGCTCGATCAGCAGTTCGATTGGCATTCGGTCGCAGCGGACATTCTCGAACGCCCCTACATCGCGATCGGCTTCGCGGCCCTGGTGTTGATGACGCCACTGGCGCTGACCTCGAACGGCTTCATGGTGCGTCGGCTCGGCGGGCGACGCTGGCAGTCGCTGCACCGGTCGATCTACGCCATCGCGATTCTCGGCGTCGTGCACATGATGTGGCAGGCCAAGGACGACCTGCTCGAAGCGCTGATCTACGCCGCCGCGCTGACCCTGCTGCTGGGCTTGCGTGGGATGTGGCGCAATGCCGAGCGCCGGCGCCAGTTGAGCACGCCTCGTATTCCACCAGGGCCGTCCGGCCGCAAGGTAATCAGGATCGTGGCGAAGTAGCCGGATCGGCCAGGCGATAGACCAGTCCCGGCTCGAGGAACAACTCGCCGCCTTCGATCAGGTCGCGCTCCGCACGATCCGCGACGCGTTCGAAGTGATATTGGTGCCCGCAGAAGCGCACGTGTTCGAAGATCGGCACGCCCATGTAGCTGCCGATCTCGTGGTCGCGGCCCTGGAGCGCACGGGGTGACAACACCACCGCACCCCAGCGCCGCCAGTAACCGGGGCTCTGGCGGTAGGCGACTTCCCGCCGGACCGCCCAGATCGGAATCCAGAACAGTAGCAGGATGAGGAATATGAGGCTTTCCATGGGCCGTCTCCTGTCGGAGGGACAAAAGGTCGACCCGGAGATCCTGGCGGCGGTTCCGGTGCGCGCCACGCGAACGCCCCGCAGCGCGAAACAATTCACGCTTTGTTGCGTATCGCGCTCTTCGGCCGGAAGGCCTTGACCACGGCTTCGTGGGTTTCCACGTAGGGGCCACCGATCAGGTCGATACAGTAGGGAACAGCGGCAAAGATGCCCCCGACCTTGAGCGTTCCGTCCGCATCCCGCAGCCCCTCCAGCGTTTCGCGGATCGATTTCGGTTGGCCCGGAAGGTTGAGAATCAGCGTGCAACCACGAATCGCGCCGAGCTGGCGCGAGAGAATCGCGGTCGGCACGAAATTGAGCGAGATCTGGCGCATCTGCTCGCCGAAACCCGGCATCAACCGGTCGGCCACGGCCATCGTCGCCTCCGGTGTCACGTCGCGCGGAGACGGGCCGGTGCCCCCGGTGGTCAGCACCAGATCGCAGCCGGCGGTGTCGCACAACTCGATCAGGGTTCGCTCGATCACCGGTTGCTCATCGGGGATCAACCGCGATTCCATTTCCCAGGGCGACGCCAGCGCCGCGCCGAACCACTCGCGCAGGGCCGGCACGCCCTGATCCTCGTAGACTCCGCTCGACGCACGGTCGCTGATCGACACCAGGCCGATCCGGAATACCTCATCCTTCATGGTCTTTTTCCTCCTGCGCGGCTTCCCACCGCGGACGGTCCGCGCCGTCATCGAGTTCCCGCAACAAGCGGAACAACTGGCGATAGGCCTTCGGCGCCTTGCCGAGCTGCCGTTCCTTCAGCGCATTGCGACGCTGCACGCGCAACTGCTGCAGGTCGGCGCCAGGCCACTGTTCGGCGAGTTGCTGCAAGATCGTTTCGTCCTCCAACAACTGCTCGCGCAGATGCTCGAGCCGATGCTGACGCGCGGCATGCTCGCGCGACCGTCCAGCGAACTCATCCAGTGCCCGGCGGATCGGTTCCGCGTCCACCTCACGCATCAGGCGCCCGATGTACTGCAATTGCCGACGCTTGGCACCGCGCTGCCGGATGCGCTGCGCCTCCAGCACCGCATCGCGCAGGGCGTCGGGCATCGGCACCGCATGCAGTCGCTCGCCACTGATCGCCACCAACGCCTCGCCGAGGGCCTGCAGTTCGAGCATGTCCTTCTTGCGCCGGGTCTTGCTCTCGGGCAGTGCATCGTCATCGGGGTCCGGCTCGGCGTCTCGCATCGGGCGGTCACGGCGGTGAAGGGGTTAAGATTATAGACTCGACATCGCAACGCCCAGGCCCATGTCCCGTCAAGGCTTCAGTTTTTCCAGAGATCAGCTCACCGGCATAGCCACGCGCATCCTCGAGCACGCCTGCAAGCTCGGCGCCAGCGCCTGCGAAACCGACGTCTCCGAGGGTTTCGGCCAGAGCGTGACCGTGCGCAAGGGCGAGACCGACACCATCGAATACAACCGGGACAAGGGTGTCGGCGTCACCGTCTATCTCGGGCAGAAGCGGGGACACGCGTCCACCTCGGACTTTTCCGACGATGCGCTGGTGGCCGCGGTCGAGGCTGCTGCCCAGATCGCCCGATTCACCGCGGAGGATCCCTGCGCCGGCTTGGCGGAGGAGGCATTGCTGGCCACCGAGATCCCCGATCTCGACCTGTTCCATCCCTGGGCGCCGAGCGTCGAGGAGGCGCTGGACATGGCGAGGCGCTGCGAGCAGGCAGCCTTCGATGCCAGCCCGAGCATCACCAATTCGGAAGGTGCCAGCGTGTCGAGCCAGCAGTCGCACTTCGTATCGGCCAACAGCCTGGGCTTCTGTGCCGGCTATGCGACCACCCGCCACAGCGTCTCCTGTTCGGTGATCGCCGGCCAGGGCGACGGCATGCAGCGCGACGACTGGTACGACAGCCGGCGCGACGCCGCAGATCTGCAGCAAGTCGAGGACATCGGCGCGACCGCGGCGCGGCGCGCGGAGGCGCGCCTGGGCGCGCGCCGAATCGCGACCTGCGAGGTGCCGGTGCTGTTCGAGGCCCCACTGGCGGTGTCCCTGCTCGGCAACTTCGTACATGCCGCAAGCGGCGGCGCCCTCTATCGGGGCGCATCCTTCCTCGTGGATGGCATCGGCAAGCCGCTCTTCGCGCCCCATGTCGACATCGACGAGCGACCGCACCTGCCGAAGGCGTCGGGCAGTGCGCCGTTCGACGGCGACGGGGTGGCGACGCGGGACCGCCGCGTCGTATCCGGCGGCAGCCTGGAAGGCTATTTCCTGAGTTGTTATTCGGCTCGCAAGCTCGGCATGCACACCACCGCCAATGCAGGCGGTTCCCACAATCTGCAGATCAGCCACGGCAAACGGGATCTGGCACAAATGCTGGCGCTGCTCGATCGCGGCCTGCTGGTCACCGAGTTGCTCGGCCAGGGTGTCAATTACGTCACCGGCGACTATTCTCGCGGCGCTGCCGGCTTCTGGGTGGAGAACGGGCGGATCAGTCACCCGGTCGAGGAGATCACGATTGCCGGCAACCTCGCTTCGATGTTCGGCGGCATCGTCGAGATCGGTGCCGACGTCTGGGACCGCGGTGCCAAGCACACCGGTTCGATCCTGATCGATCACATGAAGGTCGCCGGCAAGTGAGTGCGAAGCGGTGGGGCGCCGACCCGGCCCACGCTTGGGAAAACCCTTATAGCTGCTGTCCGAAGCGATCTTTATCGTTGCTTTTTTTACCGTCCGTTGACCACGGCACCGAGTGGAGGAGTGAGACAACATGGAACGTCGTTCCTTTCTGAAGAAGGCCGGCGTCGGCGTCGCCGCCGGCGCAACCCTGATCAGCCCGGCACGAGCAGCCGAACTGCCGACCATCAAGTGGCGCCTGGCCTCGAGCTTTCCGAAGAGTCTGGACACCATCTTCGGCGCGGCCGACGTCTTCTCGAAGCGGGTACTCGAGGCCACCGGCGGCAAGTTCGAGATTCGGGTGTTCCCGGGCGGCGAACTGGTGCCGCCGTTCTCGGTGATGGACGCGGTCAAGGACGGCACGGTCGAATGCGGCCACACCGCCTCCTACTACTTCTTCGGCAAGGACCCCACCTTCGCCCTCGACACCACCGTGCCGTTCGGTCTGAACTACCGTCAGTTCGCCGCCTGGACGCGCCATGGGGGCGGTCTGGAACTGCTGCGGGAGTTCTTCGCCGGCTACAACATCATGAACTTCCCGATGGGCAACACCGGTGCCCAGATGGGTGGCTGGTTCCGCAAGGAGATCAAGACCGTCAAGGACCTCGAGGGCCTGAAGTTCCGCGTCGGCGGCTTTGCCGGCCAAGTGCTGTCCAAGCTCGGCGTGGTTCCGCAGCAGATTCCGGGCGGTGACGTCTATCCGTCGCTCGAGAAAGGCACGATCGACGCCGCGGAGTGGGTCGGCCCCTACGACGACCTGAAACTGGGATTCAACAAGGTCGCCAAGTATTACTACTACCCGGGTTGGTGGGAAGGCGGCCCGAACCTGTCCCTCTACATCGGCAAGGACAAGTGGGAAAGCCTGCCGCCGGAGTATCAGGCCATCGTGCAGGCGGCTGCGGCGGAAGCCGACATCGACATGATGTCGAAGTACGACGCCAAGAATCCGACCGCGCTCAAGCAACTGGTGGCGGGTGGCGCCCAGCTGCGTCCGTTCCCGCTGCCGGTGCTCGAGGCCTGCTACAAGGCCGCGATGGAGGTCTACGACGAAGTCGGCAAGGCAAACGCCAACTTCAAGAAGATCCACGACCACATGACCGCGTTCCAGAAAGACCAGACCCTGTGGGCGAGCGTCACCGAGGGCAACTTCGATCGCTTCATGCAAAGCCGCAAGCGCTGAGCGACACGCGCTGACGGCAACTCGACGCCCCGCCCAGCGGGGCGTCGTCGCCTACTCCGCGCTCCGGTCGAGGACGAAATCGAAGTGGCCGACCAGGGCGTCCGCCGCCGCCGGTTCGAGCCGTACGGTCTGGGCGGCTTCCCGCAGGGACAGGCGGCCAGGGCCGATGCCGCGTTCTCCGCTGCGCCGCGGCAGGTAGAGCTGAGTCACCAGCAACGCCCGCTCGCCGCGCAGCAGCCGCAGGTGGAAGTGGGGTGGGCGAGAGGCGTAGCCGGCCGGGACCACGGTACGGAAGGCGTAGCGCCCTTGCTCGTCCGTCAGTGCGGCACCGAATCCCTGAAAGGCGGGATCGCGCTCGGCGCGCAGCGGGTCGCCGGAATGAATGTAGCGGCCGCCGGCGTCGGTCTGCCACAACTCGATGCGCACCCCACTGAGTGGCCTCGCTGCGCGATCGACGACCCGTCCCTCGAGCCGGATTCGTCGGCCGCGGGCGGCGGACTGCTTGCCACGGATCACGGTCAAATCGTTGTCGCTGTCTGCGGGCAGAATGTCGGGATAATACGGGCCTTCGACGTCGCGCGGTGTCGGCGACAGCGGCTGCGCCAGGGCGACGCCCGCGCTCAGCGTGGCGGCCAGGGCCGCCGGAATGGTCCAACGCATGCCGATTCTCCGGAGTGCTTTCCCTCAGGGATCGACGTACCGCCACTTGGTTCCCGGGCGGGACGGCAGCGGTGCCGATGCGGGCCGCCGCGACGCCGCGTGGCAGCCCGCCGGTTGCGTCACTGCTGCGCCCCGGCTTCCCGCCTCAGCGCGTCCATGATCGCCTGGTTGGGGTCGATCGGCGCCCCCTGCCCGCCCTCGCCGGCGGCGTCGGCCGGCGGCGGATCGCCCGGTGCCGCTCCCGCCTCGCCCTGCAGCGCGTCCATGATGGCCTGATTGGGATCGGGGGGCTCCAGGCCCTGGAGTCCGGAGCCACCTTCGGGCGGCGCTTCTTCGCCGGCTGCCGGATTGCCGTCCGGCCCCGGGATCTGCACCGGTGCGCCATAGCCGGAATCGAACGGGCTGGCGCCGTAGCCACCGGAATCGAAGGACTCGACATTGATCTCTATGGTGTCGAGATCGACCTTCTTCTTCTCGTCCAGGTTGCCCGAGACCAGTTGCGGGTAGGTCAGCACCAGGCCCAGGCCGATCACCTGGATCACGATAAAGGCGATCACACCGCGATAGATCTGAACGGTCTTGACGCCCTCGATGCGCTTGCCGGTGACCGCGTCGTCGTAGGCCTTCACCGGCGCGACGCTGCGCAGGTAGAACAACGCAAAACCGAATGGCGGCGTCAGAAACGAGGTCTGCATGTTCATGCCGATCAGCACCAGGACCCACACCATGACAATACCCAGCTTCTCGGCCACCGGCGCGAACAACGGCAGCCGGATGAAGGCCATATCGAAGAAGTCGATGAAGAAGCCGAGCACAAAGACCAGAGCACA
>JAGRFZ010000065.1 GCA_020445785.1 Rhodocyclaceae bacterium
ACCATCGTGCCGATCTTCTGGGAAGGCCGGCTGATCGGCTGGGTCGGCGGCGTCACCCACGTCATCGACACCGGCTCGGTGACGCCGGGCTCGATGTCCACCGGTCAGACCCAGCGCTTCGGCGACGGCTACATGATCACCTGCCGCAAGACCGGCATCAACGACGAACCGCTGCGCGACTGGCTACACGAATCACAGCGCTCGGTGCGCACGCCGAAGTACTGGATCCTCGACGAGAAGACCCGCATCGCCGGCTGCCACATGATCCGCGAACTGGTCGAGGAGGTGATCCGCGCCGACGGCATCGAGGCCTACGAGAAGTTCGCCTACGAAGTCATCGAAGAGGGCCGCCGCGGCCTGCAGAGCCGCATCAAGGCGATGACGCTGCCAGGCAAGTACCGCAAGGTGTCCTTCGTCGACGTGCCCTACAAGCACGAGGACGTGCAGGTCTCCAACGCCTTCGCCAAGCTCGACTCGATCATGCACTCGCCGTGCGAGATGACGATCAAGCCGGACGGGAAGTGGCGGCTCGACTTCGAGGGCGCGAGCCGCTGGGGCTGGCATACCTTCAACGCCCACCAGGTGGCCTTCACCTCGGGCATCTGGGTGATGATGTGCCAGACCCTGGTGCCGACCCAGCGCATCAACGACGGCGCCTACTTCGCCACCGAGTTCCGCCTGCCGAAGGGCACCTGGTGCAACCCGGACGACCGCCGCACCGGCCACGCCTATGCCTGGCACTTCCTGGTCTCCGGCTGGGCAGCCCTGTGGCGCGGCCTCTCCCAGGCCTACTTCAGCCGCGGCTACCTGGAGGAGGTCAATGCCGGCAACGCCAACACCTCGAACTGGCTGCAGGGCGGCGGCATCAACCAGGACGGCGAGATCCACGCGGTGAATAGTTTCGAAGCCTCGAGTTGCGGCACCGGCGCCTGCGCGATCAAGGACGGCCTGAACCACGCCGCCGCGATCTGGAACCCGGAAGGCGACATGGGCGACATCGAGATTTGGGAGATGGCCGAGCCGCTGCTCTACCTCGGCCGCAACGTCAAGGCCAACTCCGGCGGCTACGGCAAGTACCGCGGCGGTTGCGGCTTCGAGACGCTGCGCATGGTGTGGAACGCCCAGGACTGGACCATGTTCTTCATGGGCAACGGCTTCATGAACAGCGACTGGGGCATGATGGGGGGCTACCCCTCCGCCACCGGCTACCGCTTCGAAGCGCACAAGACCGGCCTGGAAAACCGCATCGCGATCGGCGACTCGTTGCCGCTGGGCGGCGACATCGATCCGACCCGTCCGGACTACGAGCGCCACATCGACGCCACCGCGGTGGTCAAGCGCGACAAGCAGTGCGTCACCACCGAGGACTGCTACGACAACCACGACCTGTACCTGAACTACCTGCGCGGCGGGCCGGGCTTCGGCGATCCGATCGACCGGGAGCCGAAGGCGATCGAGGAGGACCTCAACCAGAAGTTCCTGCTGCCGGAATACGCGCAGAAGGTCTACGGCGCGGTGTTCACGCAGGACGACAAGGGCTTCTACACGGTCGATGCCGCGAAGACCCAGGCGCGCCGCGCCGAGATGCGCAAGGAGCGTCTGGCCCGCTCGGTGCCGACCCGCGTGTGGATGAAGGAGGAGCGCGACCGCATCCTGAACAAGCATGCGGCGGTGCAGGTGCAGCACATGTTCGCCACCAGCTTCGCGCTGTCGGAGAAGTTCACCCGCGAGTTCAAGGCGTTCTGGGATCTGCCGGCCGACTGGAAGCTCGAAGAGTCCGAGCTGAACCTGCCGACCTACGGCTCGAAGCACCGCATGGACCTCTCGCTGATGCCCGACGTCACCACCGTCGTGCAGGTCGAAGAGTGAGCCGAGCGCCAACCGTCATCTGAATCAAGGAGCAAGAAATGTCTTACACCAATGAACAGGTCGCCAACCTGGTCGACGGCAAGCTCGACTGGGATACCACCTTCCGCATGCTCTCGATGCCCAAGGACGGCAGCCGCTTCGAGCAGTACCTGGCGGCGCTGCAGTCGCGGGTCGGTTTCAAGGACCGCATCGTGCTGCCGCTCGGGCCGCATCTGTACATCGTGCAGTCCGCCGAGACCAAGCAGTGGAAGACCGTCTGCGACTGCGGCCACGAGTTCTGCGACTACCGCGAGAACTGGAAGCTCCACGCTGCGATCCACGTGCGCGACACCGAGGAGGCGATGACCGAGGTCTATCCGAAGCTGATGGCCCCGGATACCCAGTGGCAGGTCTATCGCGAGTACCTGTGCCCGAGCTGCGGCACGCTGCACGACGTCGAGGCGCCGACACCCTGGTACCCGGTGATCCACGACTTCGAGCCCGACATCGAGGCCTTCTACGAGGAGTGGGTCGGCCTGCCGGTGCCGGAGAAGGCCGCCTGAGCGCCTGCCAACTCTCACCCTCCTTCCCCCGGCGGCCGCGTGCCGGCACCGCCGGGGGCTTTTTCGAGCGGATCGGCCGCGATCCGGTCCGCCGCGGGGACGATTCGATGACCGAGATGTACCTGGCGCGCGGGACGCGCTTCGAAGACACCGCGCTGCATGGTTTCCTGCAGGCCTACGGCCACGCCGACCTGGCCGCGCTGCACGTGTGCGCTGCCGAGGAACCGCAGCGCTTCTGGGCCGAGGTGGAGGACGCCCTCGGCATCCGCTGGAGCCGCCGCTACCGCAGCGTGTGCGACCTGTCCGGCGGCCCGATGTGGCCGCGCTGGTTCGTCGGCGGCGAGCTCGACCTGTTCGACAACCTGGTCGGCCGCGTGGCCCGCGACGAGCCCGACCGCGAGGCTCTGGTGTGGGAAGGCGACGACGGCGAGGTCCGTAGCTTCGGCTACGGCGAACTGGACCTGGAGGCCCGCCGGCTGGCGGCCGCGCTGGCCGGCATCGGCGTCGGCCATGGCGACCGCATTGCGATGTATCTGCCGATGCTGCCCGAGACCGCGGCGCTGTTCCTGGCCGCCGCCCGCCTCGGCGCGGTCGTGCTGCCGCTGTTCTCCGGTTACGGCGCCGACGCCGTGGCCGGCCGGCTGCAGGACAGCGAATCCCGCGTACTGGTGTGTGCCGACGGCTACCTGCGCCGCGGCCGCCCGGTCGACATGCTGTCCGAAGCGCGCAAAGCGGCCGCCGCCGCGCCGGCCCTGCAGCACCTGCTGGTGGTGCCGCGGCTCGGCAGGCCCTGGGCCGGGCATGGCGAAGGGCGCTGGCGCGAGTGGGACTACCACGGCCTGCTGGCCGCCCACCGGCCCGCGTCCGGAGCGGCCACCCATGCGGCCGACACGCCGCTGATGATCGTCTATACCTCGGGCACCACCGGCCGCCCCAAGGGCGTCGTACACACACACACCGGCTTTCCACTGAAGGCCGCCCAGGACCTGTTGATGGCCTTCGACCTGAAAGCCGGCGATCGCCTCTCCTGGGTCACCGACATGGGCTGGATGATGGGCCCGTGGCTGGTTTTCGGCGGCCTGTTGCGCGGCGCCACGCTGGCGCTGTTCGAGGGCACGCCCGATCACCCGACGGCGGGCCGCCTGTGGCAGCTGGCACAACGCCACCGGCTGACCCACCTGGGCCTGTCGCCGACCCTGGTGCGGCTCTTGATGGCGGCCGGCGACGCCGGCCTGCCGCGGCCCGGTCAGCTCGACACACTGCGGGTCTTCGGCGCGACCGGCGAACCCTGGAACGAAGCTCCCTGGCACTGGTTGTTCGACACCGTCGGCGAAACTCGCTGCCCGATCATCAACTACTCGGGCGGCACCGAGATCGGCGGCGGCATCCTGGCCTGCTTCGCCGGGCTGCCACAGAAGCCCTGCGGCTTTGCCGGGCCGATCCCCGGGATGCAGGCGGACGTGGTCGATGCCGACGGCGAGTCGCTGGTCGGCGGCCCGGCCGGCGAGGTCGGGGAACTGGTGCTGCGCGCCCCCTGGCCCGGCATGGCCCACGGTTTCTGGCGGGACCCGGCACGCTACCTCGACAGCTACTGGTCGCGCTGGCCCGACACCTGGGTGCACGGGGACTGGGCGCGGATCGACGCGGAAGGTCACTGGTTCATCCAGGGCCGCAGCGACGACACCCTGAAGATCGCCGGCAAGCGGGTCGGACCGGCCGAATACGAGTCGGCGCTGGTGGACCATCCGCTGGTCGCCGAGGCCGTCGCGATCGGCGTACCGGATGCCGTCAAGGGGGAGGTCGCGAACTGCTTCGTGACGCTGGCCGAACCGGCCGCCACAACCACCCGGGACTGGGGCGGTTGCGAACAGGCGCTGATCGCCCACGTGGCGGACAAGCTCGGCAAGCCGCTCGCACCGGCCCGCGTGCTGGCGGTGGCTTCGCTGCCACGGACCCGAAACGGCAAGATCCTGCGCCGCGTCGTGCGCGCCGCGTGGCTCGACGAAGCGCCCGGCGATCTCGGCGCCCTCGAGAACCCGGCGGCGCTGGACGAGCTGCGCGCTTGTCGCGACGCCGAGCCGGCAAGCCCCTGACGGGACGCGGCGGATACGTTCGACTTTCGAACGTACGACCCGGCAGCGGCGTTCGAAAATCGAACACCGCTGCCGTCTTCCATTCGGGCCCTCGGACGTCCAAAGCCGCCCCACGACTTTCCCCCCATCGCCGCCGACGCGATGGCACTCCACTTGCTAAGCTAACAACAAAGCAGCCGCCGGCCGGTCACACGGGTCGCTCGGCGCAAGCTGGAAGAAGCAGGGATTGACGGCGACGGCACGGGCGGTCGCCGGCTGCCGAGGTGCAGCCCGACCACTGCTTCCCTTTGGAGGAGACGAGACGGATGGGATGGACACCCGACGACCGGCGCTTCAGTGAGCCCGGCAACGACACGGCCGTGATGGCTGCCTGGGAGCGATTCCTGGACGGCAGCGGCCGACCGGACGACGCCCTGCGCAGCCTGGTCGAAGGCTCGTGGCAGCGCTGCCGCGACCACAACGTGGATCCGGACAAGCGCAGCGCGCCGCCGCCGGTGGGCGAGTCGCGGCTGGAATCGCTGCGCAACACCCACGCCGAACTGCTGCAGGCCGGCGCGCCGGTGATGGCCTGCGCGCGCGACTTCCTGGCCGAGACCGGCACCGTGATGGCGCTCGCCGACACCCAATGCACCATCCTCAGCATGGAGGGCGATACCCGCACCCGGGGTTCGGCCGAGAATATCCACCTGCTGCCCGGTGTCGCCTGGAGCGAGCGCATCTGCGGCACCAATGCGATCGGCACGGCGCTCGCGGTCGGCGAACCGGTGCAGATCCATTCGGCCGAGCACTACTGTGCCGGAATCAAACGCTGGACCTGCTCTGCGATGGTGATCCGCCATCCGAGCGACGGTGAAATTCTCGGCGTTGTCGACGTCTCCGGCCTCTCGGAAACCTACAACCGGCAGAGTCTGGCACTGGTGGTCACCACCGCCAACCGGATCGAGAGCCGGCTCAAGATGCGCGAGACCGAACTGCGCCTGCGCCTGGTCGAATCGGCGCTGCCGTACTGGAACTCCACGACCGACAGCGTCGTGCTGTTCGACCGGCGCGGCTACCCGGTCAAGGCCAACGGCAATGCCCAGATGGCGCTGGCCGCACTCGGCGCCGACCTGGACCTGGCCCACCCCAGGCGCATTCCGGCCCTGGCACTGGATGGCGACCTGTCCGCACTGCCCGTCTGGATGCGCGCGGAATGGCTGGCGCCGGTGCTCGAACACGGCGAGCACATCGGCACCTTGCTGATCCTGCCGTTGCCGTCGATCGGCCGCAGCCGCGGCCGCAGGCCTGGCCACGAGGACGCCAAAGCGCCATTGCCCGGCTTCGGCCACATCGTCACCGCCGACGCCAAGCTGGCGGCGGTGATCCGTAAGGCCGGGCTGCTGGCCCGCTCCAAAGTGCCGGTGCTGCTGCTCGGCGAGACCGGCGTCGGCAAGGAAGAGTTCGCCCAGGGCATCCACCAGGGCAGTCCGATCGGGGATGGCCCCTTCGTGCCGGTGAATTGCGGCGGCCTGTCGCGGGAACTGCTGGCGAGCGAGTTGTTCGGCTACGCCGAAGGCGCGTTCACGGGTGCACGACGGGGCGGCATGGTCGGCAAGATCGAAGCCGCCGACGGCGGCACCTTGTTTCTCGACGAGATCGGCGAGATGCCGCTGGACCTGCAACCTCACCTGCTGCGCGTGCTCGAGAAGGGAGAGATCTACCGCCTCGGCGAGAACACGCCGCGCAAGGTCGACTTTCGCCTGGTCGCCGCCACCAACCGCGATCTGCGGCAGGAGGTCGCAAACGGCCGATTCCGGATGGACCTCTACTACCGCGTCGCAGTGACCTCGATCCGCATCCCGGCGCTGCGGGATCGCGACGGCGACATTCGCGTGCTGGCCGACCTGTTCCTGGGCCAGTTCGCCGAACGCCATGCGGTACCGCTTCCGCGCATCGACCCGCAGATTCATGAGCGACTGGCCGGCTATTCCTGGCCCGGCAACGTACGTGAACTGCGCAACGTGATCGAAAACATGCTGCTGGTCAGCGACGGCGAATGCATCGGCCTTCACGACCTGCCGCCGGAGTTCGACGTGGACGCGACCGGCTGCGGTTCGATCGCGGCGGCAGCGTCGGGCGGTCGCCTGAGCGAAGCCGAGGCCGAATGCATTCGCCACGCCATCGCCTCCACCGGAGGCAACCTGACCGAGGCCGCACGCCAGCTGGCAATCGCCAAGAGTACGCTGTACCAGAAGCTGAAGGACTATGGCCTGCAGGACGACGTGCTGACCCACCGGGGCCGGCGCGGACGCACGCCCGGCCGAAATTCGCCCTGAGCGTCGGCCCCGCCGAAGGTCGCTCGCCTTGCCGAGCACTCACGCCCCCGTATGGCAGCCGCGGCTCCGTGCGGCCTCTTCCTCAGGCGCCGCGGCCGGCCAGCCAGTCCCGTACTGCCAGCCCGGTGCCGTATTCCCAGGCCTTGAGCTTTTCCGGCGCGATCAGGCGATATTCGGCCAGTTCCTCGTTGAGCACGATCTCGCCGCGAGCGCGGACATGGTAGGCGAGCAGCAACTCGTTCTTGCGCTCGAAGGGGTAGAGGCCCACCAGCGAGCGGTCGATGACCTCGAGCGCGGTTTCCTCGCGGACCTCGCGCACGACGCCATGGGCCGGGTCCTCGTTGCGCTCGAGAAAGCCGGTCACGAGCGCGAACTTGCCCGGCTCCCAGGCCACGTTTCTGGCCAGCAGCACGGCGCCGTCGCGGTCCTCGCATTGGACGATGGCGGCGACGACGGGCACCGGATTGTCCCAGAACACCCAGCCGCAGCGCATGTCGGCACAGGTCTGGCGCAGGCAGCCCGCAATCGGGAATTCCTCCAGCGGACTGCCGCAGCAGGGGCAGAAGCGGTATCGGCTCATGGCGTCATGATAAGAAGAAGGGCCGCCGGCAGGCGGCCCTCGTGGGCGGCATGGCGCGATCCGCTCAGAGCCGCTCCTCGGCCCATGCCTGCACCGATGCCAGCGCCGCCGGCAGGCGGTCGGGCTGGCTGCCGCCGGCCTGGGCCATGTCGGGACGGCCGCCACCCTTGCCGCCGACCTGCTGCGCGACGAAGTTGACCAGATCGCCGGCCTTGGCCTTGCCGACGAGATCCTTGGTCACGCCGGCGATCAGGCTGAGCTTGTCGCCCTGGGCAGTGGCCAGCACGATCACCGCGCTGCCGAGCTTGTCCTTGAGCTTGTCCATGGTTTCCCGCAGGCGCGGCACGTCGGCGCCGTCGATCTGCGCCGCCAGCACCTTGGCCCCCTTGACCGCCACCGCCCGGTCGGCGATGTCGTCGCCCTGGCTGGACGCCAGCTTCGACTTCAACCGGGCCACCTCCTTCTCCAGCGCGCGCACGCTGTCGACGACCTGGGCCACCCGCTGCACGACCTCCGCCGGCTGGGCCTTGAGGGCACCGACCACTTGGTCGAGGGTCTGCTGCTGGTGCTGCACCAGACGCAGCGCATTGGCGCCGGTGACCGCCTCGACGCGGCGTACACCGGCAGCGACGCCACCCTCCATCGTGATCTTGAACAAACCGATGTCACCGGTGCGACCCACATGGGTACCACCGCACAACTCGGTCGAGCTACCGATCGACAGCACCCGAACCTCGTCCCCGTACTTCTCGCCGAACAGCATCATCGCGCCGGTCTTCTGGGCCGCCTCGAGCGCCATCAGACGGGCTTCGGTGGCGGTGTTGCCGAGGATCTCGTCGTTCACGCGGCGCTCCACCGCCAGTACTTGATCGGCGCTCAGCGGCTGACTGTGGGCGAAATCGAAGCGGGTCTTGTCGGGGTCCACCAGCGATCCCTTCTGCTGCACGTGATCGCCCAGCACCTCACGCAACGCCTTGTGCATGAGGTGGGTGACCGAGTGATTGCGCGCGGTCGCGGCGCGGGCCGCCATGTCGACGCGGGCCTGGACGCCGTTGCCGACGCGCAAGCTGCCGGTGGTGACCACGCCGTGGTGGCCGAACACGCTGGCCTGGATCTTCTGGGTATCCTCGACCGCGAAGATGCCGTGGCTGCCACGCAGCTCGCCGCGGTCGCCGACCTGGCCGCCGGACTCGGCATAGAACGGGGTGTCGTCGAGCACGACGACACCGATCTCGCCCTCGGCCAGTTCATTGACCGGCGCACCATCCCGGTACAGCGCCAGCACGTTGCCGCCTGTCTCCAGCGTGTCGTAGCCGTGGAAGGTCGTGGCCGGCCCTTCGTAGTCGAGATTGGCGGCCATCTTGAACTTGCCGGCCGCACGGGCCTGCTCCTTCTGGCGCGCCATCGCGGCATCGAAAGCCTCGGAATCCACCGACACCTGGCGCTCGCGGCAGACATCCGCGGTCAGATCCAGCGGGAAACCGTAGGTATCGTGCAGCTTGAAGGCGGTCTCGCCGTCGAACACGGTGGCACCGCCCTTTTCCATCTCGGCCAGTTCGCCGTCGAGGATCGCCATGCCATGCTCGATGGTCGCGAAGAAGCGGTCCTCTTCCTGCTTGAGCACGTCCATCACCCGCACCTGGGCTGCGGTCAGTTCGGGATAGGCCTCGCCCATCTCGGCCACCAGGTCCGGCACCAACCGGTGGAAGAAGGCGGCGCGGGCGCCCAGCTTGTAGCCGTGGCGGATGGCGCGGCGGATGATGCGTCGCAAGACGTAGCCACGCCCCTCGTTGCCGGGAATGACGCCGTCGGTGAGCAGAAAGGCGCAGGCACGGATGTGGTCGGCCAGCACCTTGAGGCTGGGGCTGTCCAGATCCTCGCAGCGGGTTTCACGGGCAGCGGCGGCGATCAGGTGCTGGAACAGGTCGATCTCGTAATTGGCGTGCACGTGCTGCAGCACCGCAGCAATGCGCTCGAGGCCCATGCCGGTGTCCACCGACGGCTTCGGCAGCGGGTGCATGACGCCGGCCTCATCGCGGTTGAACTGCATGAAGACGTTGTTCCAGATCTCGATGTAGCGGTCGCCGTCCTCTTCGGGCGAGCCCGGTGGGCCGCCCCAGATTTCGGGGCCGTGGTCGTAGAAGATCTCGGTACACGGGCCGCAGGGCCCGGTATCGCCCATCATCCAGAAGTTGTCCGACGCGTAGCGCGCGCCTTTGTTGTCGCCGATGCGGATGACCCGCTCGGCCGGCACACCAACCGTATCGGTCCAGATCGCGAAGGCCTCGTCGTCCTCCGCATAGACGGTCACCCAGAGCTTGTCCTTCGGCAGTCCGAAGACATCGGTCAGCAATTCCCAGGCGTAGGTGATGGCGTCGTGCTTGAAGTAGTCGCCGAAGCTGAAGTTGCCCAGCATCTCGAAGAAGGTGTGATGCCGCGCGGTATAACCGACGTTCTCGAGATCATTGTGCTTGCCGCCCGCGCGAACGCATTTCTGCGACGTGGTGGCACGGCTGTAGGGGCGCTTGTCGAAGCCGAGGAACACGTCCTTGAACTGGTTCATGCCGGCGTTGGTGAACAGCAGCGTCGGATCGTCGTGGGGCACCAATGAACTGGAGGCCACGATCTGATGACCCTTGGACGCGAAAAACTCGAGAAATTTCTTGCGGATGTCGGCGCTTTTCATGGGCATTCTGGTCGGTGGTCGCGCGCCCGGCGAGGGCACGGGGCAGTGTGTCCGATTGTACCCGATGGCCTCGGTGCCCGACCCGTCGCGGGGCTGCCGACAACCGCTACGGCCGCTTGCCGAAATGGCGTCAGGGGCCGATCACCAACCAGGCCGCGAGACCGGCCAGCGCCAATGCGGCGACCAGCAACGCGAGCTTGAGGGGGGCGGACGTGTCGTCACCGTCGTGCCCGCTGGCGGCCGCCTCGGCAATCGGCGCAGGCGCGCCGGCCGCTGCCGCCGCGGGTGCCACGGCCGGCGCCGAGACTGCCGCTGTGGCGGCAACGGTCGGCGCGGGCGCCGGCGCCGGCGCTGCGGCGCGCACCGCAGCGGCGAGCGCGGCGGCATCGTCCGCCGCCACGACCATGGTCTGGTCCAGCGCCGGACGCGCCGCGACGGTGTTCTCGGACGGCGCGGCGGCCTCCGACGGGCCGCCGGATGGCGGATCATCGGCAGGGCTTGGTGCAGTCTCGGGCAACCCGGCGACTTCGGCCGCCGCTTCGGCCTCGTTCGGGGCGATCTCGGCGACCTGCGCCATCATGCGGCTCTCGGCCTCGGCGATCTCGTGCTCGTACATCATCAACGCGTCGGCATTGAGCATGGTGGCGGCCATCTGCTGCAAGGCCTCGTCGCCATCGCCGCCGCTGCCTGCCTCCTGGCCAGGCGGCGCGGGCAGCTCGAATTCGGCGCTCATGGCTTCGAGCAATCTGCGCTCGACGTCGTCTTCACTGTCGTCCTGCACCGACGGTTCGGCGCGGTATTCGGCTGCCGACATGTGTGCGTCGGCATCCTCGGCAGCGCGACCGGGCGCATCCGCTCCGGCGGCCGCGGGCACCTCGGCAACGGCTGCCGGGTGGGTCGTTGCGCCCAGCGGCGGATCGCTCCAGGCATTCATGCCGAGACCGCGGAGCAATTCGAGGTAGCGCCGGGCGCCGGCCTCGTCGAGCCCCCGCTTGAGCCCCAGTTCGCGACCGGAGAAGACCTGGGCGAGTTGGCCGTCGCCCAGCTTGAGGCGCTCGCGCGCGGCAGCCATGACCACGTCGCGCGAATGCCCGTCGAGCAGTCCGCCGGCAAACACGATCCGGTAGTCGCCGCCCACCGCCTCGGCACCCGCGGCAACGGGCGGCGCAAGGCCGTCGCCATCGGCCTCGGCCAGCGCTTCGAGCTCCATGCCGATCGCCGCGAGTTGGCGCACGTAGTTCTGCGCCTGCTTCGAGTCCAGCCCCTTTTTCAGAATCGTCCGCTCGCCGGCGAATAGGCGTGCCGCCTTGTCTTCGGGCATGCGGAAGCGCGAGACGAGCTGCGCGACCACTTGCGCCTGATCGACGCCTTGCCGCAAGTTACCATCGAAGGCGATCTTGAATTTCGTCGACATTGCTGCATCCCGCGGCTTTCCGAACCGCTCTTCTATACCATGCATTTGCGATTATTCGAGCGGCAATTCGCGCACCGGCCGCCGCGCCGGAACGAACGGCAGCCGCACGTGTGCACGCGAAACGACTCCGAGCCTCCCGCCATGCCATCGACCAGCCCCTACCACGAACTCGCCCGACGCCACGCCCGCCTGCATCGCATCGGCCACGCCAGTGCAATACTGGCCTGGGACCGCGCCACCCTGATGCCCCCGGGCGGGGTCGGTGCTCGCGCCGCTGCCGAAGCCGAACTGCAGTTGCTGGCACGCGAGCTGCGCACCGACCCCGCCATCGGCGCCCTGCTCGACGCCGCCGCGCAGGAGAGCCTCGGCGAATGGGAGACCGCCAATCTGCGCGAAATGCGGCGCGACTGGATCGAGGCCAACGCGGTGCCGGCCGAGATCGTGACGCGCCGCACGATGGCTAGCGCGAAGTGCGAACTCGGCTGGCGCCGGCAGCGCTTCGACAACGACTGGGCGGGCTACCTGCCGGCCTGGCGCGAGGTGGTCGCACTCAGCCGGGCGGAAGCCAGGCAGCTCGGCGGCACTCTTGGCTGCAGCCCCTACGACGCCCTGCTCCAGCGCTTCGAGCCAGGCATCGATTCGGCCCAGGTCAGCGCGATCTTCGACGGACTCACGACCTGGCTGCCGACCCTGATCGCCGAAGCACGCGGGCGCAGCGGCGCGCTCGTGCCCCTCGGCAAGGTCGACATCGAGACCCAGCGTCGCATCGCCCGCAGCCTGGCCACCCGGCTCGGATTCGATTTTCAGCACGGCCGCCTCGACGAGAGCACGCACCCGTTCACCGGCGGCGTCGCCGACGACATTCGCATCACCACCCGTTTCCGCGAGGACGCGCTGCTGCAGGGCATCAACAGCACCATCCACGAAACCGGCCACGCCCACTACGTCGCGGGGCTGCCGGCGGCGTGGCGCGAACAGCCGGTCGGCGGTGCCCGCTCGTTCGGCGTCCACGAGAGCCAGAGCCTGGGGCTCGAAATGCAGCTGGCACGTACGCCGGCCTTCTGCGCCCTGCTCTCGCCCATGCTGATCGAAGCGGCCGGACCGCGGGCGGCCTTCGAACCCACCGCCCTGTATGCACGGATGACCCGCGTCGAACCCGGCCTGATCCGCGTCCATGCCGACGAGGCCAGCTACCCGCTGCACGTGGTGGCGCGCTTCCGCATCGAGCGCGCCCTGATCGAGGGCGAGATCGAGGCCGACGACGTACCGGCGATGTGGGACGAGCAGATGGCCGAGTTGCTCGGGCTCGACACGCGGGGCAACTACCGTGACGGCTGCCTGCAGGATGTGCACTGGAGCCGGGGCGCCTTCGGCTACTTCCCGAGCTACACCCTCGGCGCGATCTACGCGGCCCAGTTGTTCGCGGCGATGCGGGCCGCGCTGGGCGATCTCGACGCGCTCGTGGCGGACGGCGACTTCGCGCCGATCTTCGGCTGGCTCGCCACCCAGGTATGGTCCCAAGGCTGCCGCTTCGAGACCCCCGAGCTGTTGCGCCATGCAACCGGCAGCGCCCTCGACGCAGGCCCGTATCGTGCGCACCTGACGGTGCGCTACGGCGGCCTGACGGCCGACGCGACGCCGTCCCGATGACACGTGGTCCCACCCGACGTGCACGCCATGGCGGCTTCAGGCCGGCCACCGGAGCCTATCCTGAAACGGAGAAGCCTTGCAGACTGCCGTCCCCGATGAGCACGCCCGACCTCTTCCGCGACCTCGCCACGCAGCCCGAACCCATGCGCCTGGGCGACGGCGCATGGCTGCTGCCACGCTTTGCGTGCGATCGTGCCGAGGCGGTCCTCGCCACGCTCGCCGACATCCTGCGGCAGGCGCCGCTGCGCCACATGCAGACGCCCGGTGGCTGCACCATGACCGTGATGATGAGTTGCTGCGGCGACCGGGGCTGGCATTCGGACCCGTCGGGCTATCGCTACACCGCGGTCGATCCCCTCAGCGGTCGGCGCTGGCCACCGTTGCCGCCGGTGTTCGCCGCGGTCGCGGCGGCGGCGGCCGAGGCCGCCGGCTACCCGGCCTTCGTGGCGGACACTTGCCTGATCAACCGCTACGTGGCCGGCGCCAAGCTCTCGCCGCACCAGGATCGCGACGAACGGGCGTTGTGCCACCCCATCGTGTCCTTGTCGTTGGGCCTGCCGGCGCGCTTTCAGTTCGGCGGCCCGCGTCGCCGCGACCCACTGCTGCGCACGACCCTCGCGCATGGCGACGTGGTCGTCTGGGGCGGTGCATCACGCCTGGCCTACCACGGCGTGCTGCCGCTGGACGCTGGCCATCATGCGCTGACCGGTTCGTTTCGCTACAACCTCAGTTTTCGCCGCGCGGGCTGAGCCCTTGCGTCGCGGCCTCCACCATTTCCGCCGGCCGATCGCCGTCTAGGCTCGCCCGCTTGCCATGCCAGCGGGCGAGCGCCGCACCCAGTTCGTCGGTCTGGATCGGCTTGCTCAGATAGTCGTCCATGCCGGCCGCGAGGCATTGTTCGCGATCGCCGGCCATGGCGTTCGCGGTCAGCGCGAGAATCGGGGTCCTGGCGCCGGCCTGCTCCTTCGCCCGGATCCGGTAGGTCGCCTCGAAGCCGTCCATTTCCGGCATCTGGCAGTCCATCAGCACGACGTCGAAGCGGCCGCCCGAGAACGCCTCGACCGCCGCACGGCCGTTGGCCGCGACGGTGACCCGGCAGCCCAGGCTCTCGAGCATGATCCGCGCGATCTCCTGGTTGACCGGATGGTCTTCGGCCAGCAACACCTCGAGCCCGGCCAGATCGGGGCGATCGCCGCCATGGCCGTCCGTGCCGACCTCGGCGGCGCCATCGCGTTCGGGCGCGTCGACGGCCGTGGCCGCCCGGATCGTGAACCAGAACATCGAACCGCGGCCCGGCGTGCTGTCCACCCCGATCGTGCCGCCCATCAGCTTGGAAAGTTCCCGCGACACGGCCAGACCGAGCCCGGTCCCGCCATAGCGACGACTCATCGAGCCGTCGCCCTGAGAGAACGGCTTGAACAGCCGTCCGAGGCGGCCGGCGTCGATGCCGATGCCGGTATCGCGCACTTCGAAGCGAATCGACAGCCCCGATCCTTCGTGCGCGCCGCCGTCGGCCGGCAGGCAGCGCAGTTCGACGCTTCCCTCTTCGGTGAACTTGATCGCATTACCGAGCAGGTTGATCAGGATCTGCCGCAGGCGCCCGTGGTCGGCGCGCACATGGCCGGGCAGTTCCGGGTGCACCTGGAAGGACAGCCGCAGGTTCTTTTCGTCGGCGGCGGGCACCACCGTCGCCACCGTCTGCTCGACCAGCCGGCGCAGATCGAAGTCGGTCGGGTCGAGTTCCATGTGTCCGGCCTCGATCTTGGAGAAGTCGAGGATGTCGTTGATGATCCTCAGCAAGGCCTTGGCCGACTGGTCGAGCTGCTCGGCATGGGCGCGCTGCTGAGGGGTCAGATCGGTCCGGAGCAGCAGATCGGCGAGGCCGATCACGCCATTCATCGGCGTCCGGATCTCGTGGCTCATGGTCGCGAGGAACTGGGACTTGGCGCTGTTCGCGGCCTCGGCATGGGCCTTTTCCTGGGCCAGTGCGAGCGAATGGCGCTGTTCGCTCTCGAGCTTCCCGATGGCCTGCCGCAGGGCGCGCAGCGGCAATTGGCGCAAGGTCAGGAAGACGGCCAGGGCGAGCACTGCGCCGACCAGGCCGGCCACCGCGGTCTGGCCGAGCAAAGGCCGCAGCGAACGCACCACCCGGATGCTGCCGGTGACCAGGCCGGCATCGTAGATCGGCGCCTCCCGCGCCACCAATGGCGGTCGCAACTCATCGCGGCTCTCGGCGATCAGCGCGCCGTCGGCGTCGTAAACCTGGCGGATCTCCTGCGATCTGTCCTCCGGCCTCAGATGCAGTGGCTGCAGCAGACGCTCCTGCTGGAAGCGCCACAACCTCGGGTTCGACTGGACGTACTCCGTGACGATGCGGCCATTGATCTCCGCCTCGGACTCGAGCTTGGCATCCAGCACCGCCCGCCCCAGCAGGTAATAGCCGGCCGGAAAGGCCAGCATCACGGCCAATCCGACCGAGGTCGCGATGATCGTCAGCAGCCGTTCCATACGGCCCCAGCGAATCGGCGACGAATACCCGGACGCATCTCAGTCCCCAACCAGATGCCCATTGGCTTCGAGAATCGCGCGTGCTTCGTCCGAGCGTACGAACGCGACGAAATCCTGGATCATGGTCGGAGCATCGTTGCGGGTCACGATGAAGTACGGCTTGTAGAAGCGATAGCTGCCGTCGGCCAGGGCCTGCGGCGTCGGCGCCGCGTCGTCCAACGCGATCATGGTGAGTCGGCGGCCTTCGGCCCGCAGCAGGGCCACGGTATTGGTGGCCAGCGAGCCCGGTTGTCGCTCGGCTTCGTCGGCGGCATCCTGGTCGGTGGCCGCGACGATCATGCCGGGGCGCCGATGGGCAATCTCGAGGGCTTCGGCGATCTCCGGCGCCATTTCGCCGAAGTAGCGGTTGTCGCCATCGGTCACGGGGCGCAGCACGACGCGTACCTTCTGGCCATCGGGCCAGGTGGGTACACGGCCGCTGAGCATGTCGGCGACCTGGCGGGCGCTGAGCCGATGAACGTCGGTCCGGCTGGTGACCAGTCCGAACGGTGAACGACCGTATTCGAACACTTGCTGATCGGGCCGCCGCTCGTGCTCCCGCAACGGACGACTGGTCACCGCCACGTCCACCACGCCGGCGTCGAGCGCCTTGAGGCCCCCCGGGGACCCGAGGCTCGGCAGAACATTGATCGAATCGACCCCGGCATGTCGCTGCACGAAGGCCTCGCCCAGCAGCTGCATGGTACCCAGGGCGCTGCCGGTTCCGCCGATGCGGAGCGTCTCGCCCGCCTGGGCGAACGTCTGGCTCACCGCCAGCAGCAAGCCGAATGCAATACGAACCACGAACGTCATCGCGTTGGTCTCCAGCGAGGATTCCGGATTGCCGCGTGCCCCGCCCCCGCCCGGACGCGGCGGGGCCACGACGACAAGGGGCATATCGGTTGCAAGGCGGCGAACTTGAACCGGCGGCGACCCGCTCCGTGCGGAACTTGGCGCCTTCGATTTTCTCGAACGGGCACGGCGACCCGCCCCCCGGCCGGCGCCCCCAAACCAACGAGGCCTCGCGATGCACCCGTCGAAGCACACTCCCCTTGCCCTGGCGGCACTCTCGGCCGCCGCCGTGCTGACCGCAGCTTGCAGCGGCAGCAGCGAGGTCGGGGCCTCCGAATCCACCCTGCGTGTCACCACCTTCGCCCGCGGGCTGGCCTATCCATGGGGCCTGGCCTTCCTGCCGGACGGCGGCCTGCTGGTTACCGAAAAACCCGGGCGCCTCCGCCATGTCGATGCGCAGGGTCGGCTGTCGGCGGCGATCGAAGGTGTGCCGGCAGTCTCCTATGGGGGCCAGGGCGGCCTGCTCGATGTCGCCACCGATCCGGACTTCGCCCACAACCGGCGCGTCTACCTGAGCTATGCGGAAGCCGAGCACGGCAGCAAGGGAACCGCCGTCGCGCGCGCGGTGCTGTCGGCGGACCATCGCCGCCTCGGCAACCTCGTCGTCATCTTCCGCCAACGGCCCAAGCTCGCCGGCAACGGCCATTTCGGCGGTCGCCTCGTGTTCGCACCCGATGGCACGCTGTTCGTGACCCTCGGCGAACGTCAGCGGGACGGCGACCGCCCCGGCGATTCGAAGGAAGCCCAGGATCTGGGCAGCCATCTCGGCAAGATCGTGCGCATCGGCACCGACGGGTCGGTCCCGCCAGACAACCCCTTCGTCGACCGGGACGGCGCCCTACCGGAGATCTGGAGCTATGGTCATCGCAATCCTCAGGGCGCGGCGATCCACCCGGCGAGCGGCGAATTGTGGGCGGTCGAACACGGCCCCCAGGGCGGCGACGAACTCAACATCGTCCGCAAGGGCCGGAACTACGGCTGGCCGCTGATTTCCTACGGCTGCAACTACGGCAGCCTGTCGAGCGACTGCACCCCGGTCGGTGGAGGCAGCGAACGGCCGGGGCTGGAACAGCCGGTCACCACCTGGGTGCCCCGCTCGACCGCGCCCAGCGGTCTTGCGTTTTACCAACATGGTCGCGTGCCCGCATGGCGTGGCGACGCCTTCGTCGGCGCCCTCGCGGGACGCGGCCTGTGGCATCTCGAATTGGAGGGGGCGCGCGTGCGTGCCCGAACCCATCTGCTCACCGACCTCGACGAACGCATCCGCGACGTGCGACAGGGCCCGGACGGCTTGCTCTACGTGCTGACCGACGCCGCCGACGGCCGCATTCTGCAGATCTCGCGCTGAGGCCCCGCGACGCCACGCCGGGCGTGGCATCATGCACGGTGCGCCGGTTACGCGGTGCAGCTTCCGCCGGGAGACGACGATGTCGAAGATCCAGTTCTACACCCACCCGATGTCGCGCGGGCAGATCGCCCGCTGGGCGCTGCACGAGGCCGGCGCCGACTACGAGACGCACGTCGTCGAGTACGGGGACCGCATGAAGGGCGACGCCTACCTTGCCATCAACCCGATGGGCAAAGTGCCGGCGATCGTGCATGAAAGCCGGGTGGTCACCGAGGTGGCCGCCATCTGCGCCTATCTCGCCGAGACCTTCCCCGCCGCCGGCCTGGCCCCCGAGGCCTCCGAGCGCGCCGATTACTTCCGCTGGCTGTTCTTCGTCGCCGGGCCGCTCGAACAGGCCTTGAGCCTGACCCACCTCGGTATCGCGCCGACTCCGGAGCAGCAGCGCACACTCGGCTGTGGCGACCCAGCCCGCGTCGTCGATGTGCTGTGTGCCAAGCTCGCGCGCGACGCCTTCGTCTGTGGCGAGCGCTTCACGATGGCCGACGTGTATGTCGGCAGCCACGTCGATTGGGGGCTGGCCTTCGGCACCCTGCCCGAGCTGGCGCCGCTGCAGGCCTACGCGGAGCGCATTCGCCGCCGCAGCGCCTACCAGGCAGCGAAGGCGATCGACGCGGCCCTGATCGCCGAACGAAATCCGGGTTGAGGAAGAGGTGCGCCTCGCAGCCGGCCACGGCGGCCGGCCTCAATCGTCCCGCCAGCGGATCTCCACTTCGCGCACGCCCCAGGCGCGGGCCGACGCACGGTCGCGCCCCATGTAGATGTCGATCTTGCGCGTCCAGCGGCGGTTCATCTTGTCGCGCACCACATAGGCGCCGTCCAGTCCCTCGATATGCACTTCGGTGCCGTGCTCGAGCCCCTGCTCGATCAGATCCCGCGACACCGCGATCGCCTTCATGCCCGGCTTCAGGCGGTCGCCCCAGGCGGCCAGATCCGGCGTCGCGTCGGTCTCGCCGACCGACGAGGTGTAGGCCGTCGCCGTGACCGTCATGCGGCGGGTATCGTCACTGCAGCCGGCGAGCGCGAGCAGCATCACGGGAATCGAACGCGACAGTCGCATGGGCTCGATTTAAGCACCGGGCGCCAGCCGCGACAAGCGCTCGCCTCGGCACCTGCGCCCCCGTCAGCCGACACCGATCCGCAATACCGCATTTTCGCTGGAACAGATCAGGCTGCCGGCCGCGATCGCGACCAGGCCGCTGACCCGATTCAGCGAGCCCGGGAGGGCGCCGAGTCGCACCCCCACGGCGGCCCGGCCGTCGGACGTCTCGCTGCCGACCACCGGCGTCACGACACCACCCGGACGCAACTGCAGCAAGGCGTTATCCGAAACCCGGACGACGTAGGCCCGACCATCCGCGAGTACCGCCAGCCCACCGCCGTCGTACGGTGCCGGCAGGATCCAACGCTCGGCGAGCGGTCCGACCTGCCATCGATCGATTTCGGTGCCGTCCCGGGAAACGCGGTGGACGCGCTGCAGCCGCGACTCGGCGATGTAGATGTCGCCGGACGGCCCGCAAGCCATGCGAACCCATTCCGTTTGCTCGTCGCGTTCGATCGTTCCTGGATCCGTCCAGTCGATCAGGACATGCTCGATACGGCCACCGGGTTCGCCCAACAGGGTCGTGACCTCGCCATCCATGCCCACCCGCCGGATCGTATTCCCATAGATGAAATCGAAGATCGGCTCGATCTGGAGCACACCCGGCGTGCGTTCGCGCCGCGGCGCGTCCAGCACCAGCAGCGCGCCGTCGGCATCGACGCAGAGCGACTGTGGATTGGCGAACGTGGCCTCGGCGCCACGCCCGTCCGCAAAGCCGGTGACGCCCTCGCGCCCCGCCAGCAGGCTTTCGGAGCCATCCGGCGCGATCCGGAGGATGCTTCGATCGCGCACCCCATAGAAGTAGCCGTCGGCGTCGACCGCCAGGCCGCCATCGACCGGAAATCGTGCGAATCGGGTGGTCACGCGGCCATCCGGCGCGACCGTGCGCAGGCGCTCACCCCGCCGTTCGACCAGATGGTAGTTGCCCGCTCGATCGCCGCATGCCGCCGCCACCTGCTCGAAGCGTGCCGCCACTCCGCTGCCGTCGACGATGGCCGCAGATGCCGCCGCCGCGACCGCGGTGGCGCACTCGCCCGTGCCGGGGTCGATACGCCGGACCACGTGGTTGTCCCGATCCGCCACCACCACCATGCCACGCGAATCGACACCGATGCTTTGCGGCCGACGGAAGCGGGCCTGTGCCCCGGCCCCATCGGCAAAGCCGGCTTCGTGCTCGGCGCCGGCCAGGCGGGCGAAGCCACCATCGAGGCCGATGCGCACGATCGCATGGCCGGCGACCGCGAATGCGCCGTCGTTGCCGTCGGCGACGATCTCGCCGAAGGGCACCCCTTCCCCCTGCGGCACCAGCGGCAATCCATAGGGCAGCGAATCGGGCAGCGTCTCGACGACGCCCTGGGGGTCCACGGTGCGAACACGATCGCCATCGACGATCAGCAGCCGATCGTCGTCCAGTGCAGTCATCAGAATATTGCCGCCGAAGCCCGCCCCCTGCCCGACGCCGTCGCGAAAATCGTTGGCCGGATGGCCGGCCAGCAGCGCGAGGCTGCCGTCGTCCTCGAGGCGAACGATCGTGCGCTCCGAGGTAAATAGATGGATGCGCCCCGAGGCATCGAGGGTCAAGCGTGACAATGCGAACAGCTGCGGGCCGGGATCGAGGCGCGCCGCCGTGTCGTCGACCGCCAGCGACCGCCACTGCCGCTCTCCTGCCGCGACTTCCAGACGGGCGAGACGTGATCCGGACAGCCGGATGACGCTGCCGCGCGCGTCGACGCGGATTTCACCATCGCCGAAGGCCCTTGCCAGGATGCGTGCAACCCCGCTCCCGTCGATCTGCCAGATCGCTTCGTTGGCAAGCACGACCATGACGCCGCCGGGCCCGGCGGCGACGCTCAAGGGCCGTTCGATTCGCGCATCGGAAGCCGTCGCCTCGAGCAGGCCAGACCCGCCCAGCCGGCCCGCAATCAGCCGGATGCCGGTCGTTGGCGGCAGCAACGCCAGCGTAATCGCACGACTGAGCACCGACCCTCCGGCGTTTTCGACCCGGACCGCGAAGGCCGCGCCGTCGTCACCCGCCTGGATGACGAATGCGAGCCGGGCAGACCGCGCGCCGGGAATCTCGACGCCGTCGCGCAACCACTGATAGCGCAGTCCGTCGCCGCTGGCCACGACCTCGAGAGAAACCGTGTCACCGACCGCCGCGGAGGTCGAGGCCGGCTGTACGTCGATCGACGGCGCCCCGCTCTGGCCGCCACTGCCGTCGGACGAAGAACCGCCGCAGCCGGTCACGGCAACAGCCCCCAAGGCCAGCATCAGGCCATGGAAACGCCGACGGTCGATGCGGACGGACATCAGCTCGGGCCATGGAGAAGGCATCGATCACTCGCTCGAATTCGACATTGGCGACCCGCACGGGGACGCGCCGGCATAAGTTTATCAAAGGGGCACGACATCACCCGAATGGCATGGTTCTTGGCGACATCCTGCCCCACCGCTTACGATCGCCGCGGCTCGGTCGAATTGCCCACAGCCGCAAGGCGGCCTGCGCTGGGCCCACCACCGCAACGGCCGGAGGGGGGTGCCGATGACAGCGCACCCAGGACGACCGCGTGCCACCCTGCCCTCCACCGCGACGATCAGCGGCCGCGTGATCGAACGGCCGGCGATGCGCTGGGGCCGGCGCCGACTCGCTGGCCGCCGTCGCGCCGATGCGCCAAACTGAGCACAGGTAGAGGCAGGCCCCCATATGGCAATCGGCAACGAAACGACAGAATCGACGACGCCCGAGCCCGAGGCGCCGAAGCGCTACGCAGTGCTGATCGGCAATGGCTGTGTCGAGGCTGCCGACGGCAGCCGACTGTTCGACGTTCCGGCGATCGACAAGGATCTGGCGGCGATGGCGGCCGTCCTCGGGGATCGCGAGAGTGCGGATTTCGCGCTCACCAGTCTGCTCGAACCGCCACTGATCCAGGCCCGCCGGGAGATCGCCCGGGTCGCGCGCATGGCAGGGGCCGACGACACCGTGCTGATCTACTACTCCGGCTGCAGCCTGCGACTCGGCGGCCAACTCTATCTGCCGATGCGCGATGCCGATCCGGAGTACATCGAGGCCACCTGCCTGGATGCCGAATTCGTGCTCTCGGTGCTCAGGCGCAGCAGGAGCCGCCGGATCGTGATCCTGCTCGATGGTTGCCACAGCGGCGCCTTCTTCGCCGACAACCGGGGCGTCCCCAATGGTTTCTTCGCCCTCAGTTCCTGCGCCGCCGACGAGATGAGCTATGGCGACGCCGACGGCGGCTTCTTCACCCGCGCCATGATCGAGGGCCTGACCGGCGCCCGCGCCGACGCCGACGGCGACGGCATCGTCACCACCGACGAACTGTACCGTCACGTGTTACCCGCCTGCCGCGCGGGGCGGGAGCGCGTCCCGCCGACGACACCGCAGATGTGGTCCTGGAACCTGCCGGAGCCGATCGCGCTGACCCACGTGCGCCGACGCATCTTCGTCAGCTACCGGCGCAGCGACGGCGCCATCGCCGACGCATTGGTGGCGGCACTCGAGCATCAGGGCTTCGGTGTCTGGCTCGACCGCGAGGACATTGGCGGTGGCAGCCGCTGGCGCGACGAGATCGCCCGTGCGATCGAGGGCTGCGACGCCATGGTGTTCCTGATGTCGGCCACCGCGCTCGAATCGGACGAGGTCTACAAGGAACTGGCCATGGCCCGCCGACTGGCGCGCCCGATCATTCCGCTGCAGATCGGCGACGTGCGGCTGATCGGCTGGCACAAGGCCGAACTGGGGCCGATTCAGGCGATCCGCCACGATCCGGCGGATCGCCAAGGGCATTGGCTCTCGGCCCTCGTCGACGCCGTGCGTGCGGCCTGCTCGGCGGCGCGCCGGCAGGCACCGACGCGGTGAGCCACGCGCTCACTCCGAACGGCGCTGGCGCGCGATCTGGCGCGACAGCACGATCATCGGCAACAGCCCGACAGCGACGATGGTCAGCGCCGCCGTGGCGGCTTCCGCCAGGCGCTCGTCCGAGGCCAGGTTGAAGGCCTGGGTCGCCAGCGTGTCGAAGTTGAACGGGCGCATCACCAGGGTCGCCGGCAGTTCCTTCATGACATCGACGAAGACCAGCAGCGCCGCGGTCAGCAAGGCACCGCGGACGATCGGCAGATGCACCCGGCCGAGGGTCGCCCACTGGCCGTAGCCCAGGCTGCGGGCAGCGTCGTCCATGTTGGTGGTGACCTTGGACAGGGAGGTGTCCATGGTATGCAATGCCACCGACAGGAAGCGCGTCAGGTACGCGTACACCAGGGCGGCGATGCCACCGGTCAGCAGCAGGCCGGGGCTGGTGCCGAAGGCGGCGGTCCACCATTGGGCAACCAGATTGTCTACGCGCGTCACCGGGATCAGCACGCCGACGGCGATCACCGTGCCCGGCACCGCATAGCCGAGGCCGACCAGCCGGTTGAGACCGGCGGTGACGAGGTTGGCGGGCGACAGGCGGCGGGCGTAGGCGAGAACCACGGCGCAGACGACGGCGATCGCCGCGGTCACCACCGCCAGGATGAAACTGTTGCCCGCCAGTTCGACGAAGCGCGGCCCGAATTGGGCGTCGCCCTCCACGATCGCCATGTGCAGGAGCAGTGCGCAGGGGATCAGAAACCCGAACAGGAGCGGCATGAAGCACGCGAAGGCGGCCAGCGCGCCGGCCAGCGGTGACAAGCGCCGACCCGGATGCGGACGATGTTGGCGCGAGGTATTGTGGAAACGGGCGCGGCCGCGGCTGATCTGCTCGAGCACCAGCACCAGGATGACGAATCCGAGCAGCGCGGCCGAGAGCTGGGCCGCAGCGACCCGGTCGCCGAGCGAAAACCAGGCGCGGTAGATGCCGGTGGTGAAGGTCTGCACCGCAAAGTAGGACACCGTGCCGTAGTCGGCCAGGGTTTCCATCAACGCCAATGCGGTACCCGCCACCACCGCCGGCCGGGCCAGCGGCAGCGACAGCCGGAAGAAGCAGCCCCAAGGCCCGAGGCCGAGCGAACGGCCGGCCTCGAGCACGCCGCCGGCGCGCTCGAGGAAGGCGCTGCGCGACAGCATGTAGACATAGGGAAAGAGCACGAACATGAACATCGCGACCGCGCCGCCGACCGACCGCACGTCCGGAAACCAATAGTCGCGCGCGCGCCAGCCGAAGGTCTCGCGCAGGAAGCTCTGGACCGGACCCACGAATTGCAGGAAATCGGTGTACACGTAGGCCATGACGTAGGCCGGCACCGCGAGCGGCAGTACCAGCGCCCACTCGAAGAAGCGACGACCCGGAAATTCGTGCATCGCCGTCAGCCACGCCGTGGTGACGCCGATGCTCGACACGCCGAGACCGACGCCGACGATCAGGACCACGGTATTGCCGACGTAGTCCGGCAGGACGGTCGCGGCCAGATGCTGCCAAGTGTCGCTGGTCCCGCCAGCCACCACGTTGGAGAATACCGACAGCACCGGCACGATCACGAGCAGGGCCAGTACGGCGGCACCCAGACTCAAAGCCGTCCATCGGCGACGGGCGGGGGCCGCTGGCAAGTTCGCATTCTCCGGAAACGAGGGCCCCATCGCGCGGGACCGAAACCGTAATTATAATTGATCTCGTTTACCAAGCCCGCACCCTGAGTAGGTGTATCGTCGCCAATCCCGATCCCGGCGCTCGGCGGCATACCCCGAGCACGCGCCATGGCCCATCTCGAACTAGACTCGCTTCGCCTCGCCTTCGGCCGCCAGGTAGTCGTGGACGGCTTCGGATTTTCCCTCGACCAGGGCCGCATCGGCTGCCTGCTGGGCCCTTCCGGGTGCGGCAAGACCACGGTGCTGCGCGCGATCGCGGGCTTCGAGGCCCTGGTGGACGGCCACATCCGACTCGACGGCCGGGTGGTCAGCGACGCCCGTCACCACACCCCACCGGAACAGCGGCGGATCGGCATGGTGTTCCAGGACTACGCGCTGTTCCCGCATCTGACCGTCGCCCGTAATATCGCCTTCGGCCTGCGCGAGGTGTCGTCGGACGAGATCCGGACCCGGGTCGAGGCCCTGCTCGAGCGCATCGGCCTGCCCGATGCGGGCCACAAGTACCCCCACGAACTGTCCGGCGGCCAACAGCAGCGCGTGGCCCTGGCGCGGGCCCTGGCGCCGCGCCCGGCCCTGCTGCTGCTCGACGAGCCGTTCTCGAATCTCGATGTCGACCTGCGCGAGCGACTGTCGACCGAGGTGCGGGAGATCATCAAGTCGTCGGGCACGACCGCGATTCTGGTGACCCACGACCAGCACGAGGCCTTCGCCGTCGCCGATGAGATCGGCATCATCCACGAAGGCCGGATCCAGCAGTGGGACACGCCCTACAACCTCTATCACCGGCCCGCGAATCGCTTCGTCGCCGACTTCATCGGCCAAGGCGTATTCCTGCCCGGTACCGTGCTCAACAACCGGCAGGTGGACATGGAGCTGGGGGTGTTGGAGAGCAAGATCCCGGTCGAGTGCGGAATCGGTTGCAGCGACTGCAACCTGGGCTGTCACGTGGACGTGCTGCTGCGCCCCGACGACATCGTGCATGACGACGGCAGTACGATGCGCGCCGAGGTCGTCGCCAAGGCCTTCCGCGGCGCCGACATTCTTTATACGCTGCGCCTGAAAAGCGGCGCGCGGGTGCTTTCGCTGGTCCCCAGTCACCACAATCACGCGATCGGCGAGCCGATCGGCATTCGCTTGGCGGTGGACCACGTGGTGGCCTTCCACGACGCGGCGGGACCGACGCCGGCGCCTGGCGCCCGGCCGTCGATCCCGATCATCCCTGCCGAGTCATGATCCCCTGGCTCGACGGCGAACCGGATTTTCCGCCCCCGTCGATGGCGCTGCGGGAGCCCAACGGGCTGCTCGCGGCGGGCGGCCGGCTCGACCCGGAATGGCTGCTGGCCGCCTACCGGCGCGGCATCTTTCCGTGGTTCGGCGAGGACGACCCGATTCTGTGGTGGAGTCCGGACCCGCGCATGGTGCTGGAGCCGACGGCGATGAGGATTTCGCGCAGCCTGCGTCGGCGACTGCGGCGACGCGAATTCGACGTGCGCCTCGACCGGGATTTCGAAGCCGTCGTCTGCGCCTGCGCGGCGCCGCGGGCGGACGCGGCCGGTACCTGGATCACCGATGCGATGCGTGCCGCCTATTGTCGGCTGCACGAACTCGGGCATGCCCACAGCGTCGAATGCTATCGCGACGACACCCTGGTGGGCGGGCTCTACGGCGTCGCGATCGGTCGCATGTTCTTCGGCGAGTCGATGTTCGCCCGATGCACGGACGCCTCCAAGGCCGCGCTCGCCCATCTGTGCCGTCACCTTGAAATGGATGGCTTCGGACTCATAGACTGCCAGATGACGACCTCGCACCTGGCCTCGCTCGGCGGCCGAGAGATTCCGCGCGACGAATTTTCCGGGCGCCTGGCGTCGCTGACCGCCGCCGGCGGCAGTGCGGGCCGCTGGCCCGAGCACGCCGCCGATTTCGACTGGGGCGAAGCCGAGCCATGCTGAAGGACTATCCGTACGCGCTGCTGCAGTTCTACGCCACCGGGCCGTATGCGTGCTCCTATCTGCCCGAGCGCATGGCCCGTTCGCAAGTGGCCACGCCCGGACATCTGATCGACACCCCGGTCTACAGCGAGCTGGTGCACAACGGATTCCGGCGCAGCGGCGTGTTCACCTATCGGCCCTACTGCGACACCTGCCGCGCCTGCATCCCGGTGCGCATTCCGGTGGCGCGCTTTCGTCCGGACCGCAGCCAGCGACGCTGCCAGCGCACCAATCAGGGCCTCGAGGCGAGCGAGCGCCCGCTGGCCTTCTCCGAGGAGCACTACGCGCTCTACAAGCGCTATCAGGCGAGCCGGCACGCCGGCGGCGGCATGGATCAGGACAGCCGAGAGCAATACGCCCATTTCCTGCTACAGAGCAATGTCGAGACCCGCGTCGTCGAGTTCCGGGATCCGTCCCTGCGCGGCGCGCTGCGCATGGTGTGCGTGATCGACTGTCTCACCGACGGCTTGTCGAGCGTGTATACCTTCTTCGACCCTCGGCTGGACCGGCTCGGGCTGGGCACCTACGGTGTGCTGTGGCAGGTGGAGACCTGTCGACAACTGGGACTGCCCTACCTCTACCTCGGCTACTGGATCCGCGACAGCCGCAAGATGTCGTACAAGGCGCGCTTCTTCCCGCTCGAAGGCCGCGTCGGCGGCCTGTGGCGCGAGCTGACCAAGCGCGACTTCGCGGAACTGGATTGACCCGCGCCCACCGCATGCTGGTGTTGGCCGTGGGGTTGGCGCCGGCAGCCGCGTCGGCCTCGGACTGGCTGGTGCTGTCGGGCATTTCCCACCATTTCCAGCAGCGCCGGGACTGGCGCGAGTTCAACCCCGGCATCGGCTTCGAGCGCGACCACCCGCGAGGACCGTGGGGCCCGTGGACCTTCTCGGTCGGCGCGCTGCGCAACAGCTACGACCGCCGCAGCCTGTATCTGGGCGGCCGGTGGACGCCCCTCGCGCTGGGGCCGCTGCGCTTCGGTGCGTTCGGCCTGCTCAGTACCGGCTACCCTTCCCCGGTACTCGTCCTGCCGGCCGCCGTCGTCGAAGGTCACGGCTTCGGCGTCAACCTGCTGGCAGTGCCCAACCTCCCCGGCTACAGCGGCTACGTCGGCGCCCAGGTCCGTTTCACGCTGGACTGAGGCGGACCGCGGCGGGGTGCTGCGATACAATCCGGCGCGTCATGTATGCGCTGATCCGCCCCCTGCTGTTCGCCCTCGATCCCGAACGCGCCCACCGGCTGGTGATCGCCGCGCTACGCACCGCCGGCGACCTGCTGCCGGCCGGGCAGCCGCTGGCGGCCACGCCGACCACCGTGATGGGCATCGAGTTTCCCAATCGGGTCGGCCTCGCCGCCGGCCTCGACAAGAACGGCGACGCCATCGACGGCCTTGCCCGCCTGGGCTTCGGCTTCCTCGAGATCGGCACCGTCACCCCGCGCCCGCAACCAGGCAACCCGCGCCCACGGATGTTCCGGCTGCCCACGGCCGAAGCCATCATCAACCGCCTCGGTTTCAATAACCACGGCGTCGACGCTCTGCTCGTCAACGTCCGCGGCGCAGGCTTCAAGGGCGTGCTCGGCATCAACATCGGCAAGAACTTCGACACCCCGATCGAGCGGGCGGTGGACGACTACCTCGCCTGCCTCGAGCGCGTCTATCCCTGGGCGAGCTACGTCACCGTCAATATCTCGTCGCCGAACACCGCCAATCTGCGCCAGTTGCAGGCCGAATCCGAACTCGATGCCCTGCTCTCGGCACTGAAGGCCGCCCAGCAGCGGCTTGCCGACCAGCATGGTCGCTATGTGCCACTGGCGCTGAAGATCGCACCGGATCTGGAGGATTCGCAGATCGTGCACATCGCCGACGCGCTGCGCCGCCACCGCATCGACGGCGCGATCGCCACCAACACCACGATCGCCCGCGACCGCGTCCAGGGGCTCGCCCATGCCGGTGAGAGCGGCGGCCTGTCGGGAGCGCCGCTGTTCGATCCGGCTACGGCCGTGCTCGCCAGCCTATGCCGGGCGCTGGGCGGCGAACTGCCCGTGATCGGCGTCGGCGGCATCCTCGACGGTGCCGGCGCGCGCGCCAAGCTCGATGCCGGCGCCAGCCTGGTACAGTTGTACAGTGGGCTGATCTATCGTGGCCCGGCCCTGGTGGCCGAAGCCGTGCGGGCCTGCAACTGATCCGCGCCGCCGGTCCGCGCCCGCCGCGTTCCACCACTGCCCGCCGCGCGAATTCTGCCGCGCCCGAAAACCTGCGTCGGAATCAGGGTTGGCGCCCCACCCCGGTCGGGGCGATAATCCCGCGGTTCGACCGATATCTTCGTCCATGAGCAGCTACGTCTTCGTCGTCCTCGGTGCAGTGCTGGTGAACAACGTGGTCTTCGTGCGCGTGCTCGGCCTGTGCCCTTTCATGGGGGTATCGAAGAAGCTCGAAACCGCCCTAGGCATGGGCTATGCCACCACCTTCGTGCTGACCCTGGGCAGCGGCACCAGCTACCTGATCGATCACTACCTGCTGGCGCCCCACGACCTCACCTACCTGCGCACGCTGTCCTTCATCGTGGTGATTGCGGCGATCGTTCAGCTCACCGAGTTGGTCATCGAGAAGACCAGCCCGCTGCTGCATTCGGTGCTGGGCATCTACCTGCCCTTGATCACGACCAACTGTGCCGTGCTCGGGGTGCCCTTGCTCAATGTGTCGATGAGCCACAATCTGCTCGAATCGCTGCTGTTCGGCTTCGGCAGTTCGATCGGCTTCACGATGGCGTTGATCCTGTTCGCCGGCATTCGCGAGCGACTCGAGGGCGCCGACGTCCCCACGCCGTTCCGCGGCACCGCCATCGCGATGGTCACCGCCGGCCTCATGAGCCTGGCCTTCATGGGCTTCGCCGGCCTGGACCGCTACCAGTAGGGCAGGCCCAGTCATGATCGAAGCCCTGCTCGTTATGGCCGGCATCGCCCTCGCGCTGGGCGCCGTATTGGGATTCGCCGCGGTGCGCTTCAAGGTCCAAGGGGACCCGCTGGTGGACAAGATCGACGCGATTCTGCCCCAGACCCAGTGTGGCCAATGCGGATTCCCCGGCTGCCGACCCTACGCCAACGCGATCGCCGACGGCGAGGCGGACATCAACCAATGCCCCCCGGGGGGCGACGAGGGCGTACGCAAGCTGGCCGATCTGCTGGGGCGGGAATACAAGCCGCTCAACGAAGAGCACGGTGTCGAGAAGCCCAAGGCGGTGGCGATGATCGACGAGCAGACCTGCATCGGCTGCACCCTGTGCATCCAGGCCTGCCCGGTCGACGCGATCGTCGGCGCCGCCAAGCAGATGCATACCGTGGTCGAGGCCGAATGCACCGGTTGCGAACTGTGTGTCGCGCCTTGCCCGGTGGATTGCATCACGATGGAGCCCCTGCCCGAGACGGTGCAGAGCTGGAAGTGGAAGTACCCGACGATTCCGATCGGCAAGGCCGCCTGATGCTGCACAAGCTTTTCACGTTCCATGGCGGCGTCAGACCCGACAGCCGCAAGTCCGATTCGACGCAGGCCCCGATCGCTGCGCTGCCGCTGCCGGCCGAACTGGTGGTACCCCTGCACCAGAGCATCGGCGGCACGCCCCGTCCCCTCGTCCGGGTCGGCGATCGGGTGCTGAAGGGCGAACGCATCGGTGCCGCGGAAGGCGCGGTCTCGGCGGCAGTACACGCGCCGACTTCGGGCATCGTCAAGGCCATCGAGCCGCGCACGATGCCGCACCCGTCCGGACTGCCGGCGAGTTGCGTGGTGATCGAGACGGATGGCGAAGAGCGCTGGATCGAGCGCGAGCCGGTGCCGTGGAAGTCGATGAAGGGCGACGAACTGCGCGACTTCCTGCGCGACACCGGCATCGTCGGCCTCGGCGGGGCCACCTTTCCCAGTCACATCAAGCTGCGCCCGGGCGCCAAACCCACCCACACGCTGGTGCTCAACGGCGCCGAATGCGAACCGTTCATCACCTGCGACGACCTGTTGATGCGCGAGCGCGCCGGCGAGATCATCCGCGGCGCGGGAATCATGGCGCAGATGCTGGCGGTCGAGCGGGTGCTGATCGGCGTCGAAGACAACAAGCCGGATGCGATCGCCGCAATGCGGGCGGCCGCCGGCGACGGCATCGAAGTGGTGGCGATCCCGACCCTCTATCCGGCCGGTGGCGAGAAGCAACTGCTGCGGGTGCTGACCGGGGTGGAAGTCCCCGCCGGGCGCCGCCCCCTCGATTTCGGCCTGCAATGCTTCAATGTCGGCACCGCCTACCGCGTGGCGCGCGCGATCGACCAGGCCGAACCGCTGATCTCGCGCGTCGTCACGGTCGCCGGCAATGTGGACCGCCCCGGAAATTTCGAGGTGCTGATCGGCACGCCGATCGATGCCCTGCTCGCCGCCGGCCGACCTCGGCCCGATACCGATCGGGTGCTGATGGGCGGCCCGATGATGGGCTTCGCGCTGCCATCCACTGCTGCGCCGGTGGTCAAGGCCACCAATTGCGTGCTGGCCGGCAGCCCGAGCCTGCTGCCCCCGCCGCCGCCCGAAATGGCCTGCATTCGATGCGGAACCTGTGCCGCCCATTGCCCGGCCGACCTTCAGCCCTTCGAGCTGTACTGGTTCGGACGATCGCACAATTTCGGCAAGGCGCAGGAATACCATCTGTTCGACTGCATCGAATGCGGCTGCTGCAGCTACGTGTGTCCATCGCACATTCCGCTGGTGGACTACTTCCGCTTCACCAAGGGCGAGATCTGGGCGCGCGAACGCGAGAAGGCGGCAGCCGATCTCGCGCGCGAGCGCTTCGAGGCCCGCAACGAGCGCCAGGAGCGGGAAAAGCGCGAGAAGGCGGAACGCCTCGCGGCCAAGGCAGAGGCAACGCGCAAGAAGCTGGCGACCACCGAACCTACCGGCGAGGCCGCCGCCGCGTCACCGGCGGAGGAAGCGAAGAAGGCCTTGATCGCGGCCGCCCTGGAGCGGGCCAAGCAGCAGAAATCTTCGGTCAAGCCGCGCAATACCGACAACCTGCCGGCCGACAAGCAGGCCGAGATCGACCAGATCGAGGCTCGTCGCGCCGGCGCCGAGGGCCGCACCGTCGAGCCGCCCGAAACCCCATGAGCCATTCCCCCTATCTCCGCGATTCCCGCAGTGTCCGCCAGATCATGCTGCACGTGCTGGCCGCTCTGCTGCCCGGCATCGCCGCCTACGTCTGGCAGTTCGGCGCCGGCATCTTGCTCCAGCTGCTGCTCGCCAGCCTGACCGCGGTCGCCGCCGAAGCGGCCATGTTGAAGCTGCGCGGCAAGCCGATCGGCCTCTATCTGGGCGATCTGTCGGCGATCGTCACCGCCTGGCTGATCGCGCTTTCGCTGCCTCCGATCGGGCCCTGGTGGATGATCGTGGTGGCGACCCTGTGCGCGATCGTGGTCGCCAAGCATCTCTACGGCGGCCTTGGCCAGAACCCGTTCAATCCGGCGATGGTGGCCTTCTGCGTGATGATCGTCGCCTTCCCGTCGTTGATGTCCCAGTGGCCGGCCGCCGGCCTCGACCTGTCGCAGCAGCTCGATCTGATCCTCGGTGGCAGCCGGCCGCTCGACGCGATCACCGCGGCCACGCCGCTGGACGCCCTGCGCACGGGCTTACGCACCGGCGGCGCCGACGCCCGGGTCGCGGAGATCGTCCAGGGGCCGGCCTTCGGGCTGATCGGCGGCAGCGGATGGGAATGGGTTGCCGCCGGCTTCGCGCTCGGTGGCATCCATCTGCTGTGGCAGCGCATCATCAGCTGGCATCTGCCGGCCGCCTTCCTGCTGACGATGGCGCTGACGGCGCTGCTGTTGTGGGGCATGCACCCCGAGCGCTTCGCCTCGCCGCTGCTCCATCTGGCATCCGGCGGCACCTTGCTCGCGGCCTTCTTCATCGTCACCGATCCGGTATCCGGCGCCACCACGCCCAAGGGCAAGCTGGTCTTCGCCGGCGGCGCTGCCTTCATCGCCTACATGATCCGCAGCTTCGGCAACTACCCGGACGGCATCGCCTTCGCCGTGCTGCTGATGAACATCTGCGTACCCTTGATCGACATGTACACCCAGCCGGCGGTGTTCGGCCACAAGCGGAGGTCTTCATGAACGCCCCCGCGCCGCCCGAAGCGGGCGTTCTTCCTCCCGAGGGACTGAGGCGGGGGTTTCGCGAAGCACTGCTTCGCGCCCGACGAACGGGCCGGCGGTACCCATCCGACCCTTCGATGTCGCATCGCGCCGGGAGGGTAGTCCAGTGAGCGCCGAACATACCGCAGGCGCGACCTCGCTGCGCAGTGCCGGCGTGATGCTGGCCTTTGCCCTGGCCTTCACGATGATGATGGCGACCACCTACCGCTTCACCCGGCCGCACATCGAAGCCGCCCGCGAAGCAGAGAAGATGAAACTGATCGACGCCGTGCTGCCGCCGGGCCGCTACGACAACCAGCTCCTCGACGACGTCGTCGAACTCGGCCCGACACCGGCGCTCGGTCTGCGCCAAGGTGGGCGCGTCTACCGTGCCCGGCGTGGCGGCGCCGATGCCGCGCTGATCGTCGAGGCCACGGCGCCGGACGGCTACGGCGGTCGCATCGAATTGCTGGTGGCGGTCGGCGCCGACGACCGCCTCGCCGGCGTGCGGGCCACCGCCCACGCAGAGACGCCGGGGCTGGGCGACTATATCGACCCGCGCAAGGACCGCAACAAGAAGGCGCCTTGGATCGAGCAGTTCCGCGGCCGCGCGGCGAAGCCTGCCACCGTCCTTGCGTTGCGCAAGGACGGTGGCGAACTCGACTATCGTGTCGGCGCCACGATCAGCGCGCGAGCCGTCGCCGGCGCGGTCGCGCGGGCGCTCGGGTGGACCCTCTCGCACGACACCCGACTGTACGCAGCGCCGGCGGGCAGCCGCTATCAGCCCTAGGATCCCGACCGATGGACAAGCAGATCACCCGCGAAATCGTCACGAACGGCCTATGGAAGCAAAACCCCGGCCTCGTCCAGTTGCTCGGCCTGTGCCCGATCCTGGCCATCAGCACCAACCTGATCAACGCCGTCAGCCTGGGCCTGGCGACGATTCTGGTGATGCTCCTGGCCAACCTGGGGGTCGCCGCACTGCGCAACTTCATCCCGTACGAAGTGCGCATCCCGGTGTTCATCCTGATCATCGCCTCGCTGGTCACGGTGGTCGACCTGGCGTTCAACGCCTGGCTGCACGGACTCTACCTGGTACTCGGCATCTTCATTCCGCTGATCGTCACCAACTGCATCGTGCTGGCGCGGGTCGAGGCCTTCGCCGCCAAGAACGACATCGTGCACTCCAGCCTCGACGGCCTGGCCCAGGGCGCAGGCCTGCTGGCCGTGCTGGCCGCACTCGGCGCCATGCGTGAGGTGGTGGGCAGCGGCACCCTGTTCTCGGGCATCGACCTGCTGGTGGACGGTGCCACCCCGCTGCTGCTGTTCGGCGAGCACTACCCAGGGTTCTTGCTGGCCATCCTGCCGCCCGGCGCATTCTTCGCGCTGGGCCTGCTGATCGCGTTGCGCAACTGGATCGAGGGCCGCGCCGCGGCCCGCCGCCAGCGTGCGGCCGCCGTCGTGCCGACACCGGAAGCCGGAACCGCATGACGGCCACGGCCGTCGCCGTCGGGCGCCGCATGAGCGGTGCCCAGGTCGAGGAAATGTTCCGACGCTTTGCCGCCGCGGAGCCGTCCCCCACCACAGAACTCGCGTACGACTCGCCGTTCCAGTTGCTGGCGGCCGTCGTGCTCTCCGCTCAGGCCACCGACAAGGGTGTCAACCTCGCCACCCGCAGACTGTTCCCGAAGGCGCCTACGCCGGAAGCGATGGCCAGCCTCGGCGCCGACGGCATTGCCGAAGAGATTCGCAGCATCGGCCTGTTCCGCAACAAGGCGAAGAACCTCGCGGCGCTGTCGCGCCAACTGCTGGAACGCCATGGCGGCGAAGTGCCGAAGACCCGTTCCGCGCTCGAGGCGCTGCCGGGGGTCGGCCGCAAGACCGCAAACGTGGTGTTGAACACGCTCTACGGCGAACCGACGATCGCGGTGGACACTCACCTCTTCCGCCTCGCCAACCGCACCGGCCTGGCCCCCGGCAAGGACGTGCTGGCGGTCGAGCGAGCGCTGACGCGGCGCATTCCGAAACCCTATCTGCGACATGCCCACCACTGGCTGATCCTGCACGGTCGTTACGTCTGCCTCGCGCGCAAGCCGCGCTGCGCAGACTGCATCGTGCGCGACCTGTGCGGCTATCGCGACAAGACCGACTGAGGCTTCCGATGTTCGATCCGAGCCGTGAGCAGGCGAGACGCTTTTTCGTCGACAGCTGGCGCAAACACCGCGACAAACAGGTGCTGACCCCCCAGGAGACGATCGCGATCCGATTGGTGGAAATGCATCCGGAATATCACGAGCTGCTGGCGGACGAGCAGTCGGTGCTTCGCGATTTTGCCCCCGAGGACGGACAGATCAACCCCTTCCTCCATCTCTCGCTGCACCTCGCGATCGAAGAACAACTCTCGATCGATCAGCCGCCAGGGTTGCGGGCGGCTTTCGAACAAGCCGCAGCGCGTCGTGGCGATCGCCACGACGCGCTGCACGATGTCCTCGAATGTCTCGGCGAAACCCTGTGGCAAGCCCAGCGCAACGGTACGCCACCCGACGGCGCGTCCTATGTCGCGTGCGTCAGGCGGCGCGCAGCCTCGTAGTCCGAGACCCGTTCAGCGGGCGCCCGACTTGCGCCGCGCCGCGCCGATGCCGGCAAGCGCCGTCAGGGCAAGAATCAGACTGCCCGGTTCGGGCACCGCGGTCGCAGCCGCCACCGGCACTTCTTCCTGACCGGTTTCCTGCAGCAGAGAGGGTTCCGTGCCGACCGGTGCCGCCAGCGCAACCACGGTCTCGCCCTCGCCTTCCGACGCGCCGCCGCCACCACCGGACTGCTCCGGCTGTCCGCCGCCGCCCTGACCTTCACCTTGACCGCCACCGCTGGCGTCTGCGATGCCACCGCCGCCTTCACCTTCGCCACCTGCGCCCTCGGGCACGGATGGGCCGGCGAGCGAGGGCCCGGTACCTTCCGGTTGGCCCGACCCGGAGCCACCTTCACCGCCGCCGGCACCCCCAGTACCACCGGCATTACTACCGCCGCCCGCACCACTGCCGCTTCCGCCGCCACCGCCGTTCGGCACGGACGGGATCGACGGCGCCGCCGGGGTCGCTGCCACCTGTTCGCCAGGCTCGCAATCGACGGCCGGCTCGCCCTCCTGCGGCTGCAAGCCGGCGGCCTCGTTGGCACAGGCCACGGCCTGAGGAACCGGGCCATCGGCCGGCTCGCGCAACAAGTCCGGGTCATCCGCCGCCGTCACCAGCGGCTCGCTGGTCGGCGATTCCGGTGCCGAGTCGCCGGCAGCCGGCTCGGACGAACCGAGGGACGGCAATGCGCCGCCACCACCGCCACCACCGCCGCCACCGATGCGAGCGATCTGCACCGGCCCGGAGGGCCCGCGCTGACGTCCCGGCTGCACCCCGCCGGAGGGACCCGCCACACCGCTGCCGACCGTCGAAACGGCCATGTTGCCCGGCTGGCTTCGCCCTGGGGACGGGGCGGATTCGCCCTCGTCCTGCGCCTCACCGGAGGTCGGCATGGTCACGAGATTGCCGAAACCGCCGTCGGTGGTGAACGTGCCCGACTGAGCGGACTCCACCAACTGGAAATCCGATGCCGCGACGACCTCGCGTCCGGCCTCCTCCTCGGTGATCTTTTCGATCGAGAATGGAATCAGCGGACCCGGCATTCCGTCGTTTTGCAGGGCCGGCGCCTCTTCGGACGGCCACATCCAGTACAGTAGGCCCAGCGGCAGCGCCAATCCGAGCACTGCAGCTGCGCCCACCGCTCTGAACCGCTTCTTGTTGTCGTCGATCACGCCAGCCTCCCCATCAATGATTACCGCCGGCCTGTAGTAGTACGCCGACTCCATTAGAGAAACTAGTGCGTAACGCACATTCCGTCCGGATATCTCTGTAGATTCGTTAAAAATTTGACGAAATCGCGGGCACGAATCGCCGAACGGGCGCGCATTGGGGTTCAACGGCGGTGAATCTGCTGCCAACGCGGCCACTTGCGACGTCGGAAATCGGGGCGCATCCGCGGTCGCGCCGATGACCGTGCCGGCGCCGCGATCCGACTGTCCCTGCCCCGGCGGCGTGGACCTCCGCAGGCGAGCAACGGCCGCGGACAGGCCGCACGCGCCGTGCCACGCGGCCCGCACCCGGGTCACGCCGAGGTCGGCGACGCCCGATCGCGATCACGCACGGAAATGGTCCGCCCTGCCGCCCCGCCGTCCCGCGCTCGCGCAGCCGGCGCACCGGATCGCACGGGCGAACCGTCCGCGCGCCGGGGTCGCGGGGCCGGCCGGCAGCGGCGGCCCCCTCGTTCAACGGACGGTATGGAGCCCCTTGCGGCTGGCAAACCAGGCCGCGAGATCCGCCAGGTCGGCCTTGCTCAGATTCGCCACCTGGCCCTGCATGATCGGATTCTTGCGATTACCGTTCTTGTAGTCCAGCAGCGCGCGCATCAGGTAGTCCTGGTGCTGTCCGGCGATTTTCGGAAAATCGGGCGTCGGGCTGTTGCCGTCGGCGCCATGGCAGGCGGCACAGGTGGCCGATTTGGCCTTGCCGGCGGCGACGTCCCCGGCGCTCGCCGGGAGCGCCACCAGCGCGAGTACGATCGGCACCCACTTGGTCAAGCTGTTCATACCCTCTCTCCTCACTCGCCACCGGCAGCGTAGTAGGCCGCCAGGTCCGCCATGTCCTGCTCGCTCAGGCCTTGCGCGATGCCCTGCATCGTCGGATGGCTGCGCTCGCCGCTCTTGTACGCCTGAAGCGCCTTGACGATGTAGGCGGCATGCTGACCACCGAGCTTGGGCACGTGATAGACGGAGGGGAAGCTCGAGCGGTAGCCGGGTATGCCATGGCAACCGATACACATCGAGCGCTTTTCCATCGCCGCGGTGGCGTCGCCGCCAGCGGCGGATGCTAGCGTCGATGCGACGGCAAGCGCCGCCGCGACGGCGAACTGGGTGATGCGTCGTCCCTTCATTTTCTCTCCTGTCGAGGTGCGGATGCGGTGCAACGACGGCACCGATTCTAGCCGGCTTTTCAGAGCGCGTCGCGAAGCCGACCGGACACCGCCGACGCCGGCGCCCGACACGCCGATCGTATAATCGACGCTTGCAGCGATTTGCAGGAGTCCCAGGGCATGCGTTTCGAAGGTACCGACGGCTACGTTGCCACCGCCGACCTGATGCTGGCGGTCAACGCGGCGATCCAATTGCAGCGGCCGCTGCTGATCAAGGGCGAGCCCGGCACCGGCAAGACGATGCTCGCCGAAGAAGTGGCGGCTGCCCTCGGACTGCCGCTCCATCAGTGGCACGTCAAGTCCACCACCAAGGCCCAGCAAGGGCTGTACGAATACGACGCGGTGTCGCGGCTGCGCGACTCCCAGCTCGGCGACGACCGGGTCCGCAACATTGGCAATTACATTGTCAAGGGCGTGCTTTGGCAGGCCTTCGAGTCGGCCGGCCGCTGCGTGATTCTGATCGACGAGGTCGACAAGGCCGATATCGAGTTCCCCAACGATCTGCTGCGCGAACTCGACCGCATGGAATTCCACTGCTACGAAACACGGCAGACCGTGGTCGCCAATCATCGTCCGATCGTGTTCATCACGTCGAACAACGAAAAGGAGTTGCCCGACGCCTTCCTGCGGCGCTGCTTCTTCCACTACATCCGTTTCCCCGACAAGGAGACCATGCAGCGCATCGTCGACGTGCATTTTCCCGGCATCCGCGAAGCCTTGCTGCGGGAGGCGCTCGAGGTGTTCTTCGAACTGCGCGAAATCCCCGGGCTCAAGAAGAAGCCCTCGACGTCCGAGCTGCTCGACTGGCTGAAGCTGCTGGTCGCCGAGGAGATTCCACCGGAAGCCCTGCGTTCGCAGGACCAGAAGCTGGTGGTACCACCGTTGCACGGCGCGCTGCTCAAGAACGAGCAGGACGTGCACCTCTTCGAGCGACTCGTCTTCATGGCGCGCCAGAACCGCTGAGCGCGGCCATGCTCGGCCTGCTCAAACGCATCTTCGCCCCCACCGAATCCGCGCCGCCCGCGGCTTCGGTTCCCGAGCCGGCACCGGCACAGACGCTGCCGACCGCGGCCCTCGGCCGCGAGCCGATACTCGACGCGGGGCAGTCGCTGGTGGGCTATCGGTTCAGCCATCTGCCCGGTACCCGCGCCCGGGCCGAACGGCAGGGCCGTACGGTCCGCCATGCCTACGCCGAAGTCCTGGTGCGCAGCCTCGGCAGCTTTGGCGTCCTGCGCCAGCTCGGGCGCAGAATGGCCGTGCTGGAATTGCCCGACAGCTTCATCGACCACCCTTGCCTGGATGCGCTCGCCGACGGCCATCCGACCGTGGTGCTGAAGAGTTTCGCCGACACCCCCGCCGCCGAGTCGCTGGCCGAACGGGTCGCTGCGTTGCGCCGAAACGGCGTGCGCATCGGCCTCGACGCAAACCCGCTGGCGCCGCACCACGAATCGCTGCTGGCCGAGGTCGATCTGCTGGTGTTCGACGCTGCGACCGATGGACCGGCGTCGCTGGCGCAACGCATCCGCCACCTGTCCGCCGCCGGCCCGGGCAGCACCATCATGGTGCGCGGCATTGCCGGCATCGACGATTTCACGCTCGCCGGCAAGCTCGGTGCGGTCCTGTTCCAGGGCGCCTTCGTCACCGCCCGCGAACCCTGGAAGAAGCGCAGCCTCGGCCCGGACACGGCGCGCCTGGCCGACCTGCTGTCGCGTCTGCGTCGTGACGCCGATCCGCGGGAACTGGCGGACGTGCTCAAGCGCGACGGTGCCCTGTCGGTGCGCCTGCTGCGCTACGTCAATTCAGCGGCGGTCGGCTTGCGCGAGCCGGTCACCTCGTTCGAGCATGCGCTGCAACTGCTCGGCCGCGCCCGCCTGGAACGGTGGCTGACCCTGCTCATGCTGGCCACCGACGGCAGCTCGCCGCGCTCGGCGGCGGTGCTCGAGGCGGCGCTGGTCCGGGCCCGCATGATGGAGTTGCTGGCCGACGGCGACGACGTTGCACGGCGCGACGCATCGTTCATGGCCGGGCTGCTGTCGTTGATCGACGTAATTCTGGAGATGCCGCTGGCCGAGGCGCTGGCGGCCTTCGATCCGCCGGCCGCGATCCGCGATGCCCTGCTCCACGGCGAAGGCCACCTGGCGCAATTGCTGGCCCTCGCCCAAGCCTGTGAGCGGGCCGACGGCGACGGACTGGCGCGGGCGGCCGCGGCCTGCGGCATCGCACCGGAAACGGCCGGCGAGCGGCACGCCCAGGCGCTCGCGTGGGCCCTCGAGGTGGCCGAATGACGGAGGACTCGGGACGATGCTGATCGACTTCTTCCTGCACCTCAGATCAGCAGGCCTGTCGGTGTCGACGAAGGAATTCCTGAGCCTTCTGGAAGCACTCGAGGCCCATGCCTGCGGACACTCGCTCGACGAATTCTACGTCGTCGCCCGGGCCTGCCTGATCAAGGACGAATCCCTCTACGATCGCTTCGACCGAGCCTTCGGCACGTATTTCAAGGGTGCCACGGAATTGCCGGAGAGCGCAGTCGAGATCCCGTCGGATTGGCTGCGGGCGCTGGCCCGCCGCCACCTGACACCGGAGCAGAAGGCAGCGCTCGACAAGCTCGGCTGGGACCGGCTGATGGAAGAGCTGGCGAAACGCCTGGCGGAGCAGAAGAAGCGCCACCAGGGCGGCAGCAAGTGGGTCGGCACCGGCGGCACCTCCCCCTTCGGCAACAGCGGCTACCACCCCGAAGGCATCCGCATCGGCGGTGAGTCGGCGGGCAACCGAACGGCGGTCAAGGTCTGGGAGCGACGGGAATTCCGCAACCTCGACGACACCGTCGAACTGGGCACGCGAAACATCAAGGTGGCGCTGCGCCGGCTGCGCCGCTTCGCCCGCGAAGGCGCCGCCGACGAACTCGACCTGGACGGCACCATCGCCGCCACCGCACGCAACGCCGGCTGGCTCGACCTGATGATGCGGCCGGAGCGCCACAACGCCGTCAAGGTATTGATGTTCTTCGACGTCGGCGGCTCGATGGAGGATCACGTCAAGGTATGCGAAGAGCTGTTTTCGGCGAGCCGCAGCGAATTCAAACACCTCGAGTACTTCTACTTCCACAACTGCGTCTACGACTGGGTGTGGCGGGACAGCACGCGACGCCACGTGGATCGCATTCCGACCCTCGACGTCATCCACAAGTATCCGTCCGATTACAAGCTGGTGGTGGTCGGCGACGCCACCATGAGCCCCTACGAGATCCTGCACCAGCGGGGCGCCATCGAATTCCTCAACGAAGAACCCGGCGCGGTGTGGCTGCGGCGGCTGCTCGACGCCTACCCGGCCGCGGCGTGGCTCAACCCCGAGCCCGAACGGACGTGGGCGTACCGCCATTCCATCCGGGTGATCCACGACATCTTCGGCACCCGCATGTACCCCTTGACCCTCGACGGTCTCGGCCGCGCGATTCGCGAACTGTCGAAGAAGGGACGCCGCTGAACGCAGCGCCTGTAGCCTCGCCTCAGCCGACGCCTTCCATGAACGGCATCGGCTGCATGCCAAAGCCCGAATCCATGCCCCGGATGCTGTCCAGCAAAGCATCCAGGGCGAACTCCAGTTGGCTGCTCGACGCAGGGTCCATCGCGCGCAGCGCTTCGAGCAATACGCCGCGCGCCGGCGACGGCGCCCGCGCCAGCAGCGCCAGCCCTTCGGGCGTCGGATAGAGACGCACGACGCGCTGGTCCACGCTGCCGCGCTCGCGCCGAAGCAATCCCAGGGTGGCGAGCTTGTCCACCATGTTCGACGCCGTCGATTGGTGCAAGGCCATGCGCTTGGCCAGTTCGCCGACCCGCAGGCCCGGATCGTCGGCCAATTCCTGCAGCGCCCACAACTGGGCGCCGGTCACTCCGCTCTGGCGCTCGACCCATTGGGAGTGTCGCTGGGCGGTACGGACCAGCACCCGAAATCGGATCAACAAGGCCAGCGCATCGGGCGCAGTTCCAACGCGGGCTTCCGTTTCTACGCGGCTGTCTAGGTTCATCGCTGTTCCCCGGGGGAAAAGGACCTGAAGCCGGTCCCCGGCTGCCCGCGACCGACCGGACGGTCCCGGTGCCGTGGCGCGACGCGTATTCTACGTCCACGCTTCGGCCGCCGGAATCGCAAAGCATGACGCTGGCGCAGTGATTCACGGATTTTGTGGCACCCATTTGTTACCATGCTGCAAACAACGACAGCGCAGCCCAACAGAGACCCCGGCACACGGATGCCACGCGACGATTCCTCCCAGCCCGCCGAGCAGGCCCGAACGAGCAACTTTCGTCGGCTTCGGCGCGGTGGACATCGTTTTGCGATGCCATGGCTGTCGCTGCGCCGCTGGCGCCGGCGCGCCGCCCTGGTGGGGGCGGCCATGCTGGCCGGGCTGGTCGCGATCATCTTCGCGATCGCCGCCGAGCTGGCGATCAGCGGCCACGAGGGCTTGATGCACATCTCGCCCTGGCTGGCGCTGGTCATCGCACCGGCCGGCTTCGCCGCGATGGCCTACCTGTCGCGCAAGTATTTCCCGGGCACCCAGGGCAGCGGCATACCCCAGACCATCGCCGCATCGATCACCGACGACGACAAACTGCGCCGCTCCCTGCTGTCGACGCGCATCATGTTCGGCAAGATCCTGCTGACCCTCGGCGGTCTGTTGTCGGGCGCGACGATCGGTCGCGAGGGCCCGTCGGTGCAGATCGGCGCGTCGGTTCTGAACATGCTGTCCGGCAAGAAGCGCGGCCGCATCGCGCCGACCCGCGACCTCATCATCGCCGGCGGCGCGGCCGGCGTCGCCGCGGCCTTCAATACGCCGCTCGGCGGCATCATGTTCGCGATCGAAGAGCTCTCGCGCAACCGGCCCTTCATGGCCAACAGCATGACCCTGATCGCGGTCATCTTCGCCGGTCTGATGTCGCTCGCGACCTTGGGCACCTACACCTATTTCGGCACAACCCAGGCGACCCTGTCCTGGCCCTACGCGATGTGGCCGGTGATTGCCTGCGGTGCCGGAGGCGGCATCCTCGGCGGCTTGTTCACGCGATTGCTGATCAAGACCACGCGCAACCTGCCGGGTCGGCTCGGCGCCTTCGCCCGCGCCTTCCCGGTGCGCTTCGCGGCGATGTGCGGCCTCGGCACCGCGCTGATCGGCCTCGCCACCGGCGGCCTCAGCTACGGCACCGGCTACGCCGAGATC
>JAGRFZ010000066.1 GCA_020445785.1 Rhodocyclaceae bacterium
GGGAACAGGTCGGTGAGGTAGTCACGCAGGATGTTGCCGGTAACCGAGATCGTATCGAGGCCGCGCACCACGCGCTCCAGCGTGTAACGCATCGCCCGCACCTGCGACATGATCTGGATGTCCAGGCCTTCGGTATCGTGATCCTTGAGGTAGGTCTCGACCTTCTTGATGAGTTCGTTCTCGTGCGGACGATACGGGTCCAGCCAGAAAAGCGCCGGCGTGTCGGACTGACGCGCACGGGTCACGGCGAGCTTGACCCAGTCCCGGATCGGCGCATCTTTGACTTGGCACATGCGCCAGATGTCGCCCGCTTCGACGTCCTGGCTCAGCAAGACCTCGCCGGTGGCGAGATCGGTGATGTTGGCGACACCGTCCTCGGCGATCTCGAAGGTCTTGTCGTGGGAACCGTATTCCTCCGCCTTCTGCGCCATCAGGCCGACGTTGGGCACCGTGCCCATGGTGGCCGGGTCGAAGTTGCCGTGCCACTTGCAGAAGTTGATCATCTCCTGATAGATGCGGGCGAAGGTCGATTCCGGCATCACCGCCTTGCAGTCGTACTGCTTGCCGTCGGCGCCCCACATCTTGCCGCCCGAGCGGATCATCGCCGGCATCGACGCATCGACGATGACGTCGTTGGGCGAATGGAAGTTGGTGATGCCCTTGGCCGAGTCGACCATCGCCAGGCGCGGGCGGTGCTCCTGGCAGGCGTGCAGGTCGCGGATGATCTCGTCGCGCTGGGTTTCGGGCAGCGTGGCGATCTTCTCGTAAAGCACCGACATGCCGTTGTTTACGTTAATGCCGAGTTCGTCGAACAACTTGCCATGCTTCTCGAAGGCTTCCTTGTAGTAGATCTTGACGCAGTGGCCGAAGACGATCGGGTGCGAGACCTTCATCATCGTTGCCTTGACGTGCAGCGAGAACAGGATGCCGGAGTCGCGGCAATCATTGAGTTCGCGCTCGTAAAAATCGCACAGAGCCTGCTTGCTCATGAACATCGAGTCGATGATCTCGCCGTCCTGCAGCGCCACTTTCGGCTTCAGCACGACGGTCTTGCCGCTCTTCGTGATCAGCTCCATCTTCACGTCACGGGCGCGATCGAGGGTCATCGATTTTTCACCGTGGTAGAAGTCGCCGCAATCCATGTGCGAGACGTGGGTCTGCGACCATTGCTTCCATTCGCCCATGGAGTGGGGATTCTTGCGGGCGTAATTCTTGACTGCGGTCGGCGCGCGGCGGTCCGAGTTGCCCTCGCGCAGCACCGGGTTCACCGCCGAACCGAGGCATTTTCCATAGCGAGCGAGGATCTGCTTGTCCTCGTCGGTCTTGGGGTCCTGCGGGTAGTCCGGAATCGCGTAGCCCTTGGTCTGGAGTTCCTTGACGCAGGCCATCAGCTGCGCGACCGAGGCACTGATGTTCGGCAGCTTGATGATGTTGGTGTTGGGATCCTGCGTGAGCCGGCCCAGTTCGGCCAGGTTGTCCGGCATCTTCTGATCGTCGTTGAGATATTCGGAGAACTCTGCCAGCACGCGTGCCGAGACCGAGATGTCGCTCTTTTCGATCTGAACGCCGGCCGGCCCGGCAAAGCTGCGAATGATCGGCAGCAAGGAGCACGTCGCCAGCAGCGGCGCCTCGTCGGTCAGCGTGTAGATGATTTTCGGTTCTGTGCTCATTCCTTACTCCCTCGCGTAAGCATGTCGATGATCGGTCGGCGCAACGGCCCGTCGCAGCAGCGCTCCCCTGTGCCGCGACGGGCGGGTTCATGCAGTGCCCGAAGCCGGCTGACATACCGGCGCCGTAGCACGCTGCCGCACGCGGGCCCCGGCAATCGGGGGAGCCCTCGCGATTCGACCGGAAGAACCGGCCCGCGGCCCGCGGGGCCGACACGCGACCCACACGGATAAACTTGTAAATTATACATCTCTTCCGTGCGAAGTTTCACGGCCCCTCGGTGCCACCCCGACCTCCGACGACGCACGCCCCGGTGCTAGTATTGGCGGGCGCGCGCGCCCGCCGGGGGCGCCGCTGCCGAACCTTCTGGAGGGCGCCACGGCATGGATCTGTCGCTGCACGAGAACCCGGTCTCGCAATCGATCGCGCAGGCATTGATCGAGGGCTTCAACAAGCACTACCGGATTTTTCGCGAAACCAGCCGGCGTGCCAAGGAGTACTTCGAGGCCGGCGACTGGCAGGCTCAGCTGGACGCGGTGCGCGACCGCGTCCAGTTCTACGCCGATCGGGTCGAGGAAACGGTCACCCGCCTGCACTCCGAATTCGACGCAGACTCCCTCGACGACGCCACGTGGCAGCACGTGAAATTGCAGTTCATCGGGCAGTTGATCAACCACAAGCAGCCCGAACTCGCGGAGACCTTCTTCAATTCGGTGTGCTGCAAGATCCTGCACCGCACCTATTTCAACAACGACTACATCTTCACCCGGCCGGCCATCTCGACCGAGTACATCGACTCTTTCCCACCGGTCTACTCGAGCTACTACCCGCAGGACGAAGGTCTGCGGCGCACGGTCAGGCGCATCGTCGAGGATTTCGACTGGGAGCGCCCGTTCGAGGATCTCGAACGCGACGTCGACCACATCGTTCGGGCTGCCCACGCCTTCGTCGGCGGCGAGTGGCCCGAGATGGAGGTCAACTGCCAGATTCAGGTGCTCTACTCGGCGTTCTACCGCAACAAGACGGCCTACGTCATCGGCAAAGTGGTGAACGGCTATCAGGACTATCCGTTTGCCCTCGCGGTGCGCCACGGCGAAGGCGGCAAGCTCTACGTGGACACGATCCTGCTCGACGCCTGGCGCATATCGCTGCTGTTCTCGCTGTCGCGGGCCTACTTCATGGTGGATATGGAAGTTCCGTCCGGCTACGTCGGCTTCCTGCGCAGCATCATGCCCAACAAGCCGCGCCAGGAGCTCTACACCATGCTCGGCCTCGGCAAGCAGGGCAAGACCATGCTGTTCCGCGACCTGATCGCACACCTACGCCATTCCAACGACCAGTTCATCGTCGCGCCAGGCATCCGCGGCCTGGTGATGCTGGTGTTCACACTGCCGTCCTACCCCTACGTGTTCAAGATCATCAAGGACGTGTTCGGCAGTTCGAAGAACATGGATCGGCACACGGTCAAAAAGAAGTACCAGATGGTCAAGCAGGTGGATCGGGTCGGCCGAATGGCAGACACGCTCGAATTCTCCTATGCGGCGCTGCCCTTGTCGCGCTTCCATCCCGAATTGTTGGCGGAGCTCAATTCGCTCGCGCCCTCGTCGTTCGAGGTGGACGGCGACTCGGTGATCATCAAGCACCTCTACATCGAGCGCCGGATGACACCGCTCAACATCTACCTCGAACAAGCCACCGACGAAGAAGTGGAGCACGCGGTGCTCGAGTACGGCAACGCCATCCGCGAAATGGCCAGCGCCAACATCTTCCCGGGCGACATGCTGTGGAAGAATTTCGGGGTTACCCGCTACGGCCGGGTCGTGTTCTACGATTACGACGAGATCGAATTCATGACCGACTGCAAGTTCCGTCGCATCCCGCCGGCACCCTACCCCGAAATGGAATTGTCCGGCGAACCCTGGTACTCGGCCGGTCCGCTCGACGTCTTCCCCGAAGAGTTCGCCACCTTCCTGCTCGGCAATGCGCGCATCCGCAAGGCCTTCGTCAAGCATCACCGCGACCTGCTCGATGCCCGCTTCTGGCAAGCCGTCCAGGAACGCCTGCGCAGCGGATACGTCGAGGATTTCTTTCCCTATCCGCTGGAAATGCGATTCCGCAATGCCTTCGCGGCGGACGGCGAAGCCGCGGACGCCGGCGCTGCCTGAGGCGACAGCGAGACCTCGGCGGACCAGCCCTGTTCGAGGATCCAGCCGGACGTACCACGCCGCTCCAGGGCTACGCGGACATACGGCACCAGCGGCTCCGGCAAACCTTCCTCCGGATACCAGTCGAGCCGATCGCACTTGCCGGGTTCGGCACGTCGGGGCTCAGCGTGCCAGCGATCGACCTCGACAAAGAAGTCGATCCGGTTGGTGTCGGACAGGCGGTGGATCACCCCCACCAGCGCCAGGCTCGATGGCGCGACTTCCAGGCCGAGTTCCTCTCGCGCCTCGCGGACCGCAGTCATGGCGATGCTCTCGCCGGCTTCGACGTGGCCACCCGGCAAGCTGTACAACCCGTCGAAGAAACCCGTATTGGCCCTGCGCATCAACAATACACGGCCATCACGGCGCAGGATCAGGTGCACACCGGTCGGAATTCCGTCGCGCCTGGCGGACATGGTGGCGCTAGTGCTTGCCGGTACTGCCGAAGCCGCCCTCGCCGCGCACGGAGGACTCGAAGCTGTCCACGACGTTGAAACCCACCTGCAGCACCGGCACCACCACCAACTGCGCGATGCGTTCCATCGGGGCCAGCGTGAACGGCGTCGGGCCTCGGTTCCACACCGACACGAAGATCTGCCCCTGATAGTCCGAATCGATCAGACCGACCAGGTTGCCGAGGACGATGCCATGCTTGTGGCCGAGCCCCGACCGAGGCAGGATCATTGCGGCCAGACCCGGATCCGCCAGGTGGATCGCCAGCCCCGCGGGCACCAGAATCGTGGCACCAGGCTCGATCACCGTCACCGCCTCGAGGCACGCCCGCAGATCGAGCCCTGCCGAACCGCTGGTGGCATAGTGGGGCGGCGTCTCCCGCAGCCGCGGGTCGAGAATGCGCACGTCGATACGGTGCATGACGCTCAACAACCTCCTGAAATCAAGGGGCCGCCAGTGCGGCAGCCAGATGGGCGACGATGGCCTCGGCAACCCGGTGCTTGTCGTCGCGCGGCACGGGATGCCGCCCAGCCCCGTCGTAGATCACGACCTCGTTGTCGTCGCTGCCGAGGCCGACCTGCACGAGATTGCCGACCACCATCCGCAAGCGCTTGGCCTCGAGCTTGCCCATCGCGTAGCGGTCGAGATCCCGGCTCTCTGCGGCAAAGCCGACGCAGAACGGAGGCTGCGGCCTGGCTGCGACCTCGGCCAGGATATCCGGGTTCGGCACCAGTTCCAGGTGCAGCACGTCGCCGGACTTCTTGAGCTTGTGGTCCTGCGACTCGCGCGGCCGATAGTCGGCCACCGCGGCGACACCGATGAAGACGTCCGCGCCCGCGACACGGGCCATGACCGCCGCATGCATCTCCTGTGCAGAACGCACCGGGATGCGGTCGACCCCGGCCGGCACGGGCAGCACCACCGGTCCGCTGACCAGAGCGACGTTGGCGCCCGCATGCACCAGGGCGCGCGCCAGCGCATAGCCCATCTTGCCCGAACTCAGGTTGGTGATGCCGCGCACCGGATCGATCGCCTCGAAGGTGGGCCCGGCAGTCATCAGCACGCGACGGCCCGCCAGCGGCTTGGGACGTACGAAACCCACCAGCGCTTCGTAAAGGTCTTCGGCCTCGAGCATCCGCCCCATGCCGACCTCACCACAGGCCTGATCGCCGGCAGCCGGGCCCAAAATGGCGATACCATCCGCGGTGACGGACGCGATGTTGCGGCGCGTCGCCGGGTTCTCCCACATCTGGCGGTTCATTGCCGGCGCCAGCAGCAGCGGCGCCTCCCGCGCCAGGCAGAGCGTGGACAGCAGATCGCCAGCCAGCCCTTGGGCCACCCGTCCAATGAAATCGGCGGTGGCAGGCGCGACCAGGATGGCATCGGCGTCGCGGCCGAGCTCGATATGTGCCATGTTGTCGTCGGCGCGCGGATCCCACAGGTCCGTCCATACCGGACGGCCCGAGAGCGCCTGATAGGTGACGGCCGTGACAAAGCGCGCGCCGGCCTCGGTGAGCACGACCTGGACCTCGGCACCGGCCTTGACGAGCAAGCGCAGCAACTCTGCCGATTTGTAGGCGGCGATACCACCGGTGATACCCAGAATGAATTTTTTTCCCTGCAGTTCGCCCATCGCCCCTAGAATCTGCGCGCTGACTGGTGAGCTGGATTGTACACCCATGACCATTCGAAACTGGCCGTCCACCGAGCGCCCGCGCGAGAAGCTGCTGGAGCGGGGCGCGACCGCGCTGTCCGACGCCGAACTGCTCGCCCTGTTCCTGCGGGTGGGCATCGCCGGGCGCAGCGCGGTCGACCTCGGGCGCGACCTGCTGGCGCGCTTCGGCAGCCTGACCCGCCTGTGCAACGCCAGCCCGGCCGAGTTCGCCGCCGTGCCCGGCATGGGCGTGGCCAAGTACGCGCAGTTGCAGGCCGTGCTCGAACTCGCCCGGAGGGCGCTGGGCGAACAGTTGAAGGACGGCTGCGTGTTCGACCGTCCCGAAACGGTGCGCGACTGGCTGCGCCTGCGCCTGGCGCCCCTGCCCCACGAAATCTTCATGGTGCTGCTGCTGGACAGCCAACACCGCCTGATCGACGCCGTCGAACTGTTCCGCGGCACCGTCAATCAGACCAGCGTCTATCCGCGGGAAGTAGCCCGGCTCGCCCTCGAACGAGCTGCCACGGCGGTTCTACTGGCCCACAACCACCCCTCTGGCGCGCGCGAGCCGAGTCCGGCCGACGTTGCCCTCACGCAGGCATTGAAACAGGCGTTGGCCCTGATCGACGTCTCCGTGCTCGACCATTTCATCGTCGCCGGCAACGCAGATCCGACATCGCTGGCCGAGCGGGGACTCGTGTGAGTCTGCAGAGACTTGCCTAGCCACTTCTCAAGCGAGTACAATTGCCGGCTTTTCGAATCAACGAATTCCTGGAGCACAGAAATGGCTCGCGTTTGCCAAGTAACCGGAAAGGCACCTATGGTCGGGAACAATGTGTCCCACGCCCACAACAAGACCAAGCGCCGCTTCCTGCCGAATCTGCAGTATCGGAAGTTCTGGAGCGAGGCGGAGAACCGCTGGGTGCGGCTGCGCGTTTCCAGTGCCGGGCTCCGCACGATCGACAAGAAAGGTATCGACGCGGTGGTGGCAGAGCTTCGCGCCCGCGGCGACAAGCTCTAACCAACTGATTCAGGAAGCCGATCGGAGACTGACATGGCCAAAGGCGCCCGCGAAAAAATCAAGCTCGAGTCCACTGCCGGCACGGGTCACTTCTACACGACCTCCAAGAACAAGCGCACCACGCCGCAGAAGCTGGAGTTCATGAAGTACGATCCCAAGGCGCGTAAGCACGTTGCCTACAAGGAAGTGAAGCTGAAGTAGCACGGCGGCCGCCCTAAGGCCACCATGCGAAAAGCCCGCCGCGAGCGGGCTTTTTCGTGCCTGCTTGGACTCCCCGGTCGTGCGCAGCCGGCGCCGACGCCCGGGCCGCGCCCATGAAAAAGCCGCCAGGGGCAAGCCTCCCGGCGGCCAATCGATTCGGCCCTGACCTCGTGCGAAGAACCTGCGCTACGCGCGGATCGGGCCTTTCTCCCTCACGCTCTCTGAATGTTCGAGGCCTGTTTTCCCTTGGGGCCCTGGGTCACCTCGAAAGACACCTTCTCGCCTTCTTTGAGTGACTTGAAGCCGCTCATGTTGATGGCGGAGAAATGCGCGAAGAGGTCTTCGCTGCCGTCATCCGGAGTGATGAAGCCATAACCCTTGGAGTCGTTGAACCACTTAACAGTGCCAGTTGCCATATTGCTCTTTCCTTCAAATTAACCCTTAGCCGACCCGGCCGTGGCCGGGTGTGTCTCTCGGCGTAGAGCGGAACCAGCACTGCCGATCCGAAACCTCGATCGGAGGCGCGTCTGACAGGACCAGCGCGCCGAACTGCCTCGAAACACGGTTCAGCTTTTACTGTCTCGCCCCAGTGTCGTCAATGCTTTTCGCCGCAAGCCGGCTTTCCGCGGCGCATCAATTTTTCTTCAAAATATCAGGCATTTGGCGGATAAAGACACATAATTTCCAAAAAATCATAGGCTTGTTCACAAACCGCAGCGCAATATCCGCCTCCAGATCCGAGCACCCGAAAATCCCGCCGACAGGCCTCCAGCGGTTTGTTGCACTCTCAATGCAAGCGTTTAGAATGACCTTCATGGCGACGCGTAAACAGGACGAATTCCTTCTCGAGGAGGAGCGCACCAAGAGCCCTCCGCCGCCGATGTTCAAGGTCATCCTGTTGAACGACGATTACACACCGATGGACTTCGTGATCAACGTGCTGCAGAAGTTTTTCCGTATGGACCGCGAACAAGCGACCCGGATCATGCTCAAAGTGCACAGGGAAGGCATGGGGATCTGCGGCGTATTCCCCAAAGATGTCGCAGCCACCAAGGTCGAACAGGTCGTAAGCTATGCAAGGCAACACCAACACCCCCTTGCATGCGTGATGGAGGAAAGCTAGTCATGATCGCTCAGGAACTCGAAGTCAGCCTGCACATGGCCTTCGTCGAGGCGCGTCAGAAGCGGCACGAATTCATCACGGTCGAGCACCTGCTGCTCGCCCTGCTCGACAATCCGTCGGCTGCCGAAGTGCTTCGCGCGTGCGCCGCGAACATCGACGAGCTGCGCAAGGAACTGACGACCTTCATCAACGAGCACACACCCAAGGTCGACGGCGAGGAAGAGATCGACACCCAGCCGACACTGGGCTTCCAGCGTGTGATCCAGCGCGCGATCCTGCACGTACAGTCCTCGGGCAAGAAGGAAGTCACCGGCGCCAACGTGCTGGTGGCGATCTTCGGCGAGAAGGATTCCCATGCCGTGTACTTCCTGCAGCGCCAGAACGTCTCGCGCCTGGACGTCGTGAACTTCATCTCCCATGGAGTCGCCAAGGCGCCGCCCCAGGCGCCAGGCGCCAAGGGCGGAGAGCCGGCAGAGCAGGCGGAAACCGACCAGGAAGCGCCGTCCGCAGGCGGCGCACTCGAGAACTACACGCAGAACCTGAACCAGCAGGCGCTGGTCGGCAAGATCGACCCCTTGATCGGTCGGGACAAGGAACTCGAGCGGGTCATCCAGACCCTGTGCCGGCGGCGCAAGAACAACCCGCTGCTGG
>JAGRFZ010000204.1 GCA_020445785.1 Rhodocyclaceae bacterium
TCGTCGTGCACATCGAAGAAGAGATTCCGCTCGACAAGGCGGCCGAGCCGCGCCTGATCGACTACGGCCGCCCGGATCTCGCCACCTCCAGCCCGCATGGAGACCACTACCATGGCCTGCACTGACCCTCGCCGGCGCGTGTCCGCCCCGATCGCGGCGCTCGCCGCCGTCCTGCTGCTCTCGGCCTGCTCGGTCGCCGGCCCGAGGAAGTCGCCGCTGCCTGACGACGGCCCGGACATGCGGGCGATCTACGACGGCCACCGCACGGGCGGCCGGGGCCCGGACCTGGGCCCGCGCGTGCAACTGCCGGCGAGGCCGCTCACCGGGGGCGAGCTTCCCGACCCGCGAACCCGCTCGATCGTCGACCAGATCGAACAGCGCTTCCCGCGCGCGCCCAACCCGGACCTGGTGATGTACGTCTATCCGCACCTCGCCCAGGGCCGCTATCCGGTGCCGGGCTACTTCACCGCCTTCCCGATGTACGAGCGCGTCGAGTACCTGCTGCCGGGTGAGGCCACCGCCTGGCGCCCGTCGACGGGCGGCTTGCCGATGGACGAGCCCGGTCCGGATTCGTCGCCAAAGTCGGCGCCGGCCAGGGTTCCCGCGGACGCCGCGGCGCCGGTGGGCGATCCCGTCTCGGATGCCACCGCGACCCGGGCGCCGACTGCGGCGGCCCTGCTTTCCCCCACGTACTGAGGGCGATCCATGTTCGGCTTCATCAAGCTCAACCGCGAAGAGGCTTCCGAGGACGCCTCGGGCGAATCCCGTCACGTGCACCGCAAGGGCTTGAGCTTCCTCGAGCGGCGCCGCCAGGCGCTGCGCCCGCCCTCCTTCACCGACCACATCCCGGTGGTCGACTACGACGCCGCGAGCGGCACTTTCCAGTTCGAGGACGGCGTCTCCCACGCGCTGATGTTCGAACTCTCGCCGATCGCGACTTCGGCGCGCACAGACGAGTACCTGCTCGAGCGCCGGCGTGAGATCGAGAACGCGATCTCTGGCCTGCCCGAGTACGACGCCGCGCCGTGGGTGGTGCAGTTTTTCTGCAACGACGACACTGCCCTCGATCGGGTGCTCGACGACGTTCGCCGCTACGTACTCGATGTCAATGGTGGCCCCGATTCACCGAAGGCCCGCGCGATCGCCGAATCGGAACTCACGCGCGCGGTGCTCGAGCAACTCGCCGAGCACTACGCGCAGGCGAGTCGCGACCAGGGCCTCTACCACGACGACGTCGTCTCCGACCAGACCTGGCGCGGCCAGATGCGTCGCGTGCGCTGCGTGCTCTACCGCCGCTACCCGAAGGGTTATGACGTTTCCCGCGAGCGCGAACGCCCGATCGACCAGCTCACCCTGGTGGGCGGCTCCTTGATGGCCTCGCTGCGCGAGAGCGGCATCGAGGCGCGGCGCATGGACCGCCTCGACTACTGGGCGTGGCTGCTGCTCTTCTTCAATCCGGTCCCGGACTATCTGGATTCGGTCCGGGCGATGCTTGCGGCCTTCGCGCTGCCGGCAGACGAGGAACTTCCGCCGCAGTTCGACCTCGGCGAGGCCTTGTTCCTCGATTGGCCCGAGTCCGACCCCGAGGCCGGCCTGTGGCGCTTCGGCCGGCGCTCGATGCGCGCACTCGCGCTGCAGCACATTCGCCAGCGCCCGGACGTCGGTCACTTCACCGCCGAGCGGACCCTTGCGAAGCACCAGCTCGCCCGCTTCGACCGCCTGCCGGTGGGCACGATGCTGTCGATCTCCTTTGTCGTCACGCCGCAGGACACGATGCGCGAGCGCATCGGCGCGATCCAGCTGGCGAGCCGGGCGAGGACGCCGGAAGCCGAGCACACCCATGCCGAGGCGCAGGACGTGCTCGACCACATGGCCCGCCGCGACAAGCTCTATCCGTGCTTCCTGGCGCTGCTCGTCGCCGGCGACTCGGACGCGGAGCTGCGCGAGCGTTCCGCCAGCGTGCATGGCTCGCTCTCGGGCTCGGGCCTCAAGCTGATCGAACCGCGCCACGAGCTGATCGGCTGCGACGTGCTGCTGCGGGCGCTCCCCGGCGGCTTCGACCCCGAGTTCGACGCCCGCCACCTGCGCCGCTCGCGCCTGATGTTCGCCTCGCAGATCGCCGCCCTGCTGCCGGTCTTCGGGCGGGCGCGCGGTACCGGCCATCCGGGCTTTATGTTCTGGAACCGGGGCGGCGAGCCGCTCTTCGTCGATCCGCTGAACCGGGACGACCGCAAGGCCAACGGCCACCTGCTGGTGCTCGGCCCGACCGGTGCGGGCAAGAGCGCGACCCTGAACGCCCTGTGCCTGACCACGATGGCGGTGCACCGGCCGCGGCTGGTGATCGTCGACGCGGGCGATTCCTTCGATCTACTCGGTCAGTACTTCGAGCGACTGGGGCTCGTCGTCCATCGCCAGCGCATCGTGCCGGGGGCCGGCGTTTCGCTGCCAGTCTTTGTGAACGCGATGCGTTTGCTGGACGAGGGCGGCATCGACCCCGGTGCGCTTGTCCAGCCGATGCCGGCGGACGAGTCGAATGAGGAGGTCGAGGACTCCGTCCTGCCGGAGTCAATCGATGAGGGCGACGACGGCGACGAGCGCCGCGACGTGCTCGGCGAGATGGTGATCCAGGCCCGGCTGATGATCACCGGCGGCGAGGCGCGCGAGGAGGCGCGCATGAGCCGCGCCGACCAGTACCTGATCGCCGAGGCGATCAAGGCCGCGGCGCTCGACGCCCGCCGCCGTGGGGTTCCGCATCCGCGCGTCGAGGACGTCGCCCGCGCGCTGATGGCGATGCGACTCGACGACGCCCATAGCGAGCCGCGCCGGCTGCGCGCCGAGGAGATGGGCCAGGCGATGATGGTGTTCTGCGACGCCGGCCTGCGCGGCGAGGTCTTCAACGGCTATGGCAAGGAGTGGCCGGACGCGGACGTGACGATCTTCGAGCTCGGCCACTTCGCCCGCGAAGGCTACGAGGACGCGCTGGCGATCGCCTACACCTCGCTCGTCAATCGGGTGCAGAGCGTGGTCGAGGCCCACCACTACGAGGGCCGGCCGACGGTCTTCCTGACCGACGAGGGCCACATCGTCACCCGCAACGCGCTGCTCGCCCCCTTCCTGGTCAAGGCCACCAAGATGTGGCGCAAGCCCGGCGCCTGGGTCTGGCTGGCGACCCAGAACATGGAGGCCTTCCCGGACGCCGCCTCGCGCATCCCCAACCTGTGCGAGTGGTGGCT
>JAGRFZ010000205.1 GCA_020445785.1 Rhodocyclaceae bacterium
TCGTCGTGCACATCGAAGAAGAGATCCCGCTCGACAAGCAAGCCGAGCCGCGCCTGATCGACTACGGCCGCCCCGATCTCGCCACCTCCACCCCGCATGGAGACCACTACCATGGCCTGCACTGAACCGAGCGGGCACACATCCGCCCCGATCGCGGCGCTCGCCGCCGTCCTGCTGCTCTCGGCCTGCTCGGTCGCCGGCCCGAGGAAGTCGCCGCTGCCCGACGACGGTCCGGACATGCGGGCGATCTACGACGGCCACCGCAGCGGCGGCCGGCGCCCGGACCTGGGCCCGCGCGAGCATCTGCCGGCGAGGCCGCTCGCTGGGGGCGATCTCCCCGACCCGCGGACCCGCTCGATCGTCGACCAGATCGAGCAGCGCTTCCCGCGCGCGCCCAACCCGGACCTGGTGATGTACGTCTATCCGCACCTCGCCCAGGGCCGCTATCCGGTGCCCGGCTACTTCACCGCCTTCCCGATGTACGAGCGCGTCGAGTACCTGCTGCCGGGTGAGGCCACCGCCTGGCGCCCGTCGACGGGCGGGTTGCCGATGGGTGTCTCCGACCCAACGGCGGCTCCGGCCAGGATTCCCTCGGACGCCGCGGCGCCGGCGGGCGAACCCGTCTCGGACGCCAACCCGACTCGGGCGCCGGCTGCGGCAGCCTTGCTTTCCCCCACGTACTGAGGGCAATCTATGTTCGGCTTCATCAAGCTCAACCGGGACGAGGCGCAGGACGAGCAGGCGTCCGCATCTGCGCCCGGCCCCCACGTCCACCGCAAGGGCTTGAGCTTCCTCGAGCGGCGCCGGCAGGCGCTGCGCCCGCCCTCCTTCACCGACCACATCCCGGTGGTGGACTACGACGCGGCGAGCGGCACTTTCCAGTTCGAGGACGGCGTCTCCCACGCGCTGATGTTCGAACTCTCGCCGATCGCCACCTCGGCCCGCACGGACGAGTACCTGCTCGAGCGCCGGCGCGAGATCGAGAACGCGATCTCGGGCCTGCCCGAGTACGACACCGCGCCGTGGGTGGTGCAGTTCTTCTGTAACGACGACACCGCCCTCGATCGCGTGCTCGACGACGTTCGCCGCTACGTGCTCGATGTGAATGGTGGCCCCGATTCACCGAAGGCCCGCGCGATCGCCGACTCCGAGCTCACACGCGCGGTGCTCGAGCAACTCGCCGAGCACTACGCGCAGGCGAGTCGCGATCAGGGCCTGTACCACGACAACGTCGTCTCCGACCAGACCTGGCGCGGCCAGATGCGCCGCGTGCGCTGTGTGCTCTACCGCCGCTACCCGAAGGGCCATGACGTCTCGCGCGAGCGCGAGCGGCCGATCGACCAGCTCACCCTGGTGGGCGGTTCATTGATGGCTTCGCTGCGCGAGAGCGGCATCGAGGCGCGGCGCATGGATCGCCTCGACTACTGGGCGTGGCTGCTGCCCTTCTTCAACCCGGTGCCGGACTATCTGGATTCGGTCCAGGCGATGCTTGCGGCCTTCGCACTGCCGGCAGACGAGGATCTTCCGCCGCAGTTCGACCTCGGCGAAGCCTTGTTCCTCGATTGGCCCGAGTCGGATCCGGAGGCCGGGCTGTGGCGCTTCGGCCGGCGCTCGATGCGCGCGCTCGCGCTGCAGCACATTCGCCAGCGCCCGGACGTCGGTCATTTCACCGCCGAGCGCACCCTCGCCAAGCACCAGCTGGCCCGCTTCGACCGCCTGCCGGTGGGCACGATGCTGTCGATCTCCTTCGTCGTCACGCCCCAGGACACGATGCGCGAGCGCATCGGCGCCATCCAGCTTGCGAGCCGGGCGAGGACACCGGAAGCCGAGCACACCCACGCCGAGGCGCAGGACGTGCTCGACCACATGGCCCGCCGCGACAAGCTCTATCCGTGCTTCCTGGCGCTGCTGGTCGCCGGCGACTCGGACGCGGAACTGCGCGAGCGTTCCGCCAGCGTGCATGGCTCGCTCTCGGGCTCGGGCCTCAAGCTGATCGAACCACGCCACGAGCTGATCGGCTGCGACGTGCTGCTGCGGGCACTGCCCGGCGGCTTCGACCCCGAGTTCGACGCCCGCCACCTGCGCCGCTCGCGCCTGATGTTCGCCTCGCAGATCGCCGCCCTGCTGCCGGTCTTCGGGCGGGCGCGCGGTACCGGTCATCCGGGCTTCCTGTTCTGGAACCGGGGCGGCGAGCCGCTCTTCGTCGATCCGCTGAACCGGGACGACCGCAAGGCCAACGGCCATCTGCTGGTGCTCGGCCCGACCGGCGCCGGCAAGAGCGCGACCCTGAACGCCCTGTGCCTGACAACGATGGCGGTGCACCGGCCGCGGCTGGTGATCGTAGACGCGGGCGATTCCTTCGATCTGCTCGGTCAGTATTTCGAGCGGCTGGGGCTCGTCGTGCATCGCCAGCGCATCGTGCCGGGGGCCGGCGTTTCGCTGCCGGTCTTTGCGAACGCGATGCGCCTGCTCGACGAAGACGGCATCGACCGCGGTGCGCTTGCCCAGCCGATGCCGCCGGACGAGTTGAACGAGGAGCCCGAGGGCGCCGCCCTGGTCGAGACAGGAGAAGGGGACGACGCGGACGACGAGCGCCGCGACGTGCTCGGCGAGATGGTGATCCAGGCCCGACTGATGATCACCGGCGGCGAGGCGCGCGAGGAGGCGCGCATGAGCCGAGCGGACCAGTACCTGATCGCCGAGGCGATCAAGGCCGCGGCGCTCGATGCCCGCCGCCGTGGGGTGCCCCATCCGCGCGTCGAGGACGTCGCCCGCGCGCTGATGGCGATGCGTCTCGACGACGCCCACAGCGAGCCGCGCCGGCTGCGCGCCGAGGAGATGGGCCAGGCGATGATGGTGTTCTGCGATGCGGGCCTGCGCGGCGAGGTCTTCAACGGCTATGGCCAGGAGTGGCCGGACGCCGACGTGACGATCTTCGAACTGGGCCACTTTGCCCGCGAAGGCTACGAGGACGCGCTGGCGATCGCCTACACCTCGCTCGTCAATCGGGTGCAGAGCGTGGTCGAGGCCCACCACTATGAGGGGCGGCCGACGGTCTTTCTGACCGACGAGGGCCACATCGTCACCCGCAACGCGTTGCTCGCCCCCTTCCTGGTCAAGGCCACCAAGATGTGGCGCAAGCTCGGCGCCTGGTTCTGGCTGGCGACCCAGAACATGGAGGACTTCCCGGACGCCGCCTCGCGCATCCTCAACATGTGCGAGTGGTGGCTGCTGCTGGCCTTGCGCTCGCCCGGCGAGATCGAGCACATCGCGCGCTTTCGCAGCCTGACCGAAGCCCAGCGCACGATGATCCAGGACGCCCGCAAGGCCGCCCCGAAATACACCGAGGGCGTGCTGATGAACGCCAGCGGCGAGTACCTGGTGCGCAACGTGCCGCCGACCCTGGCGCTGGCGCTGGCGATGACCGAGCAGCACGAGAAGGCCGAGCGCGCCCAGATCATGCGCGAACAGGGCTGCAGCGAGCTGGACGCGGCCATCGAGGTCGCCCGCCGGCTGAAGGCGTCGCGGGCATGATCGGCGCTTGGGAACGCGGCACCGGCGCTGGCGTCGCAGCGCATCTGGCGCGCCTCTTCCAGGAGGCGGTGGATTCGCAGCGCCGGCTGGTCTTCGTGCGCACGCCGGGCGATGCCGATCTCGCCACCTGGGGCGCCGGCGCGGCCCGCGAGGCGCGCGAGGTCGGGGTCATCGATCTTTCGCGCCTCGCCGCCGGCCAGCTGCGCATCCTCTACCACGGCCACAGCGCCGACGCCCACCTGCCGGCCGACGAGGACGCCACCCGCAAGGCCTGCAGCCGGCTCACGCTGCTGTGCGTGCATGGCCTGGATGTCGCCTTCGCGGCGCGGCCCACGGCCGTGCTCGGCTGGCTGCGCGACTGGGCCGCACGCGTGCCGGTGACGATGCTCGCGAGCCGAGCGCCGGAGCGCTTCCTGGCGCTGCCCGGGCTCGCCGACCTGCGCTGCGCCGCCGACGTGATCGACGACGAATCTCACGGCCCGAGCGCCCGCGGACACGCCGTGGATTTTTTGAATCGCCTGTTCGATGAAGGCCCCCGATGAACGCTCCGCGTCCTTTATCCATCGTCCTGCTCGCCGCGAGCGTGCTGCTTGCCACTCCTCCCGCAGGCGCAGCCCAGCTCCCGTCGGCCAAGTCCGACCTCTACTACCGCCTCGGCGGCAGCTCCCCGGCCTCGCGCGCGCCGAATCCGGCCGCGACGACGATGCGGCTCGGCCTCGGCGGCACCCTCGGCGCCAACTACTCCTGCGGCAAGTTCGATTTTGCGGCGAGCTGGGAGAAGCTGATGGACGGCTTCGCCAATCTCGGCACGGTGGTGAACGGCGCCGTCAAGGCCGGCATCGCGGCCCTGCCGCTCTACATCCTGCAGCGCGCCCAGCCCGGCCTCTATGAGCTCTTCCAGACCTACGCGGCCAAGGCCGAGGAGATGGTGAACATCTCCTCAAAGAGCTGCGAGCAGATGGAGCGCGAAGTGCTCGCCGGCCAGAACCCCTATTCGGGCTGGGTCTCGATCGCCAAGGGCGAGGACTGGAAGCGCGAGGCGGTGGCGAGCAACGACGACATCGCCCGCGCCGCCGACCGCGTCGGTCGCAACGACGGTCGAAACGGCATCGCCTGGATCGGCGGGCCGGCCGGCGGCGAGGCCCAGCCGCCGATCAACGTCATTGGCGACACCACCAGGGCCGGCTACAACGCGACGATGATGATGCCGGCCGCGTTCAACGGCGGCGGCTATCCGGCCAACCGGCTGTCGGCCACCTTCCCCGGCCCGAATCAGGCGATCGACTTCGCCACCGAGGTGCTCGGCGAGGAGTACATCGGCATCTGCACCGAGGCCGCCTGTCCGCGCCGGGCGACCGGCACGGCGCTGGGCCTGCTACCGCGCTTCGAGGCCGAGATCCCGACCGCCGAGCAACAGATGGCCTCGGTGATGTCGGTCGAACGCCCCCCGGCCGGCGATCTGGCGGTCGCCTCGGCGCCCGGGGTGCCGGTCTCACGGGATCTGGTCGAGGCCATCCGCGCGCTTCCGCCGGTCGAGCGCGGCATGGCGGAGGCACGCATCGCCCACGACGTCGCGCTGTCGCGCACCGTCGAGCGGGCACTGATGGTGCGCAACCTGCTGATCACCGGCAAATCGGTGCCCGAGGTGGCCAACAACGGCGAAGCGCTGCGGCGCATCGACCGGGCGCTCGCGGAGCTGAACCGCCACATCGACGACCTGATGTTCGAGGTGCGGGTGCGCCGCGAACTCATCTCCCAGCCGGCCCAGGCCCTGCTGATCGAGCGGGCGGTGTCCCGCGCCGAGTCCAAGTCCACCGGGCGGCGCGGCGAAGGCGATGCCGACACCTTCCGCGACGGGCGGGTGCCATGAACGTGACGCCGATCCGCCCGCGCTGGCGCCCCTCCTCCTTCCTGAAACGTGGCGCGGCGGCTTTGCTGTTCGTCTTCCTGGCGATCGCCGCAGTGATGGCTCTGGTGATCGCCGCCATGGGCGCCGGACCGGGTCTCGAAGCGCTGCGCAGCGGACTCGATGCAGCCCGGCCGCTCACCACGACGCTGCGCCTCGCGGCGATCTACGCGCTGTGGCACTTCTGGCCGCAGCTGGTCGAGCGCGTCTCGGATCGGCGCGGCATCGACGCCGCGGGCCGGCAGGCGGCCCACGCGATGCGGCATCGCATCGCGGCGGTGCTGGTCGGCATCGAACTCTTGATCGGCCTGACCCGCGTTCTCGGAGCGCACTCATGACCGTCGATTCCTACCTGGAACTGTTCACGACGCTGTATGGCTGGGCGTTGGCCGGGGTCTTTCGGGACATCCTGGTCGATACCGGGGTGATCTACGCGCCCTTCGCCCTGATCCTCGGCGAGACCTGGCTCGAGTCCCACAAGTCCTCGAGCTACGAGGGGGCGGATGCGGCCTGGATGGTGCGGGTGATGGAGGCGGAGCTGCTCACCGCCTTCGTCGTCATCTCGCTGTGCTTCGTGCCGCTGGTGCCGCTCTCGGCGGTGGGCCTGCGCCACACGCCGGCGGCCCATGCGCTCAATCCCAACCCGGTGACCGCGACCGCGGCCAACCCGGACAGCTCGGGCTACGCAGCGGCCTTCCCGAATCCACCGGCGAGCATCGACATCCCGGTGTGGTGGTACGGCGTGATGGGCTTCTCGGCAGGCTTCAACGAGGCCACCCGCGGCGGCGTGGCCGGCGCGACGTCGAACCTCGCAGTCGCCGAGAACCTCGCCCAGAACCTGTCGATCGCCGACCCGGTGCTGCGCAACGAGATGCGCCGCTTCTACAACGAGTGCTTCGTGCCGGCGCGCACCCGCTACCTGAACGGCACGACCTCGCCGGCGACCCAGGCCGCGATCGCGAGCCACGGCCAGGGCGACATCGACTGGATCGGCTCTCACGCCTTCCGAGACGAGCCGGCGCTCTACGGCCGACTGCGCGCCAGTGCAGAAGTGCCGGGCTTCGCACTGCAGCTCGCGGGTGACGACGTGGACATGGCCTTGAACGACATCAAGCCCGACTGGAGCCGACCCAACTGCCTGCGCTGGTGGACCGATCCCCAGAACGGCCTGCAGCAGCGCAGCATCGCCGGCGCGGACAGCGGCGCGCCGCTGCTGCAGTTCCTGGCCACCACCTTCCCGGCGCTGCTGCCGGATCGCCTACAGGACGCGCTCTCGCGTGCGGTCGAGAAAGCCAATGTCGCGATCATCGAGAACGCTGGCGTCGCTGCGGAAGATCGGGGGATCGCCGACTCGGTTGCCGACTTCTTTCAGCGCACGATCGGCGGCGTGGGCGTCGTCGGCGAGGGCTGGAAGGCCTGGGCCTCGGCGCCGATGATCATCCTCTTCGCCCAGACCGTGCAGCCGCTGATCCTGCTGGCGATCTACATGTTCCTGCCACTGGTGCTGGTGATCGGCCGTTTCAGTTTTCGGGTGATGTTCCTCGGGGCGCTGGCGATCTTCACGGTCAAGGGCTGGTCTGCAATGTGGTTCATCGCCAACTGGCTCTATGACCACATGCTGGTGGCGATGTACCCGAGCACGCTGGGGCTGCTGCATGCGCTGCTGAAGTTGAACCTCGACGAATCGATGAAGCGGATCGTGCTGAACACGACCTTGATTGCGATGTATCTGGGGTTTCCGCTGATCTGGACCGCGATGCTGGGTTGGGTCGGCTATCACGTTGCCGGTGGCCTCGACTCCGTCGCAAAAGGAGCAATGGGCACGGGTGGAGCGGCAGGGGCGGCGGGAGCCGGGGCAGGAACAAGGGTGGCGGGAAGAGCGGCAGGCGCAGCGGGGCGCGGACTAGGCAAGGGCCTCGGAAAGTGAACTCGCCAGACCTATTCCTTGGGATGGATATGGGTCCATTCGTTGAAGGGATCTCCGTAAGTCATGTCCGCGACATAGTCGCCCTCGCCCGGCGAAGGTCCGAGGAGGCTTTCGCTTCGGTCGTCTGTCGGCGACTCGCGCAGCGATTCCGCGATCACGACTGGCACCAGCCACGCAACCGCCCGCAGCGAACCCACGGCGAGCCTCCCCAGCCCCCGGCCGGCGGCACTCAGAACCCGAGTTGTCTTCGACATGGACTCACCTCCCGTGCGTGCGGGCGAACTCCGGCACGCCTGGCAGCGTACCCTGAATTCACCCTTGCATATGACAGATGCAGAGTCAAGAAGTTTGAATGGAGATCGGCATGAGGATTGTCAGCCATCATTTCCGGCCCGCCGTGCTGCTGGCCGTCCTGATTCCCTGGGCGGCCCTTGCCGGTCCGGCCGAGGATTCCATCCGTGCGGCGATCGCCGAGCAGACCGGCGGCGCGGTCGGGGTCGACGCGGTGCATGCGACGCCGGCGGCCGGGATCTTCGAAATCGTGTCGGGCCAGCAGGTGTTTCATGTGGACGCCAGTGGGCGCTACGCGTTGATCGACGGGCGCATGGTGGACATGCGCGAGCGGCGTGATCTGACGGCGGCCCGCCTCGAGGCGCTGCGGCCGGTGGGTGCGCCGATCGCCTTCGACGCCCTGCCCCTCGAGCTGGCGATCAAGACGGTGCGCGGCAACGGCTCGCGACGGCTGGCGGTCTTCGAGGATCCCTCGTGCCCGATGTGCCAGCGCCAGCAGGCGGCACTGGCGAGGCTCGACGACGTCACCCTCTATACCTTCACCTACCCGGTGATCGCGC
>JAGRFZ010000067.1 GCA_020445785.1 Rhodocyclaceae bacterium
GTCTATGCCGCCGGCGACGTCACCGAGGCGCCCGATCTCTTGACCGGCGAGAACATCGTCTCGGCAATCCAGCCCAACGCCGCAGACCAGGGCCGCATCGCTGCGCTCGGCATGGCTGGGCGCAAGGTCGAGTTGCCCGGCGTATTGCCGATCAACGTGCTCGACACGCTGGGCCTGATCTCGGTGTCCTTCGGCCAATGGTGGGGCGAGACGCCCGAGAACGACGGCAGCGGCGTCGAACTGGCCGACGAGGGCCTGTGGCGATACCTCAGCCTGCAGTTCCAGGGCGACGTGCTGATCGGCGCGACCGCGATCGGTCGTACCGATCAGGTCGGCGTGCTGCGCGGCCTCATTCAGAACCGGACCCCGCTCGGCAAATGGAAGGACGTCCTGATGGACAATCCGACCCGCTTTGTGGACGCCTACATCGCCACCAGTCAGCCGGTGTCGATCGCCGCCTGACTTCATTCCCGAACGCGGCAGCCCGGTCTTTGCCGGCGCTGTCGCGAACTCCCGACCGTGCCGGCTGTCCCAACGGCGCCCCACCATCGGATCCGCGCATGAACATCACGCTCAAGCTGTTTGCGACCCTCACCGACTACCTGCCTGCCGACGCGAAGGGCAATATCGCGCAGTTGCAGTTGGACGACGACACGCCCCTCGGCACCCTGCTCGACGACCTGAAGCTGCCCGAAAAGCTGGTCCATCTGGTGCTGGTCAATGGCGCCTACGTGGCGCCCGACGCACGCGCCCGGCATCCCCTCGTCGACGGCGACACGCTGGCGATCTGGCCACCGGTGGCGGGCGGCTGACGTCCGTGCCGGGCACGGAATTCGAGCGCGACGTTTCGGCCACGCTCGACGAACTCGCGGCTTGGATCGCCAAGGCCTACCCCGAGGCCGAGCAACGGGGTGCCGGCGACTATCGGATCACTCATCGCGACGCCGTGTTGGAACTCCTGGCCACGCCTGGCCCGGAACGAAAGATCGCACTATTGCGCCTGCCGACCCTCGGCATTCGCTACCGTTTCACCGCAGGCGCGGCCGACGACCGGGCGGCCCTGCTCGAGCGGCTCGACCTATACATGCACCGCGGCGGCGGCTGACGGGTCGCCACAGCGGCCCCAGGTGCGCCCGATGGGCATGTCCGCGCCCGAGGTACCCCTTAAGACGCAAGGCATGTCTGCCATGGTGAGTTCGAATCCAAGCGAGGATCGCTCACCATGTTCGCCCGCTTCACGATCGAGCGCCCGCTCGTGGCCGGCTGCGTCGCGGTACTGCTTTGCCCCACCCTGTTCTCGATCTTTTCCCATGCGCTATCGACCGACGCACACCTGGCGGCCAGCGAAGGCAGGATGCTCGAAGTGTCGGTGTTGCAAGCCAAGGAGGTCGGCTTCCACGCCATCCAGGTCCAACAATTCCTGACCGACGCGCCCGCCATCGGAGCCCAGGAACCGATTGCCGAGGCCGCCCAATCCCGCGATCTGGCGCTGGCCGGCATATGCCGGCTTGCCGCCCACGCGGGCCGCGGAGCTCGAGCCCTTCGGCCCGGCGGTCCATCGATTGTTCGACACCGGTGTCGAAATGGCCGGGCGCTATCTGCGCCAGGGCCGGCAAGCGGGCAAACCCCTGATGAAGAGGCCCGGCGGCTTCGACGAGCAGGCGGGCGCCTTGGCCGCGCAGATCGACACGGTGGTCGCCGGGCTGGGCATTCGCTCGGCCGACCGTCTCGAGGAAGCCACCGATTCGCTGGCCTGGATGCGCACACTGACCTCCCGTGTCGGCGCCGGCATGCTGCTCGCGACCGCCCTCGCGGCGGTGATCGCTCAGCGCATGAATCTACGACCGCAGCTCCGACGGCGCGATTCGATGATCGACGTTGCCGACGGCGAAGGGAATTCACCCGCCAGCTCGACGCCAGCGGACACAGCGAGATCGCCCAGGTCAGCCGCAGCTTCAATCGCTTCGCCTCGCGCGTCCGCGAAACCATCGCCCAGGCAGCCGAGGGCAGTGCCGGCCTGGCCCTGAAGAGCGACGCACTGCCCCGCTCGGCAATCGGAACCCGGCAGGACATGCAGCGCCTGAACGACCTGACCGAGGCGGCCACTTCCGCCATCGTCCAGATGGATGCGAATGTCCAGGAGGTCGCCGAGAGCAGGGTCTTTGCTGCGGAGTCGGCCCGTGCCGCCAACGACAAGGCGGCAGAGGGCCGAGCCGTGACGGAGCGTGCGATCGGCGAGATCCGCCATGTCGCGGAAGGCGTCCAACAGGCGGCCGAAAGCATGCGCGCGCTCGAGAACGACGTCCAGGAGGTCAGTGAAACCCTCAACGTGATCCGCGAAATCGCTGCCCAGACCAACCTGCTGGCGCTCAATGCGGAAATCGAGGCGGCCCGGGCCGGCGAGCAAGGCCGGGGGTTTGCCGTGGTTGCCGACCGCACGGCGGCCGGCGCCGACCAAGCCACGAACGACATGGTCGAGATGGCGTCCAGCATGGCCCACCTCGAGTCGCCGGTTGCCCGCTTCAAGACAGACTGACCCCGGTCGGGCCGGCCCCTCCGGCCGGCTCGACGCTGCCCGTGACGGTGACCCGGGTTACATACCGTGGTCCGCATTCGCGGCATATTTCGGTCATCGCCGGCTGCAACGCGCCGGCCGAAAATTTCCGACACCGAGGAGATGGACCGTGATCATCCGCAAGTTCCTGACAGGCGCCTTCTGCGCACTGTCATTGTCCACCAGCGTGCCGGCCCAGGCCGAGGGCTGGCGATTCGCACCCCTGTTTACCGACGCCGACTTCCGTCTCGAGCCCGCCCTTGCGCTGACCGTCGGATCGGTTCGCCCGCAGCACGGAGACGATGACTCGCTGACCGCCTTCGGCCTCGAGGCCAACTTCAACTGCGGCTTGCTACAGTCGCCCGACAACCGCATTCGCAGCCATCTTTCGCTCAGTCGTATCGACGACGACGGCCTCGAGGTGACGACCCTCGCACTCTCGCCGCGCTACACGGCACCGCTCACCACGGGCCTCTCGATCGGTGTCGGCCCCAGTCTTGCTCTGCTGCAGGTCGACAGCGGCCGGCGGGACGAGAACCTGTTCGGATACGGTGTCGCCGCCGGCCTCGACTACCGCGCCGGCAGCTTGTACGCCGGCGCCGACCTGCGCTACCAGGAGACCACCGAGGAACGTGACCTGGCGTTTGCGAATTGGGCCGTGACTGCCAAGATCGGCGTCAACTTCTAGGCCGCGGCAATTCCGCCACCATGCGGAAATTCGTCAGCCGACACGGCCCGCGCGGCACATGCTGCCGAGCGAGCACGCGAAAACCCGCCGCCTCGAACACCGGTCGGGCCAGCAGGCTGGCGTGACACTCCAGATGCCACCAGCGACGATCGTGCGCGCGAGACAAGGCGGCGGCCAGCAGGGCCCGGCCGACGCCCTGCCGCGCGAAGTCCGGCTCGACGAACAACAGATCGACGACGCCGGGGGATCGCAATGCGACGAATCCCGCCAGTCGGCCATCGACACCTGCGACGATCACGTCGGCATCTGCCAGCCGCCGGGCCCAGCTCGCTTCGTCGGGCACGGTCGACAGCCAGGCATCGATCTGCTCGGCGCTGTAGCAGCTACGCGCCGATTGTCGAATCGCGCGCCGAAGCAAGTCCAACAAGGCTTCCGGCGCCTGGCCGTGCCATCGCCGAAGCCGCAGATTCGATCCCGTCACGGCCCGCTCCGGGCACGTCGATCGTGACTGGACCACAATAAGGATGACACTCCCGTCGCAGAGGATTCCACGATGAAGAAGACGCTCCTTTCAGTAATCCTGTTGGCCATGTCGAGCACGTGCCTCGCCGAGATCGTGACGATCGAGGTCGAGGACCTGGGCGAACTCGTCTCGCGCGGCGTGCCACTGGTCGACGTCCGCACTGCCGGCGAATGGCAGGAGACCGGCATCGTGCCCGGCAGTCGCACACTGACCTATTTCGATGAGCAGGGCCGATCCGATCCGGAAGCCTGGATGCGAGAATTCCAGTCGATTGCCGGCCCCGACGACGAGGTCGCGATCATCTGTCGCAGCGGCGCCCGGAGCCGGGCCGTCGCCGAGTTTCTCGACAAGGAACGCAGGTACAGCCGGGTCTACACGGTCGGTGGTGGCGTGGTCGGCTGGAAGGCACTGGGCCGACCCACGGTTGATCCACAGCGCTGATTCAACACGTCCACATCGACCCTTCGCCGTCACGGCCGCCCCGCAGACCCGGAGCCCATCGGCGGCGCGCCCTGCCCTCGCGCGCGTGCGGCGGCCGCTACGACCGAAGCCGGATAGAATAGCGTCTCGATATCGCTTGCGGGGCGCCGGATGCTCTTCTTTCCCGAGTTGATCCAGGAACTGGAAGTCTTGTCGCGGTTCGATCCGGGCAACCACCAACAGGGCATCAAGATCCACGGCAGCGCCGACCGCGAGGTGATCGAAGCCACCCGTCGGCTCTTTCACAAAGGTCTGATCAGCCAGGCCGACGGCGGCTACCTGACCAGCCTCGGCCTGGAGGTGGTCGAGCATCTCCAGGCGACCCTGACCATTCTTTCCAGCGCCTGCCCGGCCCCGGCCGGGCGCGACTGAGGCGGCAGCGACGCCGCCGGTCACGTCACATGCGGCCGAGCTTGCGATACAGGGTGTTGCGGCTGATACCGAGCCGGCGGGCGGCGGCCGAAACGTTGCCCTGACAGTCGGCCAGCACCCGCTCGATCGCGCGCAGTTCGATGACCTCCAGCGATTCCCCGGACGCGGCCGGTGCGGACGCGCTCACCGGCCGCCCCAAGGCAGCAGGCGACATCTGCGGTGCCTGCTCGAAGCGCTCGGACGAGACGTCGCTGTCGCATTCGATGGCGAACAGCTCCTCGGGCAGATGTGCCGCCGTGATCTCGCTTTCGTCGGGATCGAGCAGCGCGAGCGCCACCCGCAACACGTTCTGCAACTGACGGATGTTGCCGGGCCAGCCGTAGCGCGCAAAGAAATCGTGGACTTCGTCGGACACCAGGACCAACTGCCCGGGTTCCGCCTCCATCTCGATGATGGTGTCGATCAGGCTGCGAATGTCCGAACGCTCGCGCAGTGACGGCAAGGTCACGGTCAATCCGTTCACCCGGTAGTAGAGGTCCTGGCGGAAGGCGCCCGAGCGTACCGCTTCGGGCAGGTTGCGGTGGGTTGCGCAAACCAGCGAAATGTCTACCGGCACCGACTTGATCCCACCCAGCGGCACGACGATGCGCTCCTGCAGGACCCGTAACAGGCGCGCCTGCAGCGAGAGCGGCATGTCGCCGATTTCGTCCAGGAACAGCGTGCCGCCACTGGCCTGCTGAATCTTGCCGGTGTAGCCCTCTTTGCGAGCCCCGGTGAACGCGCCGCCGACATAGCCGAAGAGCTCCGATTCGATCAGGTTCTCGGGAATTGCCGCGCAATTGAGGGCAACGAACGGCTTGTCCCGGCGCGGACCGCTGTGGTGGAAAGCCTTGGCGAACATCTCCTTGCCGACGCCGGATTCGCCCAGGATCAGCAGGGGAATGTCCTTGCCCACGACCTTGCTGGCACGCTGCACCGCAGCGCGAAGTCGCGAATCTCCCGTGTCCAGACAGGATAACGTCGGCGTCTCGGGGGTTTCGCAGCCGCGCGTTCTGCGCGCCGGCGCCTCGTTGACCGCGGGGATGGCCGGCGCCGCGGTGACCACGCTGCCGCGAGCGGTGGGCACCCGCATGCGGGCAAACACGCGCTCGCCCTGTCGCAGCGACAAGGAACTCAGGGTGTGGGGATCGCGCGCAGCGCGATCGACGAAGCAGCCGAACTCGCCCTCGAACAACAAGCTGAAATCGAGCTGGCCGATCATCGCCCGGCTGATGCCCAGGGCTTCGACTGCCGCCCGGTTCGCGGCCAGCAACGTGCCCTCCGGCGCGAACGCCAATACCCCTTCCTGCAGCGTGCCGACATACTCCATGCGCGGATGGAAGAACACCAGATACTCCTGCGCGAATTCGGCTTCGAACAAGCGCTTTTCCATGATCTGGGAGGTCAGTCGGACGAGACCGAGGGTGTGGCGCTGATGGGCGCGGAAGTCGCCCGAGATGTCGAGCGCGCCCAACAGACGCCCGCGGGCGTCGAAGATCGGCGACGCACTACAGGTGAGGAAGCTGTTGCAGTCGAAGTAATGTTCGCTGCCGACGATCTCGACCGGCCGCTGTTCGACCAGCGCGGTACCGACCGCGTTGGTGCCGCGCATGGTTTCGGCCCACGAGGCACCGGGGCGAAGCGCCACCCGATTGGCGCGGTCGACGAACTCCGGGTCGCCGAGGCTCTCGAGCACCATGCCGGTGCTGTCGGACAGGATCACCACACTGCCGGTGGAACGGATCTGCTCATACAGGTGATTCAGAATCCCCCGCGAATGGGACAGGAGAAAGGCGTTGCGCTCGTGCGCCTCACGCAGCGCCGCCTGCGCGGCACACTCGAGATCGCCACCCCGAACGTCGTGATCGAGGCCGAGCTGGCGACAGCGCTGCCAGGATTTGACGATGCCGGCCGTGGCGACTTCGAGTGAATCGACCTTGTCCGTTCCTTCGAAGAACGCCCGTCGCGCATCGCGCACCTGGGCATCCCGCGCCTCCATCGGCAACACAAGTCCGCTCATAGCTTCTGGCTCTCCTCTCCTAGTTAGGATTTTTGTTGTTGTTATCGTTACTTACATTTCGGTGAAAGACCCTAACACCTGTTCCACATTGGAGCAATCCTGCACCGCAGCGAGTGCTCCACTACTAGGCAAGGCCCATGCCACCCGTACGCGTGCATCCGTGCCGCAGCAACCGGCGAAGCCTCGACAGACGGGCCGTGGTGGCGCGCACGGCGCCTTCGCGGCGCGAACACGGCACCGTGGCATAGCCCTTGCACTTGGGTTCCTGCACGCCAGCAACAGGGCGACGACCGACCAACCAACGCAAGGAACTATTCATGGCCACCACTCAGAAGCCCCGCCGCGCGCTGCGAAGCGCCATTGCCATTGCCGCCTTTGGATTCGCCGGTAGCGTATTCGCCCATGGCGACGTGACGCCGCAGGCAGTCGACGTGACCTCACTCAAGCCGGTGGGCGACGAATGGCTCGAGAGCAATCCCTACCGGGGCGACAAGGAAGCGATCCGGATCGGCTCCTCCGCCTACAACCAGAACTGCGCGCGCTGCCACGGTATCGAGGCCGTGTCGGGCGGCATCGCACCGGATCTGCGCTACCTGCCGGTCGAGGACGAGGGCGACGAGATCTTCATCATGCGCATTCGCAACGGCGCAACCCGAAACGGGCGCGTGTACATGCCGCCGTTCGAGGGTATCCTCCAGCAAGAGGCAATGTGGGCCATTCGGGCCTATCTGGAGACGGTGCATGAAGAATAGGCGCGGCATTCTGCGCAGCATGGTGGCGCTGGCGCTGGCAATTGCCAGCGCCAGCGTGGCCGCCCTCGCCGAGCCGGTGGAGACGATGACACCGGGCCGGCTGCGGATCGCGGTATACGACGACTTCGCCCCCTACTCGGGCGGCGGCTCGGGGATCGACGTCGCGATCGGCCGGGAACTCGCCACCCGCCTGGGGCTCGAGCCCGAGCTGGTGGAGTTCGCGGCCGACGAGGACATGAACGACGATCTGCGCAACATGGTCTGGAAGGGTCACTACCTGGGCACCCGGCCAGCCGACGTAATGCTGCACGTGCCGGTGGATCAGCGGCTCGCCGCACGCAACGAGCAGGTACGGATCTTCGGTCCATACCACCTCGAGAGCCTTGCCGTGATCCGCGATCCGAAGCGCGTACCGCCTGTCACGGGATCGGCCGCGCGGGCCCTCGAAGTCTTCACCCGCGAGCGGATCGGCGTCGAAACCGCGACCCTGGCCGACGACTTCCTGCTTCAGGTCCTGAACGGCCGGCTTCGGGACAACGTCGTGCATTTCAAGACCGTCGCCGCGGCGGTCAAGGCCATGGAAGCCGGCGACGTCGTCGCCGTGATGGCGACGCGCGCCGAGATCGAGGGCGCCAGCCGCGACGTCGATCCACGCTTCGAACTGAGCGCGGTGAGGATGCCGGAACTGCGGATTCAGGGCTGGCCCCTGGGGATGGCCGTGAAAGCGGACGCCACCGCCCTCGCCGACGCCCTGTCCAAGGTCATGGCCGACATCCAGCGCGACGGCACGCTGGCGCGCATATTCAGCGACCACGGAGTGACACTGCAGAAGCCCTGAGCAAGGGCTCAGCCCGGCGCGCACTGCCCCCCGCCGGGCCCGCGACAACCGAAGTACGAGCACTGCGCGCCGGCGGCAACGCCGGCGCGCAGTGCTTTTTCTTGGCCACCTTGCAGGCCGGATGCCTTATATAAGACATTTGACCCAAGTCAAAATTGTCCAAGCATTGGGCAATCAGGCGCGCCAGATCTGAACGATTGCTCCAGATTGCAGCAGCCCAAATGTGACAGATTGGTGCCATTGGCGACAAAGCATTGCGACCAGAACGGCAGCAAGCGCAGTACGGCGCGTGGCGCCAGCCCAGCCGACCGAGAAGCGTTGCAGAGCTGCGGCGACCAGCAGGCGATCGGCGGGGCGGCGACTCCCGGTGCACCGGACGAATCCGTTCGGCGTCGCGGTCGGCCGCCGGGATATGGCCGGCTCGCACCCCGACGGTCCCGCGCGCGGCGCCCGCGTCCCCGCACCGGCGACCGCCCTCCGACTCGGTCGAGCGTGCAGACTAGGCGCCGCGGCCGGTCTTGCGCAGCATGCCGCGCTGGGGATCGTAGCCGATCACCGCAATCGCAAAGAACATCGACAGGCAGACGACGACGACCAGGAACGACGTGGCCTGGAACTGCCCGTACATCGCAAAGCGAACGAGCTCGACAGCATGGCTGAAAGGATTGAAGCGGGCTGCCTGGTGCAGCCACTCGGCGCCGGACTCCTGCAGTTTCCACAGGGGGTAGAGCGCGGGCGAGATGAAAAACATCGGGAAGATCACGAAGTTCATCGTGCCGGCGAAGTTCTCGAGCTGCTTCACATGCACCGACAAGACCAGGCCGAGGGCACCGAGCATCATGCCCGCCAGGACCAGTGCGGGCAGCACCAGCAGCATGCCCTCGAGCGGAAGCTCGACCCCGAGCAACCAGGCGATCACGAGGAAGGCGATCGCCTGCAGCACCGACAGCACGGTGCCGGCGACGAGCTTGGACAGCAACAGGTACCAGCGCGGCACCGGCGCGGTCAGGAGCAGCCGCATCATCCCCATTTCGCGGTCGTAGACCATGGCCAGCGACGACTGCATGCCGTTGAACAGCAGGATCATGCCGAGCAGCCCGGGGGCGATGTAGACCTGGTACGGGATGTAGGTCTCGTAGGGGGGGATGATGGACACGCCGAAGACATTCTGAAAGCCGGCGGCGAACACCACCAGCCACAGCAGCGGCCGCACCAGCGCCGAAAAGAAGCGCCCGCCCTGGTGCACGAACTTCTCGACCTCGCGACCGGCGACCGCGACCAGGACCCGCAGGCCATGCACCGGCGTCATCGGCGACTCCTGGACGCTTCGATCAGAACTTGCATTGGCTTTCCCGTTGGTCGAATCCGAGGGTATCGAGGGTATTGGTCTGGTGCATGAAGCCCTGGATCGGCGCCCGCTCGATCACCGCATTGTGGGTCGCCAGCAGCATCGGCTGGCGCAGTTGGTGGTTCCAACTGCGGAAGGACAGGCGATGGCCCTTGAAGCCATCGATCGTGATTTCCGGTCCGAGCAGATAGTCGCGGATCTTGCCGAAGTCCGCGCCACCGGTGCGCTGCATCGCCTCGACCACCGTCTTGGCGGCCATCCAGGCTGCCCAACCGGCCTCGCCCATCCGGGCCTTGGCCTTGCGCTCGAAGCGGCTGTTCAACTGCGGCGCGCCGTTGCGCTCCCACGACCAGTGCCAGCCGGTTGCCACCAGCCCCTCGGCGCCGACCACCGGCCGGGGCCGCACGGTGCGGTAGGGCACGCTTCGGGCGAATTCGCCGTCACTGTCGGCGACGAAGACCACATCATAGTCGGCGTTCGAGGTGAGCAGCCCGACATTGCCCTGGTCGCGTTCTCGGGGATCGTTCGACAGGATGAAGTCTCGCGTTGCCTCGATCTTGATGCCGAAACGCTTGGCCGATCGCTCGAAGGCCTTGGCGATCAGCGCGTCCTCGGCAAGCGGTCCCCGCAACAGCAGCACCGATCGCCATTTCTTCGAGACCAGGTACTGGGCCATCGCATCGGCCCGCATCGCGTGACTCGGCACGGTGTGCAGCAGATTGGCCTGACACAGCTCCTGGCGCAGGGCATCGTCGTGGGCCGAGATGTTGAACAGCAACAGGTCTCGCCCCTTGACCGCGGCGGCAACCTCGGCCACGACCGGCCCGGGCGCATCGATCAGAAAATAGCGCGTGCCTTCGCCGGACAAGCGCTCGAGCGCCTCGACCAGGCCTTTGCCATCCTTCGCGCGCGCTTGCTTTTCGCCGAGCTCGACCCCCGCTGCCTTGGCGTTGAAGCGCGACTCGCGCAGCGCTACCGCCAGCCCGGGCTCCGGCTCGCCCTCCCCTTGCGCCAGGTTGCGTGCATAGATGCGGTCCTCATGGTAGCGATCGTCGCGCGACAGGCTGAGGTAGCCGAAATCGATCGATGCCGCCAACGAATTGCCCGCCAGCCCGAAGCCGGCAAGGGCCAGCACGCCGGCGCCGACGACGGATTTCATGGTGCCGGCCGCCTCAGTCATCGACCACCACACCATAGGGCACGCGACCGACCGGGACGGACTTCAACACCCGGCGCTTACCGGTATCGACGATCGACAAGTCGTCCGACAGTCCATTCACCACGTAGAGCGTCTTTTCGTCGCGGGACAAGGTGGCGCCCCACGCCCGGCGACCGACCAGGATGTAGTCCTCGATCTCGCGCTTTGCGACATCGACGACGGCAACGTGATTCGCCCGTCCGAGGGTGACGTAGGCGGTGGCGCCGTCGCGGGTCATGACGATGCCCACCGGTGTCACGTCCTCGTTGCGAAATCCCTTGGGCTTGAACGGGATGGTGCCCTTGATCCGATCGGTCTTGCCGTCCAGGATCGTGACCTCGCCGGCCAGTTCGCTGGTGACCCAGACTTCGCTGCCGTCGGGCGTCACCGCGAACCGGCGGGGGCGGTTGCCGACCGTGATGTTGCTGCGGATCTCGTTGGTGGCGGCGTCGATCACGTGCACCATGCTGGCAACCTCGGAGGTCGCGTAGACGGTCTTGCCGTCGGGACTCACCCTGACGCCCTCCGGTTCTTCGCCGACTTCGATTTCGGCCACCTGTTCGCCACTGGCGATGTCGATCACCGAAATCGCCGCGTCCTCTTCCATCGAAATGTAGAAGCGCATGCCGTCAATACCCACGTCGAAGGCTTCCGGATCTTCACCGACATCGATGCTCTTGGTCACCGCGAGCGTGTCGACGTCGATCAGGTCGATCCGCCCGGAGTCGCTCGCCACCACGTACAGGGTCTTCCGGTCGGGCGAGAACTGCATGTGGCGCGGGCGCTCGCCGGTATCGATGACCTTGACCACTTCCAGGCTCTTGCCGTCGAGCACCGTGACCGCATGGTCCTTTTCGCTGCTGACGAAGACGCGACCGCTGTCCTTGGCCCCTGCGACACCACAGCATGCCAACGACAACACCAGGGCACCAGCCTTGACAAGGCTCATTCCTGCCTCCTCTATCGATTGGGGTTCGAGTTTTCCGGCGGGCGTCGTCCGCCCCCTTCGGTGAGCTGGGCGAACGCCTGCCCGAGATTGTCGACGCCGGCGCCCGCCACCAGTTCAGCCGGTGTTCCTTCGGCCCGCACTCGGCCCTGATGCAGCAACACGACCCGGTCGGCGCGCTCGGCCTCGTCCACCAGGTGCGACGCCCACAGCACGCCGACGCCGCGCGCCGCACACAAGCCATGCACCTGATCCAGCAGGGTCGCGCGGGAACCCGGATCGAGTCCGACGGTGGCTTCGTCCATCAGCAGCACCCGTGGCTCATGCACCATGGCCCGCGCCAGCTCGACCTTGCGCCGGTTTCCGCCGGACAGATCACGCACACGATCGCGCCGCCGCTCCGCGAGTCCCTGGGCGTCGAGTTCCGCGGCGACGCGCCGCCGCGCATCGGCACCGCCGAGTCCGTGCAGCCGGGCATGAAACATCAGATTGCGCTCGACCGACAGATCGAGATCGAGGGTGGCCTGCTGAAAGACGATCCCGATCCGCGCCAAGGCCTTGACCGGTGCTCGGCGGATGTCGTGACCACAGATCGAGATGGCACCGCCATCGGCAACGAACAGGCCCGACAGCAATTGGAACAAGGTGCTCTTGCCGGCGCCGTTGGGCCCCAGCAGGGCCACGAACTCGCCCTCGGAAATCGTCAGCGAGACGCGGTCGAGCGCCTTGCGGGCGCCATAGGACTTGGCGACGTCGTCGACCGTCAGCAGAGCGGCATGGTTGTCAGTCATCAGGCAGCATCCTGGTTGTCACCGCCGAGTCCGGCCAGGAGGCCGGGGTGGCGTGACAACAGTTCTTCGTAGCGTCTTCCCACCTCGACCGACTGCGGATCGCGCGGGCGCGGCAGATCGATCCGATGCTCCAGCACGATCCGCCCCGGCGAGGCCGACAGGAAGCACACGCGGTCGGCCAACGCGAGTGCTTCACGCAGATCGTGGGTAACGAACAATACCGTCGCGCGGCGCCGCTGCCAAAGCGTGATCAGCATTTCACGCAGACGAGCCGCCGTCGGCGCGTCGAGCGACACGAACGGTTCGTCCATCAGCAGCAAACGCGGCTCGATGACGAAGGCGCGGGCAAGCGCGACCCGGCGCTGCATGCCACCCGACAATGCCCCCGGGAACGCATCGACGACTTCGCCCAGCTCCATCGCCCGCAACAGTTCCAAGGCCCGTTGCTCCGCGCCCGGCCGCCCATCGCACACCAGGCAGACATTCTGCCGCACCGTCAGCCACGGCATCAGGCGCGGCTCCTGGAACATGAAGCCGACATCTTCCGCCGCAGCACCGGCGTCGAGATCGACACTGGCCTGGGCGGTCGCGTCGAGGCCGCCGATGATGTTGAGCAGGGTGCTCTTGCCACAGCCCGAGGGCCCCACCAGGCACACGAACTCGCCATCCTCCGCGGACAGCCGCAGGTCGCGCAGCGCCAAGTGGCGGCGCCCACCACGATCGGCGTAGTGCTTCTCCCGCACGTGGACCGTCAGCATGTCACTGCCTCCAGCGGTTCAGGCGCCGCTCCATCGGGCGCATGACCAGTGCCTCGACCAGCAGCACCACGGCCGCGAACACCAGCGTGTAGGCCAGGATGCCGGAGATGTCGAAGAACTGGAAAAAAACGTTGAGCTGGAAGCCGATGCCCTCGCTGCGCCCCAGCAGCTCGACCACCAGCACGATCTTCCAGATCAGCGAGAGTCCGGCCCGCGCCGCCGCAAAAAGGTAGGGATAGAGCTGCGGCAGATACACCTGCAGGAACTTGCGGGACACCGGCAGACGATAGGCCCGGGCGACTTCCATCAGGCGCGGATCGATCGCACGGGCCCCCTCGCGCACGGTCACCACCACGGTAGGAATCTTGTTGAGCGCCACGGCCAGGATCGCCGCCCAGTCGTTGAGGCCGAACCAGATGTAGCACAGGATGATGGTGACCAGTGCCGGGATGTTCAGTCCGAGCACCAGCCAACCATCGAGGAAGCGGTCGAGCATCGGCCATCGCCCCATGGCGATGCCGACGGCCGCACCGATCAACATCGCCGCGGCAAAACTCACGCTCACCCGCAGCAGGGTGACGCCGAGATGGTGCGGCAAGGCCATCGACGCGATCTCCGCGCCGATACGCTCGAACACCACGGCCGGCATCGGTACCGTGGCATCCTGTGCCACCACTGCCACCACCTGCCACAGCAACAGGAACACCACCAGCGACGCCAATCGCAACAGGGCGTCCCGCCCCGGTCGCCATGGTGGGCGGCCCTTGCCCGGAGAACCCAGCGCGCCTGCAGTCGTGGTCGATGCTTCGGCCGGTCGATTCACCGGCCGCCGCCCGTCCAGAACACCCCGGCGGCGAGTTCGGTCGCATTGCCCACCAGCGGCGCCCCGCCTTCGCGTGCCAGCACCGCGAAGGCCTGGCGGGCTGCCGCCTCGGCCTGGGCCACCGTTCCGGTCGGAATGCCGGCCCGGAACCCCTCCCGAAGCGCAACGAAGGTCGCCTCGTCCTCAGCCTTCATCAATGGCCGCAGCCGCTCCCACTCGGCGTCCGATTCGGCGAGGATCTTCTTGGCCGCCGCCGACGCCTTGAGGAACCCGGCGATCGCTTCCGGCTCGGCCCGGGCCCACCCTTCCTTGAACACCCAGCCGACCATCGGCAGCTCGCGGTCGATTGCGAGTCCGGCAAGCACTTCGTCGATCGAGATCAGGCGCTGCATACCGGCTGCTTCCAGCCTCGCCGCGTAGTGCCAGAAATTCAACACCGCCGGCAACTCACCTTTCAACATCAATTGGTTGAGCAGCGGAGGCGCCGCAAAGTTCGGCTCGACCAGCGCCCTCGCGTCGCGCCCGGTCTGCTGGCGACTGTAGGCCCGCAGCAACAACCAGCTCTTGTCGAGGGCGCCGCCGGCAACTCCCAGCCGCTTTCCCTCCAACCCTTCCAGGCTGTCCACACCGGCGTCCGGGCGCACCATGACGCTGCCCTCGGCGCGCGAATAGGGGTAGAACGCGTAGTCTCGGTTCTCGGCCCGCTGCCGGGCGACCCACAGCCAGTCGCTGACGATGACGTCGACCGAGCCGCCCTGCACCGCAACCGCAGCAGCGTCCTTGAGGGCAAGGGGCGTAATCTCGAGCCGCACACCATGGGCCGCGTCGAGGCGATGGTGCCGGATCACGTCCAGTTCCCAGCTCACGGTGCCGTACTGCAAGACGCCCAGTCGGATTTCGACGGGTTCGGCAGCCGCCGCCGAAAGCGGGGCGAGGCAGGCCAGCAGGGCGACGAGCCCCGGGATCAGATGGCGCAACATTCCAGTCTCCTTCGATTGCCGGCTTTGCCAGATGGCTTGCCGGTCTGATGCGGATAGTTCCGCGTTGTTCCCTCGGGTGCAAGCCCTGTGCCAACAACCCGTGCCCGGAAAAAAACGGGCGGTCCGCATGCGGCCCGCCCGGAAGTTACGCCATCGAGGGAGAATCGTGGATGACCCTGGCCGAACTCGCGGCGATGTCAGGCGCTCGACGAGGCACGGGGCGGAAGAGGGAGGGCCGCCCGGCTGGTATCACCCACGCCAGGATTAACGCATCACCCATGCCTGAATTCCGAATCGGCCCGAAAAGGCCCGCATATCAAGGGATTTGGCCAATGACCTGATATCGGCGAATGGCGCACACGTGCACCGAAACTGGACAGGTGTTCCACCACGGCGCGCCGTCGCTGTCACGCTCCGCTGCGCTCGACGCGGTTTCCTCCCGCGCGGCGGGCGCGATGCACGGCCTGGTCGGCGCGTCCGAGCAAGGTCGATGCACCGACCTGCCCGGCGCGTCCGAGCGAATCCCCGGCCACCCCGATGCTGACCGTGACGCTGGCCGTGCGGCGGCCGATCGAAACCGGGGTGTCGGCGATTTGCGCACGCAGGCGCTGGGCGATCTCGGTGGCCTGATGGACGTCGGTGGCCGGCATCAGCACCGCAAACTCACCCGTGCTCGTGCGCGCCGGAAAATCGGTCGAACGGCTGACGTGGCGGACGCGATCGGCCACCGCCAGTACCAGTGCACTCAGCAGGTGCTCGCCGTACTGCTCGGTCAGCTGGTCGAAGCCGTCGATCTCGACGATCGCCAGGGACGATGGCGTCTCCAGCACCATTGCCCGCTCGGTTTCGATCGCCAGCTGGCGCTGCAGGCTGCCGCGGCTCCACAGTCGGGTCAGTGGGTCGACCGCGTGCTCGGCAGGCCGGGCCGTTCCGGCGACCAGGTCGCGTGCCGGCGCCAGATCCGCCTCGTGGGACGTCGCGACCGGCGCGTCGATCGCCGGCGCCTCGGGCAAAACCGGCGCCTCGGCCGCGCCGGATCGTGACGAGACCGGCGCCGACCGCGAATCGCGGGTCAACAGGGTGACCAGCAGCAGGGTCAGGATGCCCGCCATCGCGGTCGCCAGCGCGACGAACCGATTCAGGTCATGGCGTCGGCGCAGGGCATCGTCGCGCGCAGCCTCGAGTTCGAGGCGCACGTGGGCGAGCAGCGATTCCGCCTCCTCCGTCAATTGGTCGACTTCCCGATCGAAACGCTCCATCGCGGCCGCGCCATCGGTCAGCCGGGATTCGACTGGCCAGCCGAGCAGTACGGTACCCATCTGTCGCGCGACCGCCCAGCGCTGCGTCATCTCCGAGAGCCGCTGCTTTTCGTTGGGATGGCCGAAGTCGGCATTTCGAATCAGTTGCCCGAACAGGCTCTCGACCTGTCCTGCAATCAGTTCGAAGCGGATCCGCTCGTCGTTGCCACCGTGAATCAGGAAGTCGTTGGGCGGCATCGCGCTACGGGACAACAACAACTGCAAGCGCGAAACGTCCTCGAAGCGGGACTGGATGTCGTCGGCAATGACCTCGATGTCCTGTTGCAGCGGCCGGTACACCCACAGATTGGCGAAAACCAACACCGCCACGAATGGCAGGACCGCTGCGACGATGGCCAGGGCGAGCCGAACTCTGCGCGAAAGGCCTCGGAGCAGTCCGGTCATCGATCGGTCAATAGCCATCAAGCCTCTCGTGGGGCAATCACACGCAGTCAGGCTAGAGAATATCCCGAGCGGCGTGTCGGCGCGATTCAGGCTAGAGAATATCCCGAGCGGCGTGTCGGCGCGATCAAAGTGCGTCACTTGACCCAACAAGACACCCGAGCCGGGCCCGTTCGCTTGCTCGGAACTGCGCATTTTTGGAGCATGTGCTGCAATTCGCATACGCCGGAGCAATGGCCCGGCCGCATCGGCGAGCGCATCTGGTTCACGGCAATCGGGCCCCGGCAAACGCCATCGGGCGATCGCCGCGCGGACTCCATACGCAACGGCATGGTTCATGCAAGCACGCGTACCATGAGCCTCAGCAATCAGGCCCGGCCCCATCACCATCAGATCCGCTCATCCTGGTCGCGGTGTGCCGATTACGGCCTCGCCCAGGAAAACGTACTGGCCCGGGACCCCGTCGACCGGGTGCGGTTGTCCGAGCGGCTGGAGGCCAATTCGCGCTTGATCAGCTACGCCCAGCCGATCATGGAGCATCTGCACGATGCGCTCGACCATGCCTCTTCGATGGTCCTGCTGGCCGACGGCGCGGGCCTGATCCTGCGAGCCGTCGGCGACGGCAGCTTCGTCTCGCGGGCCCAGCGGGTTGCGCTGATGCCCGGAGCCCATTGGGGGGAGCACGAGATGGGGACCAACGCCATCGGCACCGCCATCCACGAAGCATGTACGGTCGCCGTGATCGGCGAGGAGCACTACTTCGAGCGCAATCGCTTTCTGACCTGCATCGCCACCCCGATTCACGCGCCGACCGGTGGCACGCTGGGCATTCTCGACTTGTCGAGCGACGTTCGGGTGTCGCTGCCCCACGCCCGGGCGCTGCTGCACTCGACTGCCGAAATGATCGAGCATCGCCTGCTCGAGAGCCTCGATGACGGCTATCTGAGCCTCCATTTCAGCCCCCACGCCGAGGTGTTGGGCAGCCCGCTCGAGGCGATCGCGCTGTTCGACGAAAACGGCCGTATGCTGGCCTGCAATCGCAATGCGCGCCTGGCGCTGAATCTCGCGGATTCGGCCGGCCTGCCGCCCTTCCACGAATGCTTCACATTGGACTGGCGGCGACTGCTGACCCTGGCGGCCGACCCGGCGCGGCTGGAGGTGCGCTGCCGGCAGGGCCGCCGGCTGGCCGCCCGCGCGCGCCTGCGCCGCCCGCCCCAGATGGCGATTCGCCGCGCGGCAAGCGCCCCAGCGCACAAGGGCAGTGACGGCTTCGACGGCCTCGATCACGGCGATCCGCGCATGCGCCGGGCGGTCGACCGGGCTCGCCGCATCGCCAACCGCAACATTCCCCTGTTGATCCAGGGCGAAACCGGGAGCGGCAAGGAATGGTTTGCCCGCGCCTTCCACCTCAGCGGCCCGCGGCGTGATGCGCCGTTGGTGGCGGTCAATTGCGCCTCGATTCCGTCCACATTGATCGAAGCCGAGCTGTTCGGCTACGCCCCGGGCGCATTCACCGGCGCGCGTTCGTGCGGTGCCCGCGGCAAGATTCAGGAGGCCCACGGCGGCACCTTGTTCCTCGACGAGATCGGCGACATGCCGCTGGCGCTGCAGGCGGTGCTGCTGCGCGTCCTCGAGACCCGTTCGGTGGTGCCCCTCGGCGCCAGTGAAGAGGTCCCGGTCGACATCGGTCTGGTCTGTGCCAGCCATCGCCCGCTGCAGCAGATGGTCGCCGACGGGAGCTTCCGCGCCGACTTGCTGTTCCGGCTCAATGGCCTCACGGTGTGGCTGCCGCCGCTGCGTGAGCGTGTGGATTTCGAGGATCTGGTCCGGCACATCGTGCGCGAGGAAAGCATCGCGCGAAGCGTCCGCGTGGGTCCGGAAGCCTTGGCCGTCCTGCGGCGCCAGGCCTGGCCGGGCAACCTGCGCCAACTGCGGAATCTGTTGCGGGTGGCGCTGGCCATGCTTGCCCCCGACGAGTGCGAACTGCAGCCCGACCACCTGCCCGAGGAATGCCTCGAGTCCGTCTCGCCGGGCACGGCGGGCATGTCGGCGACGGGCGACCTGCGTAGTGCCGAACTGCGCATCGTGCGGGAATGCCTCGCCCGTCACGCCGGCAACGTTTCGGCTGCCGCCCGCGAACTGGGCATCACCCGCACCACCCTGTATCGCAAGCTCAAGCTCGTCGACACGACGGACTGAGCCCGGACGAGGAGACCGTTCGGGGACCACGGCTCATGCAAGCGCGAAAGCCGGATCGGCGAACGGCCCCCGGATCTCGGCAGGTTCGTCGCTCGCGATCGTTCCTGCGGCGCCCACCGCTGCGGCAGCCGCGGACCGCATGGCTGCGCCTCTTGCTACAGGGACTTCAGATATTCCACCAACGCGTCCTTGTCGCCGTCCGCCAACGCAGTTCCATATTCGTGGCCACGATTGCTGCCGCCCTTCTGGCGGGTATCGTGCAGGGTGCCGACCCGCTCGGCCTCGGCGCCCTCGGTGACGAAGCCGACCTTGCGCGGATCATAGACGTTGTAGCCGCGACGGAAAGTGAGGGGGCGCGCGGCGGCCGGCTCGAGCAGATCGCGCAGGGTCGGTACCGAGCCGTTGTGCAGGTAGGGTGCCTTGATCCAGATGCCGTCGAGGAAGGCCGCGACGTAGCCACGCAGTGGCTCCTCGACCAGCCCCTTGCGGCGAATGCCCATCGCCTCGACGACCGCATTGGCCTCGCGCGCCGCGCGCTCGTTCCAGGTGTCGAGACGGTCCCGGCTGGTGCCCACTTCCTCGACCGGTACTACGGTTCCGGTGCGGGCGCTTTCGTGGCAGCGGGCACATTCGGCGACGAACAGTCGCCGGCCACGTTCGACCAGACCTTGGTCGACGTCGAAGGGATAGGGCGGCGCCTGGCGCGCAGTGAAGTATTCGAGCATCCAGTCGATGTGATCGAGAAAGCGTCGGTTGTCCTTGGGCGCCGCCCCCAACAGTCCGAGGGCCGAGTCGATCAGCACCGAGTAGGCATCGTGACTGTCGCCGGCAAAGTTCATGCGCATGCCCTGTTCCGGCCGGTACTTGCCCAGGTTCCACAGCGACGGCATGTCGGTCGGGCCGAAGCTGTCGTCCATCGGCCATTCGATCATGAAGTACTTGGTCAGATTCATGGCGTCGTCACGGCCGCGCCCCCAGTCCGGAAAGCCCGGGTGGTACAGCCACGCGAACTGGGATTCACGCTCTAGCAGGCGCTTCTTGGTGATCGGGATCAGCACGAAGCGGTAGATCAGGCGCTGGCTCAACGACAGGTCGGTGACCAGGCCGATCTCCCGCATCAGATTGTCGGCGTTGAAGCGCGGATCCTTAGCGCAGTCGATCAGGAAGCGGAAGAACGCGGCCAGGTTCAAGGTGTGGTTGGGCGCCAACGGCACGAACACCGGCTTGGCGTCTTCGCTCACCCGGTAGCTGCCGGTGTGGCACACAGCACAGGTGTTGGCGACCCGCGGAAAGCCGATGGTCTTCTTGGTGAATCCGACCGGAAGTTCCATGCCCTCCTCCCAGGCCACGCCGAACGCCGCGTAGCCGCCGGGGCCCGGAAGCTTCTCCGGGAACATGCGGGGCAGCACGTAGAAGATCCAGTAGGGAATGCCGGCGTCGTTTTCGGCGCCGATCGAGCCGTACTTGAACCGCATTTCGGGATTCTCGGTGATCCAGGCCGGCTGCGGCTCCTCGTGGAAGAACTGGTACCACCCCCAGACGCCGGCGACGGCGGACAGGATCAGCAGCACGCAAACGGCAGTGATCCATCTTCGGCAGCGACGTGAGTGGCAGGCGGTCGGTTTCATCGGGGACTCCGTTCAGAAGGTCTTCAGATATTCGACCAGGGCGTCCTTGTCGGCGGCCGGCAGTCCAGTTCCGTAGGCGACGCCCTCGTGGCCCTGATTGCCGTTGCCGGGACGCGTGGTATCGAACAGGAAGAAGCGCCGCCCGCCATCCTCGGCGCGGTCGGAGACGAAGCCGACCCGCGCCGGATCATAGACGTCGTTGCCCCGGTAGAACGTCCGTGGCCGCTTCGCTACCGGTTCGAGCAGATCCCGCAGGGTGGGCACCGAGCCGTTGTGCAGGTAGGGCGCCCGCAACCAGATGCCGTCGAGCGGCATGTTGGCGTAGCCGAAGGTCTTCTTGAAGTGGCGGAATCGATGCGGGTAGCCGGCATACAGCGTCGCCTGATTCACCGCCAGCTCGTACGTGTAGGAGTCGAGCCGGGCGCGATCGGTGGCGATGTCGCCGATCGGCGTCACGTGGCCGACGCGCGCACCGCTGAAATCGCGGCCGTCGCGGCCGTGGCAGTCCGCGCAATAACGCTCGTAGAGCGGCATGCCGCGCTGCGCCAGCGCGGCGTCGATGGGGTAGGGCCAGGCCGGCGGCTGGAGCGTCAACAGCCATTCCTCGACCCGCCCGATGGCCCCCAGTTCGATCGTCGGCGGCGTCGTGCCGGTGCCGAACGCGGCGCTCTTGTTGCGCTCCTCGGTACGCGTGTTGTTGCCGTCCCAATGCAGTTCCATGCGCTCGCCGTCGTCACGCAGCATGCGCGGCCCCTGCAGCCAGATCGACGGGAAGTCCGATGCGCCCAGCAACTCCTGGGCGGGGAGCCGGTGCATCGGGAAATTGAACAGCACCTTGGCGGAATTGAACGTATCGACACGTCCCGGCCCCCAGTCGGGCTGGTCGAAGACGAAGGCGAAGCGCTCCTTCAGCATCAGCAGCCGCTCGCGCATCAGCCCGATCGCCACCGGATAGACCACATTGCGATCGAGCCATGACAGCCCACCACGCAGCGCCTCGATTTCAGGCACGATGAATTCCGATCGGAATTTGGCGCTGGCCGCACAGTTGAAGAAGAAGGCCTCGAACCCGCGGATGTCGAAGCGATGGGCCGGCATCCCCAACACCAGCCGCGGCGCGGCGCCGGGCGCATCTCGCACGGTACTGGTGTGGCACACCGCGCAATTCAGGAAGACCCGGTCGATGCCCAGATGAAATCGCTGCGACACCCCTACCGGCAGATCCTTGCCCGGTTCGTAGAGCATGCCGAGCGAAGCATAGCCATCGCCCGGCAGGTGTTCGGGGCAGACCTGGGGCAGCGCCCGCCAGATCCAATAGGGAAAGCCCGATTCGCGCTCACCGCCGGTGGAGCCGTACTTGAAATGTTCCGCGATGTCGCGGTAGGTCACCGGCTCGTCGGCCCCGAAGCGCCCAACCGCATACACGGCCGCCAGGACCGCCAACACCCACGGCGCCCACAAGGCGGCCCGCCAAAGCTGCCGAAGCCAGTTCGGGCCGGTGGCTGCGGCATCGTCATCGGGATCTTGCATCTCGCGCCTCCTGAATCAGTGGATCGCACACGGCGGCAGGTCGGCGTAGGCCATCCCAGCCAGCCCCCCGAAATCGACACCGCCGGCCCGCAGGCTGCGCTCGAGATAGGCACGCATCGCAGCCGGCGCCTCCGACTCGGCAAAGCCGGCGGCCTGGGCACTGGCCGGTGGCGGCATCGGCGTCTTGCTGCGCGCCCCGGCCGCCGACTGCCACATCCGCAGGCGCCGCAACATCCGCGGCGCACAGGCCGCCAGGTGTCGGCGCACCTGCGCCTCCCCGCCGTGGAGGAAGCCGGGCGGAAAGGCATCGGCGGTATCGTGGCAGGCGGCGCAATGTCGGTAGAAGGGGCGCAGTTCGGCGGACGCGGTGGCGCCGGCCGGCGCCACCGCCGGCGAAACCAGCGGTGGCAGGGCCTTTGCCTTTGACGGCGACGGCGACGGCGACGGCGACGGCGACGGCAGCCCGAAATGGGTCAACAGCGGGGCCAGAAGCTTGTCGCGCTGCAGCGGAGTGTCGCCGAAGGCGTTCGCCTCGCCGCGGGCTGCGAGCGCGAGTTGGCCGACGATCACGGCCTCGATCGGCGCGAACTCATCCACCCACTGCGCCCGCAGACCGCCGTCGGTCGCCGACAGGCGCCGCAATGCCGCACCGCTTGCATCGCGCACCACCGGGCCCGCAGCACGAAAGTCGGTGCCGTCGGCGATGAATTCGATGCCTTGATAGAAGCGGCCGGCGGCCAGCGCCAAGCGGTCCACGCGCAGGCGCCCGCCGCGCAGGCGCCCCCGCAAAACGGCGCCGTCGCGAGCGGCGCATTCGACGTCCCGCCGCGTCCCCCGATCGCGCCAGCGGCAGTCGAAGCCCTGCTCGCGCACGTCGAGCGCCGGGCTGCGGGCGAGCGCCGGTGCCAGGGCATCGATGTCCACCGGTGACAGAAAGCCTGCCAAGGCTTCCACCACCCGCGCCAACGCACCCCGCTCGTCCGCCGACCAGCGTGCCAGCGGCGCGCGCAGCGCGAGCGGGTCGAAGCGGGCAGCGACGTCTGCCGCCCGCCGCAGGACGTCGGGATCGAGCCGGGCAAGTGCTTCCGGCGGTAGATCTGCGAACGGGAGCCGGTTGGGAATGTCGCCGTTCGGAACCACGATGCCTTCCGCCCAACGCTGCTGCCAACGCAACCGCAGGGGCGCCAGCGCTGGATGCTGCAGTTCGCCATCCACCACCGCCAGACCGGAGAACCGGGACTGCAGCGCCAGTTGCCACAGCCGGGCGCGGCAGTGCGCACCTGCCTCGCCTGCGCCGCAACCCTGCTGCCACACGTACTGGGCAACCGACAGCAGGTTGGCGCGATCGGTGGCGTCGTCGATCGCGTTGGCGAGGTCCACGCCGCGCCGCCAGTCGAGGCCATAGAAGTCACGGCCGGTTTCCGCCAACAGCCGGGCGATGTGTGGGCTGGCACTGGTCTCGTCCCAGGTCTGACGCGCGAAAAGCGGTGCCGCATTCTGGTGACAGGACAGGCACAAGACCCGATTGGCGGCACGCAGGCGCGGTACGCCGCCCGGCCGGTAGTCGTCCACCAGTTCGAACTCGAACCGGCCACGTTCCGGGTTGTAGCTGATCACCTCGAGCACGGCAGCCTTTTCGTGGTAGCCGAGGTAGATGCGGTCGCGCAGCAGCGGGGCAGACGTGTCGCGGGGCTCGCCGGTGACCGCGACGACCACCCGCGGATAGCGAAAGTAGTCGGCATCGCCGGCGGCATGACGCTGCAGCGAGCGGCCCAGCGGCAGCAGTACCGCGGGTCTGCCGCCGAACGACGCGCGCCCGGGCGAGAGCTGGGCGTCGATCATCGCGAGCAGTCGCGACAGCGGAAACGGCACATGCTGCTCGGGCCCGAGCAGCACCCGGAACAGCGATGGCGGCGCCGGTGCAGCGGCGGCCCAGGTACCGGTGAGCGCCACCGTCAGCACCAACAGGTGGCGCACGGCGGTCATGGCGGGCATCGCAAACGCTCGGAGCACGGCCTCGCCTACTGCGCCGCGACGTCCAGCCGATGGACCTGCGTACCCCGCCAACAGTCCTCGGCGACCTGCCCGCTGCGCCGGAATTCGGCTTCGCCGGCCTTCGCAACCTCGTCGTTCCACAGCACGAAATTGACGACGAAGGCGCGGTCGAGGTAGGCGCGGCCGAGGTAGAAACCCGGCCGAACCATGCGGATCTCGTCGCGAATGGCAAAGCCGTCGCGCCCCGCCATCACGTCCGGCATGCGCCGATAGCCCGGCAACTCGTCGGTAAAGGCATAGTCGATGATGATCGACTCGCGACGACCGTCGAGCAGGCTCTGGCCGCAATACAGGCGGGCCGGGAACAGCAGCCACTGGTCGCGGCCGCCGACCTCGATCTTGGTCAAGGGATTGGCCGTACCGCCATCCTCGACGAGACCCACGCGCTTGAGCGGGCGCAGATCCTCGATACGGTTTCGCAGCAGACGCTGGTCGCGGTAGAAGACCTTGCCCTTCCACAGGATCTCGCCGATCGCGTCGAGCTTGCGGCCGGCGACATTGACCAGCAGGCCCCGGAGCCCGCCCCCGGCGATCTCGGACAGCCGCAATTTTCCGCTGATGCCGCGCGGAAAGAAGAGGTCGCCTTCATACGGCCCGTCCGGGATCGGCCCGGCCGACAATCGTGCGTAGATCTGGTCCACCTGTTCCTGCTCGAGCAGCGACAACAGTTCCGGCGTGATGCGGTAGAGATCGTCCACCGACAGCGGATGGTCGTGCTCGATCGCGGCAAAGTCCGGCTTGGCGGAATGGGCCTCGCCGTACGGCGCGAACGGAAAGTCGACCTCGAATTCCTTCTTCTTGCGCTGTTCTTCCTGGCCGCAGCCGGCGACCAGCGTGCAGGCGACGAGGGCGATCGCGAATCGATTGACTGGCATGGCGTCTCTCCGCTTCACAGGGTTGCCAGGAAGGCCGTCAGCGCCTTCTTGTCGGCATCGGGCAGGTCCTCGCCGAAGCGATGCCCGGCGTTCTCGACCTCGGCGAAGCAACTGCTATAGACCTGCTTGACCAGATAGGGCCGCTTCTTGAGGGCTTCGACCAGGCCGTTCGGCGACTTGCGAACCTCCTTGACGATCGCCTTCAGGTCGGCGAGCACCTTCTTGCCTTCGCGCGGACCCAGCCGCTGCTCGAGCCGCGCTTCGACTTCGTCGGACTTGAACTTGGCCTGCACCAGATCGACGACGAAGGCCTTGTGGCGGAAGTTGCCGATGGTTCCCGCGGTGACGCCGCGACCGTCGATCTCTGCCGGGATGGTGAGCGCAAAGCCGAGCAGTTTTTCCTTGTCGGTGCCGTCCCACAGCCTCGGGCCGACCCGCAACGTAACGTCCTCGTTGAGCAAGGTCACCTTCGGGACGCGCAGGTCCGGATTCAACAGGGCGTCCATCGAGCGCTTGTAGAGGTCGAACCGGCCTGCCACGCTGGGGTCGTAGGGCATGCACGCAGGCTGTTGCTCGGGGGGCAGCAGGCGGATGTTGCTGCCATCCACGTAGCGCGGGCGCATCGCATAGAAGTCGTTGGCGGAATTGGCCGGCTTGCCGCAAATCTCCGGTCCGATCGCGTTGTTGTGCATGAACGGGGCGTGGGCCCACAGATTCAGCAGCGAGATGTTGCGGTAGTAGCCGCGCCCGCCGTCGGCCGGTTCGGCGATGTTCGGGTCGGGCGCCTGGGCGCGCAGGGTCTCCGAACCGTATTGTTCCCAGATATGGCCTGCCACGTGGTTCGAGTGCAAGGCCCGGCAGCGGAATGTGCCGACTTCCGAGACCGGGGTCGGCCGGTCGTTGCCGAGCCAGTCGGCACGCAGGCCGCTGGCCTCGTCGATGCGATGGAAGTCGATGCCGGTGGTCTGGCCGGCCGTCGCCTCGGGCTGACTGGAATGGCAGCGCGCGCACTGAGCCGCGAAGACCTTGGCGCCGCGGGCGACCGCACCGTCACCGAACTCACTTTCGAGGTCTTCGATGAAATCGGTCTCGGTGTACTCGGCGCGCGGATCGAAGGACTTCAGATCGTTCTCGCGGGCAACCCGCAGGTCGCTGGCGTGGGCCTCGGCCGACAGGAAGAAGTCGAGGATGTTCTGCAACCGATCCTCGATCGCCCGGAAGTTCGGGCAATCGCGCCGGCACTGGCCGATGTCGAACGGCGTCTGGCCGAAGCCGCGTTGCTGCGGGTCCACCACCCGCAGGTCGGTCAGGTGATTGACCCAACACTGCTCGGAACACGAACCGATGTTGAAATACACGCGCTGGATCGCTTCGAGGGCGCCGATCGAATCCTCCCCCCCTTTCAGGATGTGGTGCACGGTCTCGTCCTGCAGCCCCTTCGACCAGCACTTGCCGTCACGGCCCGGCTCGCACCAGCAGGCCTCGGCGCTCTGACCGTCGCAGCTCTGCGCCTTGCGCCACTTTCGTACCGACTCGCCCGCGAACACCGGTCGCCGGGCGATGTTGATCAGTGCGTTGATGGTGCCAGGGTTGTTCACCTGGTCGTTGGGAATCGCCGAGGTATCCGAGGTGCCCGGCCGCGCATGGGCGAACATCTGCCATTCCAGGGTATTGCTGGGCATGCCCGAAACCATGACCTCGGAGATCCGGGTGTACTGGTTGCCGATCAGGCCGACGATGTTTTCCCAGCGCGGTCGTGCCGGATCATCGGGCGGATTCTCCGGGTCGAAGGCGATGTGGCAGGAGCCGCAGGACGTGCCGATCAGGAACGGCGGTTCGATCGAGCCGTCCCACAGACGGCTCTTGGCCGGTTCGTGCTCGCCGCCAGCGGCGGCAATCCGCCGGCCGTAGCCTTCCCAGCTCCCGCTACGACCATTCACTTCGATCCAACGCGCACGGTCGAAGCGCGGATTCGGGAACTTGCGGATGCCGAGCGCACCGGTCGAGGTACCGAACTTGAGATCACAGGCGGACTGACGCTGGTCCTGCGGGCCATGGGGGTCGCCCTCGACCAACGGCGCGTCGCGGAAATCGCAGGCCGGGTCACGATAGCCCTTGCGGCCGACGTAGGACAGCAGTTCCTCGTCGCCGGGACACCAGTCGAGGCCATAGGTCTCATCCAGGCTCCGCGCGGGGCAACCGAGCGAGCCCGGCGTACAGCAACTCGGATCGTTGATCGCCCCCCAGGCCGCGAACCGGTCGCCGCGCTGATCGGAGCGCAGTACCCGGAACCAATCGATCATGACGCCGACCCGCTGCTGGAAAACGTAGGTATGAAAACGATCGTTGCCGGCGGTGGCTTTGAACCAGATCAGACGGCCGGCACATTCGGACGCATTCAACCCCTCGCGTGCACACGCCTCGACATAGGGGATGTCCTGCGCATGGACGACCGCCTGGCCGGCGATATGCACCGGCCCCTCATCGCGTCGCCAGCCCGGCGCCGTCTCGGACTGCTGCGCGAAGACCGATGTGAACATCGAGGCCGCCATCACGACCGCCACGACATGGACCAATTGCAGAGCGCCTTTCATGACACCTCCCGCTCGGGTTGGAAAGCCCGTCCCCCGCGAGGGTCACGCAGCGGTTCAGCCGATCCTGCCGGGGGGCCTGGCGAAGCGCGGCAGACGGCGCCGCACGTCGCGAATCCGAGTCACGGTCGAAGCGACGAATCGATCCCCGCCCGCCGCGCCGTGCAACACTTTTTTATTCTCGGTACATACATTAGTAGCATGGCCCCATGGCATTTCAATTGGCGCGCCCCACCAACCGTGCGATTTTCCATAGAAGGACGTCGGCGCCCGCCGGAGCCGGGGCGGCGGTGTCTGCGGCAGATCCCCGGGCGCCGGGTAGACGCAAAAAGGGCGCTGCCACGGCAGCGCCCCCGAAACGTCCTTATCGCGGCCGGTCACTCGCCGAGCGAAAGGATCCAGCTCACCAGCAGGCGGGCATCGGTCTCCTTGATCGCCGAAGCGTTGGGCGGCATCGACAGGCCGCTGACCTTTCCCTTCCAGTGACTGCTGTAGGGGCTGGATCCCTCCAGCACCACCCGGGTCAAGAAATCCTGGGCGCCGGGCTTGCCCCGGTACTGGGCCGCCACGTCCTGCCAGGCCGGGCCGATCGGGTCCATGCCTTTCGGACCGGGCTTGCCCGACTCGATCGAATGGCAGGTCATGCAGCCGCTGGCGGTCGCCAACTGGCGCATGGATTCGTCGCCCTTGCTGTCGGCGGCCGCCGCACCGGCGAGCGCCATGCCGACGGCCGCGAGCATGGTTGTCATTGCAAACTTCATGTCAAACCTCCTGAAGGATCGTTGTTGAAAACCGCATGGATGCATCCGGGGCCGACGCCCAGCGTGTCCGCCACGACAGGCCCCTTCCGCAAGAAATTCGAACCACGTCCTGCCTCCCGCAGCACCGACATTCGGGGCGATCCGGCTGCCGGGATCCGGGTACCCGGGCGACAAATCCGTTACGACGCGGACGTCCCGAAAAATGCGTCACCGGGGACAGTCTGCGCAAACGGTGCAACACTCATGCCAATTGCAACGACGAGGCTGCCGCCCAGCTGCGTCCGTGCGCCGGCAGCCTGGATCGGACACCAGGCCATCCGCCGCCACTGGCCAGGGGCCAAAAACAGCGGCACGGCAGCGCCCGCTGCCGTGCCGCCCGTCCCCGGTTTCACCGGGTCTTCGATCCGTCAGGACTTGTGCAGCTTGAATACCCAGATCGAGCCACCCTGCTCGAGGTAATTCACGCGCTTGGCGACGTCACCGCCCCACAGTGGCACCGCACCACCCCAGCCGGCCGACACGGCAACATACTGCTCACCGTCCTGTTCCCAGGTGATCGGCGGCGCAACGATGCCGGTGCCGACCTGGAAGCTCCACAGCTCCTTGCCGGACTTGGCATCGAGGGCCTTGAAGTAGCCTTCCGGGGTACCGTAGAAGGTCAGCCCGCCGGCAGTCGTCAGCACACCGCCCCACAGCGGCGCGTAGTTCTTGTTTTCCCAGACGATCTTGCCGGCCACCGGGTCAACCGCACGCAGCACGCCGATGTAGTCTTCATGCAGCGCCTTGATGGTGAAGCCCGCACCGAGGTAGGCCGCGCCCTTCTTGTAGGACACCGGCTCGTTCCAGATCTCCATGCCCCACTCGTTGGCCGGCACATAGAACAGACCGGTCTTCGGGTTGTAGGCGATTTGCATCTGGTTCTTGCCGCCGAGGAAGGACGGCACCGCAAACACCATCTCGCCCTTCTTGCCGTCGGCCGAATTGGCCGGGTTGCCCGGGCGGTTCGCGTCCACATACACCGGCCGGCCGGTCGAGAGGTCGATCTTTTCGGCCCAGCTGATCTCGTTGACGAACGGGAAGGCGTTCAGCAGCTTGCCGTTGGTACGGTCGTTCACATAGAAGAAACCGTTGCGGTCGGCCTTGCCGCCCGCCTTGACGACCTTGCCCGACTTCGGATCCTTGTAATCGAACGAGACGAACTCATTGACGCCGTCGAAATCCCAGCCGTCGTTCGGCGTGTTCTGGTAGTGCCAGACGATCTTGCCGGTGTCCGGATTGATCGCCACGGTCGACGACGAGAAGAGGTTGTCGCCCGGCCGCAGGTGGCTGTTCCACGGTGCCGGGTTGCCGGTTCCGGCGAAGATCAGGTTGGTGTCCGGATCGTAGGTGGCACCGTTCCAGGTGGCGGCGCCGCCCGTCTGCCAGAGGTCGCCGGGCCAAGTGGCGTTCTTGGTGCCGGAGACGCCGTTCTCGGTCTTGTTGCCCGCATCGTCGAACTTGTAGCCCATGTGGCCTTCGATCGTCGGGCGGATCCACTTCAGCTTGCCGGTCTTCGCGTCGCGCGCTTCGATGCGGCCGATGACGCCGAATTCGCCGCCGGAGACGCCGGTGATGACCATGCCGTTCACGATGATCGGCGCCGCCGACATCGAATAGCCGGCCGCATAGTCGTCCACCTTCTCGCGCCAGACCCGCTTGCCGGTTTCGACGTTGAACGCCAGCAACTGGGCATCGAGGGTGCCGAAGATCACCAGGTTGTCGTACAGCGCGGCGCCGCGGTTCACCACGTCACAGCACGGCATGATGCCGTCCGGCAGGCGATGCTCGTATTTCCAGAGCTTCTTGCCGGTCTTCGCGTCGAAGGCGAACAGACGGCTGTAGGAGGCAGTCACGAACAGACGGCCATCGTGCACCAGCGGCTGAGCCTCCTGGCCACGCTGCTTCTCGCCGCCGTAGGACATCGTCCAGGCCGGCACGAGGTTGCCGACGTTGCCGGCATTGACCTTGTCGAGCGGGCTGTAGCGCTGGCCTTGGGTACCCAGGCCGAAGGAGACGACATCGCCCGTCGTCTTGGCGTCGTTCAGGATATCCGCGTCGGTCACGCCGGCGGAGGCCGTGCCCCACGCCAGAATCGAGGCTGCGACGACGCCCATCGCCAGGCTGCGGGCCGGGCCAGTCTTGCTCCAGTCTTTCATCAAAATACCTCCTCACTATTTTTTGGTGCGTCCCCGACCGCCCGTGACCGGATCTGAGCGGGGTGCCAAAGGAGTTGTGCAAGGGACATGCCACTTGGCGGGCAGCGGAATCCTGCGATCCATCCTCCTGAAAATCTCCAGACCGGAGTCGCCGAAATCTGGCGGAATCGCGCGCAGGCCGGCCCATGCAGGGTCACCGGTGCCGGCAGGCCGAATGCGCCCGCCGAGGCCCGGGCGCACACCCGCGCCGCTGCCGGGCGGGTGTTCCGAAAGTTGCCAGTTGTTCCGAATTGAAACAGGCTGCTGGCTGAAGCGGGACGGAGCACCATCCCGCCCCAGGATTTTTCGTCCTGCCTCGACAAACCCCCTTTTTCTGGCATCTTGCTTGCACCAGACTGTTCTTCCCGTCCGGCCCGGTCCGTCTACTTGCCTTGAGCGCCATCGCCTCGCCCGTCCCCATGTCCGAACCGACGCCCCGGTCGCGCGCCGACCGGCGGCCGGTCTATGCGCTGCTGGCCTCGCTGCTGATCCACGGCGCCTTGTTTGCCGCCCTGCCCGACTGGAACACCGCGCCGAAGGCGCAGCAACCATTGCTGCAGGCCTTCCTGGTGGCACCACCACCGCCCACCCCGCCGCCCGACTTCGAGGTGCCTCCGCCCGTGGTGGAAGTGCCCCCACCAGTGTTCGAGCCACCACCACCACCGGAGCCCGTGGTTCGGCCCGCACCGAAACCGAAGCCGAAACCGAAACCGAAACCGAAACCGAAACCGAAGCCGAAGCCGAAGCCGAAGCTGCAACCTGAACCGGAACCGAAGTCGACGCCCGCGCCTCCGCCACCACCGCGGACGCCGGTTCCGGTTCCCGCGCCGCCGGTGGTAGCGCCGGTGGTGCGCCAGCCCGCGCAACCACCGGCCATCCGCCCGCCCGCGCCGGATCCGCGCCTGCTGGAACGCTACGGCGCCGAGCTGTCGCGGCGCTTCGCCGGCGCCCAGACCTATCCCCGGCTCGCGGCGATGCGCGGCTGGGAAGGCGAGGTGCTGCTGCGGCTCACCATTGGCCGCAGCGGCGGGCTGGTGTCGGTGCAGGTCCTGCGCTCGAGCGGGCATCGGATTCTCGACAAGCACGCCGTCGCCCTGGTCGAAGGCAGTGGACGCCTGCCCAAACCCCCCGCGGGCTTCGATCGCGAGGACATCGAGATCACGGTACCGGTGCGCTATCGTCTGCGCTCCGGCTAGGCACGACTCCTGCTCACGAAAACACGATGAAGAAAAAAATCATGAGACAACCGAGCACCACCCCCACCCGACTCGCCGCCCTCGCCGCCCTGATCGGCACGGCGCCGGCCATTGCCGCCGAGCCCCAGACCCTCGCACCGATCGAGATCATCGGCACGACCCTGCTGCCCGGCATCGGCGTGCCGAAGGACCAGATACCCGCCAATCTCCAGCAGGTGCCGTCGGAGGCCCTGCGCGCCGCCGGCGGCGCCTCGGCGACGCGCGCGCTCGAGCGCAGTGTCGGTGCGATCACCGTCAACGAGATCCAGGGCAACCCGTTTCAGGCGGACCTCAACTACCGGGGCTTTACCGCGTCGCCACTGCTCGGAACCGCCCAGGGACTGTCGGTGTATCTCGACGGTGTGCGCATCAACGAGCCCTTCGGTGACGTCGTCAATTGGGATCTGATTCCGCGGGCAGCGATCGACACGATCACCGTCGTGCCCGGCTCCAACCCGCTGTACGGCCTGAACACGCTCGGCGGCGCCTTGTCCCTGCGGACCAAGCGCGGCACCACGCATCCAGGCACCGAAGTCGAACTCTCGGGCGGGTCCCATGGCCGGGTCGACGCGGTGATCCAGCACGGCGGCAGCCGCGACGCGCTATCGTGGTTCGTCGCCGCCGAGGGCTTCCGCGAGGATGGCTGGCGGGATCGCTCGCCGTCCGAAATCGGGCAGTTGTTCGCCAACCTCTCCTGGCAACGCGGCACGACCGCTTTCGGCGCGACGGTGCTGGCGGGCAGCACCGACCTGGTCGGCAACGGTCTGCTGCCCGAATCCATGCTGGCGCGCGACCGTGAATCGATCTTCACCCATCCGGACAACACCCGCAATCGCTCGCTGACCCTGGCGCTCGACGGCAGCCACTGGCTCGGCGACAGTGACCAGATCTCCGGCAGCTTGTATGTTCGCCGTACCCGTGCCCGAACCCTCAACGGCGATGGCAACGACGACTTCGAGGACAGCCCGTTCAATGCGAGCTGCGAAGCCGACGAATTCGAGCCCGGCTCCGAGGACGAGGCCACCTGCCTGATCTCCAACGCCAGCGGTGGCAGCGCCGAGGACTCCGGTGTCAACAACCGCACCCGCAGCGACCAGAACGCGTTCGGCGCGGCGCTGCAGTGGACCCGCTTCATCGGTGCCCACCAGGTCGCGCTCGGCTTGTCTCACGACCGCAGCCACGCCCGCTTCGAACAGACTGCCGAGGAAGGCGAACTCAACGACAGCCGCGGCGTGGACACCGAAGGGGAGGTCGAACTCGAGAACAAGCTCTCCGGTCGAACCCGGACCACCAGCCTGTATTTGACCGACACCATGACGATCGGCGAGTCCCTCAGTGCCACCGCGTCCGTGCGCTACAACCGCACCCGGGTGATCAATCGCGACAAGCTCGATTTCGAGCCGCCCAACCTGGACGGCGATTTCACCTACCACAAGCTCAACCCGGCGCTGGGTCTGAGCTGGAAGGCAGCCAGCAACCTGACCGTGTACGGTGGCTTCAGCCAGGGGAACCGGGCGCCGACGCCGATCGAACTCGGTTGCGCCGATCCGGAGAACCCGTGCACCCTGCCCAACGCGCTGGCCGCCGATCCGTTCCTGGAGCAAGTCGTCGCTCGCACCTGGGAGGCCGGAGTTCGCGGCCGCCACGGCGGCATCGACTGGAATGCCGGGCTCTACCGCACGACCAACCACGACGACATCCTGTTCGTCGGCACCTCCACCAGCGCCGGCTATTTCACCAACTTCGGCCGCACCCGGCGCGAGGGCGTCGAATTGGGGCTCGCCGGCCGTCTCGGCCCGTCGCTCGACTGGAAGCTCGACTACAACTGGTTGCGGGCCACGTTCCAGTCCTCCGCCTGCCTGCTGTCCGAAGCCAACTCGAGCCGCGGCACGGCGCCGGAATGCACCGCCGACGGGCAGGACGACGAAATCCGCGTACGCGCCGGTGACCGCCTGCCCGGCATGCCCGAGCATGCACTGAAACTGGCGATCGGCTGGCGCGCGTCGCCGGCGCTCAGGCTGGGCATGGATCTGGTCGGCTATTCCGACCAGATCGTGCGGGGCAACGAAAACAACGAGCACCGTGCGGGCGAGGCGACCGACGCCTTCGGCGAGACGCGCGACTTCGGCGGCAGCGGCAAGATCGGCGGCTACACCGTGATCAACGTCGACGCCGAATACGTGATGGGCGGCGGCTGGACCCTGTTCGGCCGGGTGGATAATCTCCTGGACCGCGACTACGCGACTGCAGGCGCGCTGGCCGAGAACCCGTTCGACGCATCCGGCGCCTTCCTCACCGACACCGAATCCTGGACCGACGAGCAGTTCGTCGCGCCCGGTGCGCCGCGGGCCGCCTTTGTCGGCGTGCGCTATCGCTGGGGCGGGTAGATGTTCTTTCGGGTGGCCAATCGACTCCACGATCGCATCGGCCTGCTGGTGACCGGCGCAGCAGCGCTGATCCTGCTGCTGGCCGGCTTGTGGTGGGGCGTCACCACCCGCAACGCGATCGAAGAGGAGATCACTGCCGCCACCCGGGTCGCGGAGCAGTGGATGACGGTCCTGGTGGACGAAGCCAAGGCCCGCGACGACACCGCGATGCTGACCGACCAGCTCGCCGCCGTCGGCCGGGTCCGGGCCAATTCCCTCGAAGTGCGCGATTCCGAAGGCCGCCTTCGCTACCGCTCACCGGGTTCGACCTACAAGCTCGGCCGCGATGCCCCGGACTGGTTCGCGGCATTGCTGATGCCCGCCTTCGAGCCGACCGTCCTCGACGTGGACGGATTGCGCCTGACCCTGATTCCGGACGCCTCGCGGGCGACCCTCGATGCCTGGGATGGCCTGGTACAGGTCGGCGGCTGGGCGCTCGCGCTGCTGGTGGTGCTCGGGCTGGCGGTGCGCCACGCCATCAACCGCACGCTGCGGCCGCTGGTGGCGCTGGAGACCGCGCTGGAACAGACGGCCGACGGCCACTTCGACCTGCGGCTGCCGAGCCATGGCGTGGCCGAACTCGATCGACTCGCGGAACGCTACAACCGGATGGCCGACGAGCTCGACTCGAGCCTCGCGCGCAATGCCCGGCTGGAGCAGGATCAGGCCTTCAACCAGGCCCTGCAGGCCCGTCTCGAGGAAGAGCGACGTCAGATCGCGCGCGAACTGCACGACGAGATCGGCCAGAGCGTGACGGCCGTGCGGGCGATGGCCGGCGCCATCCTGCAACGCAGTGACGAGCAGCCGGGCATCCATGGCAGCGCCCAGGCGATCCTCGCGATGACCGGCCAGATGCAGGACGGCGTGCGCCATATCCTGGCCCGCCTGCGGCGGCCCGAACCGCTACCCCGAGGACGCCTGGCCGCCGCGCTGGTCGACTATTGCGACCACTGGTCGGGGCTCTATCCCGACATCGTGCTGGAGCAGGACATCGATGCCGAGCCGGTTGCGCTCGACGAAGCGTTCAGTCTTGCCGTGCTGCGTGTCCTGCAGGAAAGCCTGACCAACGTAGCGCGCCATGCCAACGCCAGCCGGGTCGAAGTGCACGCCAGTTGCAGCGACACCCATCTGCGCCTTTCCATCAGCGACGATGGCCAGGGCTTCGCCGGGCCTGCCGGCGCCGAGCGCTACGGCCTCACCGGTATGCGCGAGCGGGTCGAGGCCCTCGACGGTCGTCTCGGCCTGGAGCGCAGCCCCCGCGGCGGCGCGCTGGTCACCGCACTGCTGCCGCTGCCGAAGGCGCCGGCGATCGCGCAGCGCAGTCCGTCACCGCAACCGAACGAAGGAGACGAAGCATGAGCCAGCCGCTGGCCGGCCTGCGTGTGGTGCTGGCCGACGACCATGCGGTCGTGCGTGCGGGATTCCGCATGCTGATCGAAGGCGCCGGAGCGACCATCGTCGCCGAAGCCGCGAATGGCGAGGACGCGGTGCGCGCGTTCGACCAGCATCGGCCCGACGCGCTGGTGATGGACGTCAGCATGCCGGGCATCGGCGGCCTTGGTGCCCTAGAGCGCGTCCGTGCCCATGACGAACGGGCGCGGGTGCTGATGCTCTCCGCCCATGACGACCTGCAGATCCCGTCGCGCGCGCTCAAGCTGGGCGCCACCGGTTATCTGTCGAAGCGCGCCGACCCGCAGGATCTGTTGCTCGCGGTGGGACGGGTGGCCCGGGGCGAACGCTACCTCGATCCCGAACTCGCCCCGCGCCTCGCGCTGGCCCGATTCGGCGAAGCCTGTGACCCCGCCGAAGCACTCACCGACAAGGAGTTCGCGGTGTTCCTGCAGCTCGCCCGCGGCCAGTCGGTCAATCAGGTGGCCGAGAGCCAGCACCTGTCGCCGAGCACCGTCGGCACCCACCTGTACAACATCAAGCGCAAGCTCAATGCGTCGAACTCGGCCGAACTGGCCCTGATCGCGGTCCGCGCGGGGCTGATCGACGCATGATCCGGTATGGTCTGCTCCTCTGCGTCGCCTGCTGGCTGGCGCTGGCGGGTGCGACCGCCACTGCCGGCGATCTCGCAAAGGAAGAGGTGGCCGCCTACTTCCCGCCCCCCCTACAGGTCGGCGAGCGGCTCGCGCAGTTGCCGGCGTGGCCGATCACCAGCGAACTACGGCCCGACGACGGCCCGATCGGCTATGCCTTCGAATCCATCGATCTGGCGCCGATCCCCGGCTTCGAGGGCACGCCGATCAATTTGCTGATCGCCCTCGACGGCGAGGGCAACTTTCTCGACGTCGCCCTGCTGCGTCAGCACGAGCCGGTCTTCCTGGGTGGCCTCGGCGAGCCACCGCTGAAAGACTTCCTCAAGCAATACCAGGGGCTCAGCCTGTCGTCGCCGATCTCGGTAGGCTCGAAGTATGCCGGCGCCGACGCCGTTCGTGACGACCGCCGCGTCGTGCTCGACGGGGTCACCAAGGCGACCGCGTCGATCCGCATCATCAACCAGACCGTGCTCACCAGCGCACTCGCCGTCGCCCGTGCCAAACTCGGCTTTGCCGGCGCACGCGACACCGGTCCGCCGGCCACGGTACGCGAGGACCACTACGAACGGCTCGGATTCGACGAATTGCTGGCGAATGGCGCGATTGCCCATTTGAAGCTCACCAATGCCGAGGTCGAAGCCATGTTTGCCGATTCCGCGGTGGCCGGCGACGACCCGGCCGTGCAGCAAAAACCGGATGCCACCTTCCTCGAATTGTGGGTGGCCTATCTCAACGCGCCGAGCATCGGCCGCGCGCTGCTGGGCGACGCCGGCTTCGCCCGCCTGCAGGATCGACTCGACCCCGGCCAGCATGCCTTCTGGGTTGCCACCGCGGGCCGAGAAGCCCTCGTCGACGACGATTTCGTGCGCGGCACCAACCCGCGCAAGCTGACCCTGAGCCAGGGCAGCACGCCCTTCGAACTGCGTGATCTGGACATGGACCTGCCCCGCCCGGCCGGCCAGCCCGACTTCAACAGCCAGCTCAACCTCGCGCTGCCGCCGATTTCCGGTCTCGACCCCGGCGGCGAGATCAAGCTCGAATATGCCTTGCTGCGCAAGAAGGGTTTCATCCTGCCGGAATTGATCTTTCGCAATGCCGATCTGAACTACCGCCCGCCCGAACGCTGGTTCGATCGGCCGCCGCCGCCGCCGCCCGAATGGCTGCAGGCCTGGCAGGCCCGCCGAACCGAGCTGATGACCATCGGCGCCGCGCTGCTGCTGCTGTTCACGGTATTGGCTCGCCCGCGCTGGGTGGTCGAGGACGCGCGCCGCCTGCGGGCCTTCCGTTGGGGCTTCCTCGCCTTTACCCTCGGCTACATCGGCTGGTATGCGCAGGGGCAGCTCTCGGTCGTCCAGATCACCGGCGCGATCAAGTCGCTCAACGCCGGCGCCGGCCTCGGCAGCTTCCTCTACGATCCGGTTTCGCTTCTGATGATGGCCGCCACCCTGGTGACATTCCTGATCTGGGGCCGCGGCAGCTTCTGCGGCTGGCTCTGCCCCTTCGGTGCCCTGCAGGAATTTTCCGCCCTCGCGATGCGCACGCTCGGGGTCAGGCCTCGTCGCCTTCCGGCCGCCTTGGGCAGGGCGCTTTCTCGCGGCCGCTACCTGATCCTCGCGGTGTTGGTCGCCAGTGCCGCGCTGGCACCGCAGGTGGCGGAGCGGCTGGTCGAGATCGAACCGTTCAAGACGTCGATCACCGTGGTCTTCGACCGCAGTTGGCCGTTCGTCGCCTACGCGGTCGTGCTGCTCGCCCTGGCCGGCCTCTATTACAAGTTCTTCTGCCGGTATCTCTGTCCGTTGGGCGCCTTCATGACGATCGGCGGCAAGCTGCGGTTGCTGGCGTGGCTGCCGCGACGCAGCGAGTGTGGTCAGCCCTGCCAGCGCTGCCGCCACGATTGCGCCTACGATGCCATCCACACCAGCGGCGCCATCGATTATGACGAATGTTTCCAGTGCCTGGACTGCGTCGGCATCTACCACGACGCCGAGCGCTGTGCGCCGATCATGCTCTATCGGCGCAAGGGTCGCCAGCTGCAACCAAGCGGCCGGACCATAGCCGACCCGGCCTGAGCGCAGGCCGACCACGCGTGCGCAAGCGGGCAAAGCGCACACGGACGAATCGGCGCGAAGCGATGATTTTCGCTATTCTGCATAGCGAGCAAGCTGTCGGACTCGAAGCGCGCACTGGCACGGGGAGCACCTGGCCGGTGCGGTAGCGAACGCCGCCTCGCCCTGGCAGCCGCATAGCCTCGAGCTAGACCGACTGTCCGGCCCGGATCACCGCACCATGTCGCCGCCATCCCAGATGAATTGCCATTCGTGCCACCAACCCATCCGACCGGGGTCGAAATTCTGTCCGCTGTGCGGCGCGGCGCAGGCCGAAACCACGCCTTGCCCGGCCTGCCGTGCGCCGGTCGTCAGCGGCAAGACCTTCTGTCCCCATTGCGGGGCCTCGCTGTCCGACGAGGCCGAAGCGACAGAGGCGCAACAACGGGCCGATGAGGACGAACTGACCCGCCTGATCCTGCCCGGGGACGAAACGCTGGCCGATCGCCTCGAGCAGGATTTCTCCGCTGCCGATCGCCTCCCGCAGGAACCGGAGGAGCCGGAGGATCCGGTCACCGAGATGTTTCTCGAAAGCAACTGGCAGGCGGAAGGCGGACTGGCCGACCTGGCGCGGCAGGGCGCGGCCGATGTCGATCCGACACCGCCTCCGAACGGAGATGCGAGCGCAGCGGAACCGGCGCCCGAGCCGCCCCCGGTCCCGGCCCAGCCGACTTCGGACGAAGACCTGGAGAGAACCGTCATCCTGCGCTCCGGGCTTGGCAAGGCGCCCGATCTGCCGCCGGCCACGCCGTCGCAGTCCGAGCCGGCGGCGAATGGCAGCCCCCCTGGCGCCGATTGGGGCGTCGAAACGGTCCGCCTCAGCGCCGAGGCTTTGCAGCAGGCGCGCGAGCCGGAGCCGTCCCAGCCCGAGACCGCCCGGCGGGCGCCGTTGCGGCTGGCCGCTGCCGCCACGATCGTCGTCGCCTTGCTTGCCGGAATCGTATGGTGGCTGACGGGAGCCGACGAGCCGACGCCCCCTGCCGCCAGCGCCCCGCGCCCGTTCGCACAGGACGCAGCCCCGTCCGCCGAGCCGCCGATCGCCCCCATCGAGGCCGACGCGCCACTGCCGCCCATTTCGCCGGAGCAACTGCCGGAGCCCGCAGCGACGGCGGATGACGTGGCGCCGCCGGCCGACGACGATGCCGCCCCTGCGCTGCCGGCCTCGGACGAGTTGCCGACGGCGGCAACGGATGCGATCGACAGCGGCGCGAATACGGACGCTGGCGAGCCATCGACCACCACCGCTGCGCCAGCGGCCGTCGAGCCCCCGCCGGAACCGAAACCGGTGCCGAAACCGGCACCGCGGCCGAAACCCAGGCCGAAGCCCACGCCCAAGCCCAAACCGGCTCCGCCGCCCCCGCCCGAACCGCCGGCACCGCCGGTGCCCGAGCCACCGCCATCGGCGCCTACCCTGCCCGGCTGGCAGCTTCGCCTGCGCGAGGAACTGGCGGTATGCGATCAGAAGTCGTTCCTCGCCAAGGCCCTCTGCCGTGAGAAGGTGCGCTGGAGCTACTGCGCGCCGGATCGCTGGGACAAGGTGCCCGAATGCGCCGTGAAGAACCAGTGAATGCGCCGGGGCCGGCACCCGCCACACCCCGCCGTCACGACGCGGCGACGCACGCCCATCTGCCGATGGACCTTGCCGCGACGGTTCTCGATGGCGCGCTCGACGGCTTGCGGACACTATCGGTGCTCGGTCTGCTCGCCGGGGGCTTGTTCGGGGTCGGACTCGCCGCCGTGCTGGCCAATGTGCAGGCGTTGCTCGCGAACTCGATCGCGCTCGCGGTCGTGCTGAATCTCGTGGCGGTGGTGCTCGCAATGGTCGTTCTGAATGGTGCCGGCGTAGCCCTGATGGATCGCACCGCAGGCCGGCCTGCGCGTCCGCTGGCGGCAAAGCTCACCGCAGGAGCGCGCGCGCTGGCGCGGTCGATTGCCCTCGCGCTGATCGTCGCGGCGGCCCAGTTCGCGTTTGCCATGGCCGCGACGGCCTTGCTATGGACCACCCGCCTGCCCGGAATCGGACCACTGTTGCTGGCACTCCTGTTGCCCTTGCTGATCGCCGCCGCGACCGTACTGCTGGCCGCCTCCAGCGCCACCTTGCTGCTCTGCGCGCCCGCATTCTGGTCCGGCCAGTCCCTGCGCACGGCGCTCGGCGCCACGCTGGCGCGGCTGCGTCGCTGGCCACTCGAGATCCTGCTGTCCCTGCTTGTGGCCGGCCTGCTCACGTCCGCGCTGGCGGCGCTCGTCGGCATGCTCGGCCTGGCCGGTACCGTCTTCGTCGGCGGCCTGGCCGGCGCCGTCGTCGGCACCGAGTTCGCGATGGCCACCGCCGGGAACTTCAGCGCGGCCACCGCGTCCGGCAGTGGCCACGCGATTGCCGCGATGGCAGGCTCGAGCACCCTGTTCCTGCTGGGCGCGGTGCTGCCGTTGGCCGCCCAGATCGGCAGCCTGTGCCATCTCGGGCGCAAGCTCGATGCCCTCGACGCCCGCGACGTAGTCGCCGGTGACGCGACTACGGAGGCACCGGCGCAGCCCGATGTCGTGCCGGAAACGGCATTGGAGGCCGGATTGGCCTCGACGCTCGAGACCACGGCCTTGCCGGCGAACGAAACGGGCATCGAAACGCCCGAGCCGGCACCGCAACCCGACGCACAGCAGACCGATCGAATCGTTCCGCAGCCGCCGGGTGCCGGAGAGAGGCCCCGGTCCGCGGACTCGGGGACCGGCTTCCGTGCTGCCGACGCAGGGCTCGAAGTGACGATGATCGTCCGGCCTGGACGCTGCCCGGCCTGCCATGCGTCGGTCGAACGAAGCGACCGGTTCTGCGGCGAGTGTGGGCACCCGCTGAGTCATGCAGCGCCGGAATTCCCAGGGAGAGACGACTCATGACGACGCAAGAATTGACCGACCGAGCCCGCGGCGCGCTGATCGGGGCCTTCATCGGCGACGCACTGGCCCTCGGCCCGCACTGGTATTACGACCTCGACGAGATGCGCCGCCGCTACGGCGACTGGATCGACGACTACACGGCCCCCTACGAGGATCACTACCATGCGGGCCTCGCCGCCGGCGACGCCACGCAGGCCGGTGTGCTGCTGGCGATGACCGCCGAGTCGCTGGTCGCGTGCGGCCGCTACGACGAGGCCGACTTCTGCCGTCGACTCGATGAAGAGCTGTTTCCCCGACTCGACGGCACTCCGATGGGCGGACCGGGCGGCTATACCAGCCAGTCGATCCGCGAATGCTGGCGCAAGCGGGTCGAACAGGGCTTGCCCTGGGGCGAGTGTGGCGGCTCTGCGGACACCACCGAAGCGATCGAACGCGGTATCGCGCTGGCCGTCCGCTTTGCCCGGAACCCCGCGCGGCTCGCGCTGGCGGCCGCCAGCAACGCGATGCTGACCCAGACCGACGAGAGCGTGGTCGCGATGAGCGTGGCCTTCTGTTCGGTGCTCGGAGTACTGGTCACGGGCGCCCCGCTCGACGCAGAGATCTCGGGGCGCCTGATGGCGATGTGCAAGGACGGGCGACTGCCCTTCCACACCGTGACCTCGGGCGCGGCGATGACGGCCCCCGCCGGCTCGGAACATTCCCGGATCGGGCGCTTTGCCTCGCCGGATGCCCTGCTGACCCCCTCTTTCATTGCACGCGCGGCGGCCGATTCGTCGATCCGGATCGAGCCGGCGTGGAAGGTGTCGCTGGTCTACGGCATGCCTTGCGCGATCTACCACCAACTTCCGGCGGCCTATTACCTCGCCGCGCGATTTCACGACGACTTCGAATCGGCGGTGCTGCACGCGGTCAATGGCGGCGGCCAGAATCTGGCCCGGGCCATGCTGACCGGCGCGCTGGTCGGCGCCCAGGTCGGGCTTTCCGGCATCCCGCCGCGGCTGCTCGACGGACTGGGCGACGCACCCGGCCGGCTCGATCTCGGCGAGCGGCTGGCGGCGCAGGTGTGAGCAGCGAAAAGATTTTCGCGGTGCTGTAAGGACTCCGCGCCCGGCACCGTCCAATCAACGGAACCCGTCCCAGGAGAAGTCCGCCATGAAGATCCGCAGTCTGTCGTTGGGATTCCTGCTGTGCCTCTCGCCCCTCGCCCACGCGGCGGACGGGCTGATCGTCAGCGAGAGCCCCCATTCGCCGAGCGTGACCATGGATCGCCTCGAAGCGGCGGCCCGCAGCAAGGGCATGAAGATCTTCGCCCGCATCGACCACGCCGCCGGCGCTCGCTCGATCGGCACCGATATGCGCCCGACCGAATTGCTGATCTTCGGCAATCCGAAGGGCGGCACGCCGTTCATGGGTTGTGCCCAAAGCGTGGCGATCGACCTGCCCTTGAAGGCGCTGGTGTGGGAAGACGGCGACGGCAAGGTCTGGCTCGGCTACAACGACCCATCCTGGATCGCGACCCGCCACGACGCCGGCGACTGCCCGGTGACGACCAAGATCACCGGCGCGCTGAAGGCGCTTGCCGGCGCTGCCACCGCCCCCTGATCGCCGCGACCGACGCGCACCCGTAAACGCCGACGGGCGCAGCTCGCTGCGCCCGTCGGATGTCCGTCGAAGGCGTGACGACTACCTCGGCAATACCGATTCGCCCATCAGGAAGGTGTCGACTTCGCGCGCGCACTGGCGGCCCTCGCGGATCGCCCATACCACCAGCGACTGGCCCCGTCGCACGTCGCCGGCAGCGAATACCTTGTCGACGCTGGTGGCATAGCAACCCTCGCCGTCGGTGGCCGCCTTGGCGTTGCCACGCGCATCCTTGTCGACGCCGAAGGCCTCGAGCAACGAGGCAGAAGGATTCGTGAAACCCATTGCGAACAGGACCAGCTCCGCCGGAATCTCGAATTCGGAGCCGGGCACTTCGCCCATCTTGCCGTCCTTCCAGTCGAGGCGCACGCCCTTGAGCGCCTTGACCTTGCCGCCGTCGCCGATGAATTCCTTGGTGGCCACCGCGAAATCCCGCTCGCAGCCTTCCTCGTGGGAGGAAGAGGTACGCATCTTGATCGGCCAGTAGGGCCAGGTCAGCATCTTGTCTTCCTGCTCGGGCGGCTGCGGCAGCAACTCGAACTGGGTGATCGACTTGGCGCCGTGGCGATTGGACGTACCGACGCAGTCGGAGCCGGTGTCTCCGCCGCCGATCACGACCACGTGCTTGCCTTCCGCCGAAATCGGGTTGCCGGCGCCGCCGGCGACTTCCTTGTTCTGGGGAATCAGGAACTCCAGCGCGAAATGCACACCGTCGAATTCGCGCCCCGGCACCGGCAGATCGCGCGGCGTTTCGGAGCCGGCTGCCAGGATCACGGCGTCGAACTCGGCAGTCAGTTGGGCGGCACTGACCTCGGCCTTGGCGTCGTTGATGACGCCCTCGGGCGGCGGTGCCGCGACACAGACACCGGCGCGAAACTCGACCCCCTCGGCCTCCATCTGTTCGATGCGACGATCGATCAGATGCTTTTCCATCTTGAAGTCCGGAATGCCATAGCGCAGCAAGCCACCGATTCGGTCGTTCTTTTCGAATACCACGACATCGTGGCCGGCCCGCGCCAGTTGCTGCGCGGCGGCCAGACCGGCCGGACCGGAGCCGACGACGGCGACCTTCTTGCCGGTCTTGCGGGCCGGCGGCAGCGGCTTGACCCAGCCCTCGGCCCAGGCCTTGTCGATGATCGCCCGCTCCAGCGACTTGATGCCGACCGGATCGGTGTTGATGTTCAGCGTGCAAGCCGCTTCGCACGGCGCCGGACAGATGCGACCGGTGAACTCCGGAAAGTTGTTGGTCGAATGCAGCACGCGGATCGCTTCCTGCCAGTCGCCCCGGTACACCAGGTCGTTCCAGTCGGGAATGATGTTGTTGACCGGGCAGCCGTTGTTGCAGAACGGAATGCCGCAATCCATGCAGCGCGCCCCTTGCTTGGCGGCGTCCTCGTCCGCCAGCGCGACGGTGAACTCCTTGTAGTGCCTGACCCGCTCGTCGGCCGGCGCATAGGCCTCCGACAGGCGCTGGAACTCCATGAATCCGGTGGGCTTCCCCATGTTACGCAGCCTCCAGTTGCTTCTGCTTCTCCGCGGCCATTTCGTTCAGCACACGGCGATATTCGTGCGGCAGCACCTTGACGAACTTGTCACGGTAGCTCGCCCAGTTGTCGAGGATCCCGGCGCCCCGGACGCTTCCGGTAAAGCGCACGTGGCGCTCGATCAAGGCCTTGATGATGCGCTCGTCGGCCATTTCCAGATGGTCGATGTCCACCCGGCCGTGGGATTCGAGCTCGTCACCCGATTCCGAGCCCTTGCGTGCTTCGAGCTCCTCTTCGACCGGCTCCAGGGCGACCTGGGCCATGTTGCATCGGCCGGAGAAGTCACCCGCCTCGTCGAGCACGTAGGCGATGCCGCCCGACATGCCGGCCGCAAAGTTGCGCCCGGTCTGGCCCAGCACCAGCACGGTGCCGCCGGTCATGTATTCGCAACCGTGGTCGCCGACCCCTTCGACGACCGCGGTGCCGCCCGAGTTGCGCACGCAGAAGCGCTCGCCGGCGACGCCGGCAAAGAAGGCCTCGCCCTCGATCGCACCGTACATCACGGTATTGCCGATGATGATGTTGCTCGTCGCGTCACCGCGGAAGTCGGCATCCGGCCGCACGATGATGCGACCGCCCGAGAGCCCCTTGCCGACATAGTCGTTGCCCTCGCCGACCAGCTCGAGGGTGGCGCCCCGCGCGAGGAAGGCACCGAAACTCTGGCCGGCCGTACCGGAGAGCTTGATGTGGATGCTGTCTTCCGGCAGTCCCGCGTGGCCGTACTTGAGGGCTACCTTGCCCGACAGCATCGCGCCGACGGTGCGGTTGATGTTGCGCACCGGCAGGTCGATCGCAACCCGCTCGCCGCGCTCGATCGCGGGCTCCGCGAGCTCGATCAGACGATTGTCGAGGGCCTTGTCGAGGCCGTGGTTCTGCGATTCGGTGTGATAGCGGCCGACGCTCTCCGGCACCGCCGGGCGGTAGAAGATCCGCGAGTAGTCGAGGCCCTGCGCCTTCCAGTGCTCGATCCCCTGCTTCATGTCGAGCAAGTCGGAACGGCCGATCAACTCGTCGAAGCTGCGAATGCCGATCTGCGCCATCAACTCGCGCACCTCTTCAGCGATGAAGAAGAAGAAGTTGACGACGTGCTCGGGCTGGCCGGAGAACTTCTTGCGCAGTTCCGGATCCTGGGTCGCAACGCCGACAGGACAGGTGTTGAGATGGCACTTGC
>JAGRFZ010000009.1 GCA_020445785.1 Rhodocyclaceae bacterium
CGGATCCGGGCGTGGTCGAGGTCAACATCCACCCGGCGAGCGACTGGGACGAGCTGGTGGACCAGACCACCCACCTCTACGAATCGGCCCACTATTCGCGCCTGACGTCGGAGAAGTTCATGCTCGACGGCCGCCATACCGGCACCGGCGGCGGCAACCACTTCGTGCTCGGCGGCGACACGCCGGCCGACTCACCCTTCCTACGGCGCCCGGACCTTCTGCGCAGCCTGGTCAGCTACTGGCACAACCACCCGAGCCTGTCCTACCTGTTCTCGGGCCTGTTCATCGGTCCGACCTCGCAGGCACCGCGGGTGGACGAAGCCCGCAACGACTCGCTGTTCGAAATCGAGCTCGCCTTCCGCGAGATGGAACGCCAGTGCAGCCTCGGCCCCGAGGGCTGCCCGCCCTGGATGGTGGACCGGCTGCTGCGCCACCTGCTGATCGACGTCACCGGCAACACCCACCGCGCCGAGTTCTGCATCGACAAGATGTACTCGCCGGACAGCAGCACCGGCCGCCTCGGTCTGCTCGAACTGCGGGCCTTCGAGATGCCACCCCACTCGCGCATGAGCCTGACCCAGCAACTGCTGCTGCGCTCGCTCGTCGCGCGCTTCTGGGAGCGCCCCTACACGCCGCCGAAGCTGGCGCGCTGGGGCACCGAACTGCACGACCGCTACCTGCTGCCGCACTTCGTCTGGCAGGATTTCTGCGACGTCGCCGAGGAGATGCAGCTGGCCGGTTTCCCGATTCAGGCAAGCTGGTTCAAGCCCCACTTCGAATTCCGCTTCCCCAAGTATGGCGACTACGCCGTCAAGGGCATGGAAATCGAACTGCGCTCGGCGCTGGAGCCGTGGCACGTGCTCGGTGAGGAAGGCGCGGACGGCGGCACCGCCCGTTTCGTCGATTCCTCGGTCGAGCGCATCCAGGTCAAGGTCAGCGGCATGGCACCGGATCGCTACCAACTCACCTGCAACGGCCACGTCGTTCCGTTGCAGCCGACCGGGCGAGCCGGAGAATTCGTCGCCGCGGTGCGCTACCGGGCCTGGCAACCGCCCTCCTGCCTGCATCCGACGATCGGCGTCGATGGCCCCCTCACCTTCGACATCGTCGACACCTGGATGAACCGCAGTCTGGGCGGCTGCCAGTACCACGTCTCCCATCCGGGCGGCCGCAGCTTCGACACCTTCCCGGTCAATGCCTTCGAGGCCGAAAGTCGGCGCCTGGCGCGCTTCTTCCGGATGGGACACACCCCCGGCCGGATCATTCCGGGAGAAACTCCGCACGGCAGCGAGTTCGCCTTCACGCTAGACTTGCGCACGAGCTGACCCGCGCGCGGGGATGCAAAGGCGGTCCATACCGCCGTCGATGAACTGCCCCGGAGTGTCGATGTCGCAGGAAATCCTGGCGACTTACCCCCACGCCCCGAACCGTTTCGACGAGATGCTCGACGGTCGGGGCGAGGCCCGCCCCCACTGGGCCCCGCTGGTCGAGCGCCTGAGCGCCTTGCCGCCCGGCGTCCTCGAGCGCCGCGCCCACTTCATTCGCGAGTCGATCGAAGCGGACGGCGTCACCTACAACATCTACCAGGATCCGGCCGGTCGCGGACGCCACTGGCAGCTCGAACTGCTGCCGCTGGTCATCGACGCCGACGAGTGGGTGCCGCTGGCCGAGGCATTGGCGCAGCGCGCCCGGCTGATGAACCTGATCCTGGCCGACCTCTACGGTGCCCAGACCCTGGTCAGCGAAGGCTTGATCCCGCCGGCGCTGGTGTTCGGCCAGCACGCCTACCGCTGGCCGTGCCAGGGGATCACGCCTCCCGGCGGCGTCTTCCTGCATCATTACGCTGCCGATCTTGCGCGCGCACCCGACGGTGGCTGGTGGGTGCTCGGCGACCGCAGCCAGGGCCCCTCGGGAAGCGGCTACGCGTTGCAGAACCGGTTGATCCTGTCGCGCGCGTTTCCCGATTTGTTCCGTGAAATGCAGGTGCGGCCGCTGGCCTCGTTCTTCCGCGCCCTGCAGGAGGGACTGGCGCGCTTCGCGCCGACCGACGGCGAAACACCGTTGACCGTGCTGCTGACCCCGGGCCCGTACAACGAGACCTACTTCGAACATACCTTTCTGTCGCGCTACCTCGGCTTTCCGCTGGTCGAGGGCCAGGATCTGACCGTGCGCGACGACACGGTCTACCTCAAGACCTTGCGCGGACTGCGCCGCGTGCATGCGATCTACCGGCGCCTGGACGACGACTTCTGCGATCCGCTCGAACTGCGCTCGGACTCGGCACTGGGTGTGCCGGGGCTGTTGCGGGCCGCGCGGGCCGGCCGGGTGCTGATCGCCAATGCGCTGGGCAGCGGCCTGCTCGAAACCGGCGCCCTGCTCGGTTTTCTGCCGGCAATCGCGCAACGCCTGCTGGGCGAACCGCTGAAGCTGCCCTCGGTGGCCAGTTGGTGGTGCGGCGAAGAACCGGCGCTGGAGTACGTCATCCAGCACTTCGACGAATTGGTGATCAAGCCGGCGTTTCCGTCGATGCGCATGGAGGCGATCTTCGGCCACCAGCACAAGGGCGAGTCGCGCCGCAAGCTGATCCAGCGCATCGAGGCGCAACCCCACGCCTACGTCGCCCAGGAGTGGGTGCGCCTGTCGCAGGCACCGGTGATGAGCCCGCGCCATGCCAAGCGGGTGTTGCCACGTTCGTTCGGCATGCGCCTGTTCGCCGCCGCGACGCCGGACGGCTATGCGGTGATGCCGGGCGGTCTGACCCGCGTCTCGCCGCGGGAAGGAGACGAGGTCGTCTCGATGCAGCGCGGCGGCCTGTCCAAGGACACCTGGGTGCGGGCCGATGGGCCGGTGGTCAAGCATTCCCTGTTGAAGACCCAGCTCGGCGTCATGGACCTGGTCTGCGCCGGCACCGACATTCCGTCCCGGGTCGGCGAGAACCTGTTCTGGATGGGGCGCTACTCGGAGCGCAGCGAAGTCATCGCGCGCCTGCTGCGGGCGGTGATGCTGCGCGCGGCGTCGAGCGGTTCCGAGGCCACCGTGGTGGTGCCGGCCATGGTCTATGCCTGCCGCTCCCTCGGCATATTGCCGATCCCCGACGAAGAAGCCGAGGCGCCGGAGCCGGACCTCGAAACCAGCCTGCTGTCCGCCGTCAGCGACCTTTTCCAGGCCGGGTCGCTGGCGGCCAACCTGCAGCGCCTGTCGAGCGCCGCCAATCAGGTGCGCGAGCGCCTGTCATCGGACAATTGGCATGCCCTCAACCGCCTCCACCAATTGCTGCACAAGCCGAGCGCCGACTTCGAAGCGGCGATGGAAACCCTCGACGAAGCGATGCAGGAGGTGATCGCCCTGTCCGGCTTCGCGATGGACGACATGACCCGGGACGAAGGTTGGAGCTTCCTCATCATCGGCCGGCGGATCGAGCGTCTGGCCAACCAGAGCCTGATCCTGCAGGGCGTGCTCGGCGCCGACGGGCGCACGCGGGATCGCTCGCTCGAATGGCTGCTGGAGACGGGCAACTCGATCGTGACCTACCGCGCCCGCTACCGCCGCGCGCCGGAATTGCTGCCGGTGCTGCACCTGTTGACCTTCGACGCGACCAACCCCCATTCCATCGCCTTCCAGCTCGAAAACCTGCGTCGCTACCTGCAGCGCAACACGCGGGTACTGGGCCAACCGCGGCCGCTGCAACTGGACGTGGTCGCCGACCACCTGCACGCCTTCGACCTGACCCGCTTCGAGGCCGCGGACTGCGACGAGGCCTGCGGCGAACTCGCCCGCTTGCTCTACGACGTCGAGGGTGCCGCCTACGGCGTCTCCGACGAATTGCACCGGCAGTATTTCTCCCACACCGCCAAGGCCGAACGCATGGGGGGCTGGCAGTGAGCACGGTCCGCTTCCATCTGCGCCACGACACCCGCTACGAGTACGACCAGCCGGTCGGCGAATCGCACCAATTGCTGCGCCTGGTACCGCGCGACACGGCCTGGCAGCGCACGCTGTCCCAGCGCATCGAGATCGCGCCGGAGCCGACCCGCCACGACGGCTTCGTCGACGCCTTCGGCAACCAGGTGCGAACGATCGATTTCGAGACCGACCACAACGCGCTGATGATCCGCGCCGAAGCGTGGGTCGAACTGGTCCCGCGCGAACAGCCGCCGTCGGCGATCCTGCCCTGGCAGGACACCAGCAAGGCGCTCGACTACGTCGCGGGCAAGCACTACGACCCGGATCTGCTCGATGCCAGCCGCTTCCTGTTCGAATCGCGCCACGTCCGCGTCAAGCGCGAGTTCGCGGCCTATGCGGGCGAGTGTTTCGGCGCCGCCGATTCGCTGCTCTCCGGCACCACCCGGCTGATGGCGCGGATCTTCGAAGAATTTACCTTCGACCCGGAGGCGACGACGGTCTCTACACCGGTCACCGAGGTGTTCGAGAAGAAGCGCGGGGTGTGCCAGGACTATGCCCATTTCATGATTTCTTGCCTGCGCTCGATCGGGCTGCCGGCGCGCTACATGAGCGGTTACCTGCTGACCCGCCCGCCTCCCGGCAAGCCACGGTTGATCGGCGCGGATGCGACCCATGCCTGGGTCGCGGTGTATTGCCCTGGCGCCGGCTGGATCGAGTTCGACCCCACCAACAATCTGCAGCCCCGGCTGGAGCACATCGTACTCGGCTGGGGCCGCGACTTCGCCGACGTCTCCCCGCTGCGGGGCGTGCTGATCGGCGGCGGCAGCCATGATCCGGAGATCGAGGTCACGGTGGTGCCGGAGGCGGACTTCCATGAGGTCTACCGTGATGTCGAAGACGCCCCCGCCCCGCTCCTGCCCGGCATCGACTGAGGCGGCCGCCTCACCCGCCAGAACACCGGGAAGCGGGGCAGCCCGTTGGCGGTCAGCGACCGATAGCGGTAGCTGACCAGGCTGCCGAGCGCCGGGGGCGCCACCCGCTGGCGATCATCGAGGCCGCTGCCGAGGCGGAAGCGGCGCCCGAGGGCATCTTCGACCAGCAGCGCCCCGACCATTCCGGCCAGCCGACCCTTGCCCGCGACGTAGCCGACCACGGTGGCCTCTGCGTCGTGCCAGGGTTTGAGCTTGAGCAGCACGTCGCTGCGCCCGCTCTGGTATGCGGCGTCGGCACGATGCAGCATCAGCCCCTCGCCACCGCCGGCGAGCACCGCCTCGAGCCGGGCAGCGAGGGCCGCACGGCTGCCGACGCGACGCTGGGGCACCGCCGCCAGCCAGGGCACGCCGGCCGCCGCCACGAGCGCCTGGATCCGCGCCAGCCTGGCGCTGAAATCGCCCGCGCCGCCGGGCAGTTCGAACACCATGTAGCGCACCGTTCGCCAGGCGGCATCGTCGGCCTGGTGGCGACGGACGATGCCCGAGACCCGATCGAAGTGCCCGCGTCCGATCCACAGTTCTCCGTCGAGGGGCTCGTCCGGGAAGCCCGCGACGTACCACGCCGGCGCGGCGACCTCGCCGCCACCGCGAAAGCGCAGGCGTCGGCCATCCCAGAATGCACGCACGCCGTCGAGTTTTTCGCTGACCCAATAGGCGGACGGATCGAGGTCCGCAGGCGCGGTCTCGGCCAGCAGCAATGGCGGCGCACCGGCACCGACGGCCACTTGAACGAACGCCAGCAGGAGCGCCAGAATGGCGCTCCTGGCCTGTCTGGAAAGTTCGATCCGGCGCGCCATGACTTGCCATCAGCATATCCCGGAAACTGTCCACGATGAAGCTCTATTACGCCGATACCTTCGTCCTGCCCCTGCCGCCGGGGCATCGCTTCCCGATGTGCAAGTACGCCATGCTGCGCGAACGCATCGCCGCCAGCGGACGTTTTGCGGAGGACGATCTGCGGGTGCCCGAGGCCGCCACCGACGCCGAACTCCTGCTCGCCCACGACCCACGCTATTTGTCGCGGATGGTCGCCGGCGAGGTGACTGCGCAGGAAATGCGTCGTATCGGCTTTCCGTGGTCGCCCCAGATGGTCGAGCGCTCGCGCCGCTCGGCCGGGGCGACCATCGCAGCCTGTCGCAGCGCGCTCGCCGAAGGCTTCTCGGCCAATCTGGCCGGCGGCACCCACCATGCGCACCGGGACTTCGGCGCCGGCTTCTGCGTCTTCAACGACGCCGCCGTCGCCGCCCGCGTGATGCTCGCGGACGGCCTCGTCGGCCAGGTCGCGGTCATCGACTGCGATGTTCATCAGGGGGACGGCACGGCGGCCATCCTGGACGGTGATTCCCGGGTGTTCACTTTCAGCATCCACGGCGCGCGGAACTTTCCGTTCGACAAGCAGACCTCGGATCTCGACCTCGAACTGGAGGACGGCACCGGCGACGCGCACTACCTTGCGGTGCTGGCTGGCGGGCTGGACCGGGTGTTTGCCCGCTGCCTGCCGGAGCTGGTGATCTACCTGGCGGGCGCCGACCCCTACGAGGGTGACCGGCTGGGGCGCCTGGCCCTGACCGTGGACGGTCTTCAGGCGCGCGACAGGCTGGTGCTGGGCCGCTGTGCAGACGAAGGCGCGGCGGTCGCGGTGGCCATGGCAGGCGGGTACGCCCGCGACATCGCACGGACGGTCGAGATCCACGCCAACACGATCCTCACCGCAGCGTCGACATGATCGTCCCGTTCAAGGCCGACCGACGACTGCCGTTGACCTCCCCGTTGAGCTCGGACCTCAGCCAATGTCAAAGTGCAATGCCTTCTGCTGGCTTCTCGTGCTGCTTCTTGCTATGCCGGCGCCAGCCGGGGCGGCCGAAACGGCAGACCGGACGCCGAACCATGTATTGCTGATATTTTCCGGGCAACGGGACGTCCCGGCAGAGCGTTTGATCGAGGAAGGCCTGCGCGCCGCCTTCGTCGCCACGGGCTCGGATCCGCCGCTCCGGATGACGGCCACCTACCTCGACATGTTCGAGCGCTACGACCCCGACATGGCGCGCCTCGACGCCGAGCGCCTGCGCCGGCGGCTGGCGATCAAGGGCATGCCGGATCTGGTGGTCACGATGGCTGCCGCGGCGGCACGATTCGTCGCCGACTACCGGGACATCTTTCCGCCGACCGTGAAGATCGCGGCAATTGGACCAGAGGTCGCCACACGGCCCCTGCGGGGCCCACTGACCCAGACGTTCACGGTCAATCCGGAAGTGGTCGAAACCATCCTTCTGGCGCGCCACATCTTGCCCGATACGCGGCGCGTCCTGGTCATCGCAGGAAACGGCGAGGCCGATCGGCACCTGCTTGCGGCCGCCAAATCGGCGCTGGCAGGCATGGCGGACGATCTGCAGATCGACTATCTGACGGATTTCAAGCGGGGCGAACTGCTCGACCAGGTGTCCACGCTGCCCACCGGCACCATCCTGCTGATGGTCTCCGCGACACGCGACGTCTCCGGTCGCCCGCTGCTTCCACCCGTGGCTTTTACCGATGCCGTGGCACGCAGGGCGAGCGTTCCGATGTTCTGCGTCTTTGAGAGCTTGGCCATCGATTCCGCCTGCATCGGCGGCGTCGTCATCCTAGGTCCTTCGATGGGTCGGGAAATCGGCGAAAGGGCGCTTCGGATGCTGCGCAGCGATGGCCCCTTCGAACCCGTCGTCGCGCTGGACGGACGACCTCTTCTCAAGGGGTCGGCGATGGCGCGATGGCGCCTGGCCGAGGAGGACGTCGCCGAGGGCGTCGAGATCATCGAGGCGAAGCCGAACATCTACCAGCGCTACAAGCAGACGATCTGGACCGTGCTGGGCGTGATTGCGGCACAGGCCTTGTCGATATTTGCGCTGATGATCGCCCTGCGAAACAGCCGTCGCCACAGAAACCGAATTCGCGAATTCCAGCGTCGCTGGAAATTCGCCCTCGAAAGCGCCGGACATGGCGTGTGGGACTGGGATATCCCGAGCAACGAGCACTACTTTTCGCGAGGCTGGTACACGATGGTCGGCCTGCCGGTCGGCGCCAGCGTCGAGCAGGCTCGCAATAGCCTGATCCATCCGCAGGACTGGCCCGAGGTCCAGGCGCGCCTGGAATACGCACTGGCCCACCCGTCGGACACCTTCCAGAGCGAGCATCGCATCCGCCATGCCGATGGACGCAACCTGTGGGTCCTTGAGCGGGGGCGGGTGGTCGAGCGCGATGGTCATGGCCGCGCCATCCGGCTGGTCGCGACGATGGAGGATGTCACCGCCCGCCGCGAGGCCGCCGAACAGATCGAGTACATGGCCACCCACGACGCATTGACCGGCCTGCCGAACCGTACCCTGCTGGCCGACCGCATCGAGCGCGCGATCAGCCGCGCGCGCCGGGAAACCCACAAGGTGGCAGTGATCTTTCTCGACCTCGACCACTTCAAACAGGTGAACGACACCCTCGGCCACCACATTGGCGACTTGTTGCTGGTGGCGGTGGCCGGACGCCTGATGCCGCATTTGCGCGAGGCCGACACGGTCTGCCGCCAGGGCGGTGACGAGTTCGTGATCCTGCTGCCCGAGCTGTCGGAAGCCAGCGACGCCGCGCTGGTGTGCGACAAGCTGATGCGGGAGTTGGCCGACCCGGTGCAGTTCGACGGCCACGAACTGCGCATTTCGGCGTCGATGGGCATCGCGCTGTTCCCGGATGACGGCCCGGACCAGGAGACACTGCTGCAGAAGGCCGACGTGGCGCTCTACCGGGTCAAGGACTCCGGACGCCGGGGCTACCGCTTCTTCTCCGCAGACATGAACGCCGCACTCAACGACTTGATCGACCTCGACGCACGCCTCACCGCCGCGCTTGCCAAGGGATCCATCGAAATGTGGTACCAGCCGCAGTTCGACCTCGCCAGCGGCGAGCTGTGCGGTGTCGAGGCCTTGATGCGCTGGATCGAGGACGACGGCGAGAGCATCCCGCCGTCGCGCTTCATCCCCGTGGCGGAGCATTTCGGCCACATCCACGAACTCGGCGAGTTCGCGCTGCGCACCGCCTGCACCGAAGCCCGGCGCTGGCAAACCGATTTCAAACGGGCGATCCCCGTCGCCGTGAACCTGTCGGCCGTGCAGTTCCGACGGCCGGGTCTCACCGACCTGCTCGAACGCATTTTGACGGAGACCGGATTGCCTCCGTTCCTGCTGGTGCTGGAGATCACCGAATCGGTCATCATGGAGGACGAGCGCCCGGTTCAGGAGGCATTGCGCGCACTCGCCGCCACTGGCGCCAGGCTCGCGATCGACGACTTCGGCACCGGCTATTCCAGTCTTGCCTACCTCAAGCGCTTCCCGGTCCATCACCTTAAGATCGACCGGGCCTTCGTCAAGGATCTCGGGCACGACCCGGACGACGAAGTGATCGTGCGAACGATCGTCCAGCTCGGCCACAGTCTCGGCCTGCAGATCGTTGCCGAAGGGGTCGAGACCGAGCAGCAATCGCGCATCCTGATGCGCCACGGCTGCGATTTCGCCCAGGGCTTCCTCTATGGTCGGCCGGAGCCCGCCCAGGCCTTCCGCCGTCGGCTGGCCGAAGCCGACCGACTCGATGCCTGATTTGTCGTTTGCGCGGAAAATCTGCATCATCGCGCCTGCCGCAGACCGACAGGGACGGAAAACCCTGCAAGAACCCCGCTGCACGCACGCCGGACAGAACGCCGCGCGGCGCTGCAGCGGCACCGAGGAGACCCGGCGCACCGCCGCACGCATTGTTTCAGCATGAGCCACATCGAACCTGTCATCCGTGCCGCACGCGAAAGCGATGCGGACGCCATTGCCAGACTGCACGCCGAAAGCTGGAGATCGAGCGCCCGCGGGCTGATGTCCGACCACTACCTGGACGACGAGGTCTACGACGAACGCCGTTCGCTCTGGCGAAGCCGCCTCGGCAGCGGCGATTCGCCATACCTTACCCTCGTGGCGGTACAACGGGACGGCCTGCACGGATTCATCTGCTTCAAGCTCCGGGCCGACCCCAAGTGGGGCAACCTGCTCGACAACCTGCACGTCGATCCCGAGTTGTGCGGCCGTGGCCTCGGCGAGGCGCTGATGCGGGTCGGCGTCACCCAGGTCGAGCAGGTCGCACCCGGACTACCGATGCATCTGCTGGTGTTCGCCGCCAATCGGGGCGCCCGGCGCTTCTACCGCCGGCTCGGCGGGGTCGAGTCCGGCGAAGTGCAGATGCCGCTGCCGGAAGCCGATCGCAACGCCGACGCAGTGCGTATCGCGTGGGCCACGCCGGTTCGCCTGCAGGCGGAGTAACCGCTGTGGGCGGTGACCGATGCGCTGCTCCACCAGTCGCGACGCGTGGCCAAAGTGATGCATCGAATCGCGTAGCAAGCCGCGAACCACAGCGCTAGCGGGGACGGCGCCGCGAAAGCACAACGCCGCCACGGGGCGCGCGGCACACGGTTGTGCCGAAGTACTCGCTCAGCAGGCCACTAGATCCGGAACCGGTTCACTTTCTGCTCGAGTTCGCGGGCGCTGCTTTCGAGCGTTCGAGCGACGTCGGCACTGCGCCCGATGGCTGCACCACTGCGCTCGGCCATGTCGGCGATCTTTTCCACGTTGCCGGCAATCTCGTTGGCTCCGGCGCTCAACTCCCGCATCGAACCGGCCACTTCCGACAGACGGGTCAGCGTCTGGCTGGCACTGCCCTGGATGCTGCGCAACGAATCCGCTGCACCGGAGGCCAATTCGCTGCCCTTCTGCACCCGGGGAACGATGGCTTCGATGCCCTCCACGGCGGAATGCGTTTCCGCCTGCACCGAGGCGATCACCCGCGAGATTTGCGCCGTCGCCGACGCCGTGCGCTCAGCCAGCTTGCGCACCTCGTCGGCGACGACCGCGAAGCCTCGACCCTGTTCGCCCGCGCGCGCCGCCTCGATGGCGGCGTTGAGGGCAAGCAGATTGGTCTGATCCGCGATCTCGCCGATCACCTCGGCGATCGAGCCGATCTCGCTCGAGCGCTCCTTGAGTACATGGATCTGACCGGCGGCCTGCGCGACAGTCTGCGAGACATCGGCAATGCTCGCGGATGCCGCCGCCGATGCCTCTTCGCCCGTCTCGGCCACTCGGCACGTCTGCTCCGAGGCGCTTCGCGTGTGGTCGGTCGTGTCGCTGACGTGGGCGACGCTGACGGCGATCTGTTCGATCGCCGCGGCCGCGGATTCGGCCGCTTCCGCCTGCACGCTCGCCGCCTGCCGCACCGTTTCCGTGGCCTCGGTGACCGAGCCCACCGCCTCGCCGATCTTGTGGGTCTGCTCGCGCACGGCGCCGATCATCGCGGTGAGGTCGGTCTGCATCCTGCCCATCGCATAGCAGACGCTGGCGCTGTCGCCGGCGCGCACCGGCAACGGCGAACCGAGGTCGCCGTCAGCGATGCGCAGCGCCGCCGACGCCAATGAAGCGGGCTCTCCACCCAGCTGGCGCACCAGGCTGCGACCGATCACCCACGACACCAGCAGCGTGACCAGAAAGCCACCGGCGACCAGCGCCAGGGAACGACCGGCCCGCGACCAGAACAGCGACCGGAGGTCATTGACATAGACACCGCTGCCGACGATCCAGCCCCACGGCGCGAAGCCGCTGACGTAGGCGATCTTGGGCTGGGGCCGCGCTTCTCCCGGCTTCGGCCACTGGTAGCGGACGAAGCCGCTGCCGTCGGCGCGTACGATCCGCACGAAATCGACGAACAGTTGCGTGCCGCCGGGATCCCGGATCGTCGTCAGATCGCGGCCATCGAGTTCTGGCTTGAGCGGGTGCATGATCATCACCGGCGCCATGTCGTTGATCCAGAAATAGTTGCCCTCGCCGAAGCGCATCTCGCCGATGGTCTGCGCCGCCAGCCGCTTGGCCTCGGCTTCACCGAGCTTTCCCTCGACCTGCATGCGGTGGAAATGCGCGAGGACCGAGTGGGCAACCGCGACCACTTCCTCGATCTTTCGGCTGCGCTCCTCGTGCAGCAAGCCGTCGAGGCTCGCACTGCCTTCCAGCGCGACGATGCCCAGCGCCAGCACCGACACCGTCGCGATCAGTGCCAGTCGGACCCACACCTTTAGCTGCATCAGAATGCCCATGCCACCCTCCCCACACATACGCCTCCCGCCACCGCGGCCGGTATCTGACTCTTCGGCCCGCAACCCCTCGGCTTGAGGCAGAACAACACGAATGCACGACGACGGCGGCGACGCGGTCCGACGGCCGCAGCGGGCTCTGCAGTGGGGCATTCGACACAATTTCGTACATCTCTGCACTTGACGTGGGATTATTTCCCACTATCATGGGATGCGCAAACATGACCCCCACTCGTGAATTGCGGCCACCTCATCCTATCGCTCTGAAACGGAGGCAAACATGCGCATCTGCAATTCGACTTCTCGCGGCCTGACGGCGGCAGGCCTGGCCACAGGCTTTCTGCTGGCGGCCTGCGGCGGCGGCGGCGGAGGGGGAACCACCGTCATCGGTGGCGGAACCGGCACCGCATCGGACACCACGGTGGGCGCGATCAGCGGCTTCGGCAGCATCATCGTCAACGGGGTTCGCTTCGAGGACAACGCCGCGCGGGTCAATGACGACAGCGGCAACAGCATCTCTTCGAGCGACCTCCGACTCGGCATGACCGTCGAGATTCGTGGCTCGATCGGCGACGACGGCACCGGCACCGCCACCGACATCAGCCTGTTTTCGGAACTCAAGGGCCCGCTCTCCGACCTCGATACGACCGCCGGCACCTTCACCGTGCTCGGATTCACGGTGATCACCGACGGCGAGACGGTCTATGAGGACGTATCGGATCTGTCCGGCCTCGCCGATGGCGACTTCGTCGAAGTCTACGGTCTGCGCAACGGCGCCATCGTGATCGCCAGTCGCGTCGAGAAGAAGGACCCGACCGATCGCGGCGAGGTCAAGCTGCGGGGCCAGGTCGATTCGCTCGACACCGGCGCCGCCACCTTCCAGCTCGGATCGACCACGGTCGCCTACGGCTCGGCTCAGGTCACGCCATCGGTCAATGCGCTGGTCGAAGGCGCCTTCGTCAAGGTGCGCTCGTCCACCTTGCCGAATGGAGCCGTCGTCGAAGCCAGCCGCATCCAGGTGGTCGGCAACCTGCCGTTCAGCATCGACGACGGCGGCAAGATCGAGATCGAGGGCGTCGTCACCGACTTCACATCGATCAGCGAGTTCGTGATCAGCGGCATCACCGTCGATGCCTCCGACGCCACCTTCCTGCGCGGCAGCGCCAGCGATGTTCGCGTCGGCACCCGGCTCGAAGTCGAAGGCCCCTTCGGCGACGGCGTGCTGACCGCGCTCAAGGCCAAGTTCGAAGACGGCTCGGGCATCGACGAGTTCGAACTGCACGGAACTGTCGGCAACTTCGTCTCGCTCGCCGACTTCCAGGTCCGCGGTGTCAATATCGACGCCTCGGGCAACGTCCTGTTCGAGCGGGGAACGGCCGACGATGTCGCCAACGGGCGTCTGGTCGAAGTCGAGGGATCGGTCGAGTCGGGTGCCGACGGTTCGGTGCTGGTGGCCAGCAAGCTCAAGTTCGAAGACGTCTCCGGCAGCGGCGGTCGCGATGACGACGACTCCGACGATGACGATTCCGACGATCGGGGTTCGTCCGACCGTGGCGAGTTCGAGTTCAAGGGCACGATCACCAGCGTTTCCGGTGACACCCTGGTGGTGGCCGGCCGTACCGTGATCATCGACTCGGATACGGTTTTCCGTCGCATCACGGAGTCTCAGTTGGTGGTCGGCGCCTTCGTCGAGATCAAGGGAGACCTGCAAAGTGACGACAGCGTGATCGCCGACCGCATCAGCCTGGAAGACTGAAGCGCCGGCCCACGCCGGCCACGCGGTCGAGGGGCGCCCCCGAGGGCGCCCTTTTTTCGTCTTCGGCGAGCGCCGGCACCAGCGCCTCCGCCGCGCGAACCCCCACCGCAAAAAGGGATAAAATGCGTTCCTTGGAAGGTGCCCGGATTCCCGAATTGCTCAGCACCCGTCTCATCCATACCGTCAGCGGCATCCGCTGGCTGGAAGATCGCCACCGCGATGTCAGCCCAGGTCTGATGGCGCGTGCGGGCGCTGCCGCCGCAGACCGCGCGCAACAGCTCGCCAGGGCGAACGGCTGCGTGCTGGTGGCTTGCGGTCCCGGCAACAACGGCGGGGACGGCTTCGTCGTGGCCCGTCTGCTGCGCCAGAGCGGACTCGAGGTCCTCGTCCTGTTCACCGGTGGCGAGGCGGCACTGCCGGATGATGCCGCGGCAGCCCTCGGGGCGTGGCGGGCAGCAGGCGGAGACACCGTGGGCGAACTCGATTTCTCGTCGCTTGGCGCGGTCTCGCTGGTGGTGGACGGGCTGTTCGGCATCGGCCTCCAACGCCCCCTCGAGGGCCGCCATGCGGCGATGGTCGAGCGCCTGAACGCGGTCGACGCGCCGCGCCTGGCGCTCGACATTCCCTCCGGCCTCGATGCCCGCACCGGCCGCGTCCTCGGCTGCGCGTTCCGCGCCACCGAGACGGTCAGCTTTATCGGCCTGAAACCCGGCCTGCTGACCGCGGACGGCCCGGACTACTGCGGCCAGGTCGTGGTCGCCGATCTCGGCATCCCACCGACCGCTACGTCGGGCTGCGGCCAAGTACTGGACCGGGCGATGTTTCGCGGGTACCTGCAGCCGCGACGTGCCAATTCCCACAAGGGCAGCTACGGCGACGCCGTAATCATCGGCGGCGCCCGCGGTATGATCGGCGCGGCGCTGCTCGCCGGCCGGGCAGCGATGCACGTGGGTGCCGGCCGCGTCTTCGTCGGCCTGGTCGACACCTCCGTGCCGGCGATCGATCCGGTGCATCCCGAACTGATGGTACGATCCGCCGCCAGCCTGGCCCAGGCGCCGGCGGCGCTCGCGGTCGGTCCCGGGCTCGGTCGCAGTGCCGAGGCGATCGGCGCGCTGCGCCAGGCGCTACAGGGCAAGTCGCCCCTGGTGCTCGACGCCGATGCGCTCAATCTGATCGCAGAGGACGAGCAACTTGCCGAGATCCTGCGGACCCGCGAATCACCTGCGGTATTGACACCCCACCCTGCCGAAGCAGCACGCCTGCTCGGCCTCGCCACGGAAGAGGTCCAGGCGGACCGCGTCGCCGCGGCAGTGGCCCTCGCCGATCGCTACCAGTGCCCGGCCCTGGTCAAGGGCGCCGGCAGCGTGGTCGCCCAGATCGACGGCCGGTGGACGATCAACACCACCGGCCATCCGGGCATGGCCAGTGCCGGCATGGGAGACGCATTGTCCGGCATCGTCACCGGTCTGATCGCCCAGGGCTGGGCCGCGCAGGACGCCCTGCCGGCGGCGGTGCATCTCCATGGTGCCGCGGCCGACCTGCTCGCAGACGACGGTGTCGGCCCGGTCGGACTCCGAGCCAGCGAAACCATCGTTGCCGCCAGGAAGCTGCTCAACGCTTGGATCCTGGCCAGCGGAGAGCATCCCCAGCAATGAACTCGCCCAGCGCCGTGGTCACCGACCAGCCGCTGGACTCGCTGATGCGAGCGCCCCTGCACTTGGCGCCGGAAACGCCCCTTCGGGATGCCCTGGCCACCATGAGCCGAACACGGGCGACCGCGGTCGTGGCCATTTCCGAGGGCCGGCCCTGCGGCCTGTTCACCGAACGCGATGCGGTCCGGCTGTGCCTCGAGACCGACCTCGCCGAGCACCTGCTGGGCGATGCCTGCAGCCATCGCCCACTGACTGCCGAGGTCGGCATCAGCCTGATCGAGGGCTATCGCAGGATGCTGGCGGCGGACGAACGCCATCTGCTGCTGGTCGACGGCGACGGTATGTTGCAGGGCATCGTCGAGGAGAAAGATCTGGTCGGCCACTTCGGCATCGAGCATTTCGCCCACCTCGATTCGGTATCGCGCTTGATGACCTGCAACGTGGTCACCCTGCGGCCTTTCTCGACGATGCGACAGGCAGCCCGTGCGCTGCGCCGGCACGATATCGGCTCCGTCGTGGTCGAAAACGATGCGCTTCCGGTCGGCATCGTCACGCTCACCGATCTCACCCGCACCCTGGCGAAGCACGACGACCTCGATGCGATCCAACTCGACCAGGTGATGAGCACCGAGCTGGTGACCGTCGAGGTCGAGGAAAGCGTATTCACCGCGGCTCAGCGCATGCGCCGGGCAGACCTGCGGCACATCGTCGTCACCTGCGAGGGCCGCACGGCCGGCGTGCTCACCGAGCACGACGTCCTCAAGACCATGGAGAGCCGCCATGCCGAGGTGCTGAGGCGGATCATCAGCGAGCAGGCCCGCGAGATCGAGGCCCAGCGCCGCCAGCTCCACGAACGGGATCTGCTCGACCAGTTGCTCTCACGCAATCAGGGGCTCGGTCTGGTGCTGTGCGCCAACGACGGTACCGTCGCCTTCGTCAATCGCGCCGCGCACCAGCTGCTCGGGGTGGCGTCGCCCACCGACGACCGCCTCGGCAGCCTGCTCGGTGCGCTCCCGGCTGCCCACCGGCAGACCGTGGAGGCGTTGGCTGCGTCTCCCCCGCCGGGCGAGCAGTTGCTGCGGATATCGCGCGCGGGAATGGACATCGGGGTGCGCGCGATCGGCATCGAGCGCGCGCCGTTCGGCAACGACGAACGCGCGCTGCTGTTGATCCTCAACGACGAATCGCTCGCGCGCCATACCGAGGAGATCCTCGAGTTCAATCACCAGACGGTGCGGGACATTCCCCACATGGTGATCTGGATCGACAGTGAAGGCCACGTGGTGCATGCCAACAATGCGGTGCACGAAGCGCTCGAGTTCGCGCCCGGCGAACTGCTCGGACACCCCATCACCAAGCTCGCCCCCCGCTGCGAGGGCGACCGCCTGGAAGAACGGCTGATGCAGGTGCATGGCAAGCGCTCCCGGTATTTTCAGTGCGAAGTGCGGACGCGCGGGGACAAGATCGTCCCGGTCGAAGTCTTCGGCAGCCACCTCGCCCTGCACGGCAAGGATTTCTATTGCGGCTTCATCCGGGATCTCACCGACCAGCAGGTGGTCGAGCGGGCACTGCGGGATTCCCAGCACCGTTTGCTGGCGCTGTTGCAGGCCTCGCCCGACTTCATCGTGGTCAAGGACGGCGGCAATCGCTGGCAGGTCGCGAATCAGGCGGGCCTCGAAATGATCGGCCTGGCCGGCTTCGACTACGCCGAACGTACCGATCACGAACTGGCACAGCACTGTGCGCCGGAATACGCAGAGTGCATCGACCAGTTGGCCCAGGCCTGCGATCGCGCGTGGCAACGCAACGAGCCGCAGCGGGCACTGCACACCTTGCCCCACCCGGATGGCGGCAAACGCTACCTGGACATGATCGAAGCACCGGTGTTCGACGAGGCCGACGAGCAACGCGCGCTCGTGGTGATCGGTCGCGACGTCACCGAGCGGGTCCGTGCAGAGCAGGAACGCGATCTCTCGGTCGAACGCCTGCGCGCCGCCGTGGCGGCGATGGACGACCTGATGCTGGTCCTCGACGACGCCCATCGGGTGGTGGACCACTATCCGCGCGAAGGCGAGTCGCTGCGGCTGCACGCGTCCGGCAGCCTGCTGGGTCGGCCGATCGCGGAAGTGCTGCCGGCGCAGGTGGTGGCACGCTACGAGGACGCCTGCGCCCGCCTCGCCACGACTGGCCGGGCGCAGGGCTTCGACTATGCGCTCGGCCGCGGCCCGGGCGACGAGCACTGGTTCGGCGCCAGACTCACCGCCCAATCACCGGACGGCGCCCGCCCGCCCGGATTCACGCTGCTGATCCGCGACATCAGCGAGCGCAAGCAGGCCGAAGCCCACATCCAGGAACTCAACGAATCGCTGGAGGAGCGGGTCGCGGCGCGCACCAGCGAAATGCGGGCGGCGATGGCCGAACTGGAATCCTTCAGCTACTCGATCTCCCATGATCTGCGCACGCCGTTGCGCGCCATCGAGGGATTCGGGCGCCTGCTCGAAATCGAATACGGTGACGATCTCGATGCCACCGCGCACGACTACCTGTCGCGCATCCGCCACGCCGCGCAGCGGATGGCCAATCTGATCGACGATCTGCTGGACCTTGCCCGGGTGTCGCGCAAGAGCCTGCAGAAGCAGCCCGTGGACCTCTCCCAACTCGCCAGCGAAATCGTGGCGGAGTTGCGCGAGCGGCAGCCCGACCGTGCGGTGGTGGTGCACGTCGAACACGGCCTGTCGGCCCGCGCCGACCCGATGCTGATGCGCGTCGTGCTCGAAAACCTGCTCGGAAACGCCTGGAAGTTCACCGAACGATGCGGTCCCGAGGCGAGCATCGAGGTCGGCAGCCAGCGCCACGACGGGCGCGACTGGTTCTACGTTCGCGACAATGGCGCCGGCTTCGACATGGCCTACGCCGACCGCTTGTTCAAGCCCTTTCAACGCCTGCATTCGCAGACCGAGTTCGAGGGTACCGGCATCGGCCTGGCCACCATCCACCGCATCGTGGGCCGCCATGGCGGCCGGGTCGCGGCCGAAGGCGAACCGGGTCGCGGCGCCTGCTTTCGCTTCAGCCTCGGCGACTGAGACCTCGGACGGGCCACGATGATCCCGGGCTTCGAGCCGTCCCCACTACGCGGCATCCTGTCGTTGCTGCTGGCCCTTACCTTCTTCGTGGCCCTCGATTCGACCGCCAAGCACCTCGCGGCGACGCTGCCGGTGCCGATGCTGGTATGGGCGCGCTATACGATCCATTGCCTGCTCATGGTGGTGCTGCTGGCGCCATCGATGCGCGGCCGCCTGCTGGACACCAAGCGCCGGCCGCTGCAGGTATTGCGAGCCGCCACCCTGCTGCTGGTCACGGTGCTGACGATGTCGGCCTTTCGCATCATGCCGATCGCCGAAGCGACCGCCATCCTCTTCCTGGCGCCCCTGTTGGTGACGGTGGCCTCGGGTCCGCTGCTCGGCGAGCGGGTCGGCCCGGTCCGCTGGCTGGCCGTGGCGATCGGTTTCGCCGGCGTGCTGATGATCGCACGGCCCGGCACCGACCTGCCGGCAGCCGGCATGGCGCTGGCCGCGGCCGCTGCGGTGGCATTCGCGGCCTATCAGTTGCTGACCCGGGTGCTCAGCCCGACCGAACACCCGGTGACGACGCTCTTCTACACGGCACTGGTCGGCAGCCTGCTGAGCGCCCTGGCGCTGCCCTGGCAATGGCCGCTTCCGGCCATCGATGCCCGCCAGGCGCTGCTGATCGTCTCGCTCGGGGTCTATGGCGGGGCCGGCCACTTCTTGCTGATCCGGGCCTTTCGCGAGGCGCCGGCGTCCACCCTGTCGCCGATCATGTACGCCCAGCTCGGTTTCGCCACGCTGGCCGGCGGGTGGATTTTCGGTCAGTGGCCGGACGCGGCCGCGCTGGCCGGCATCGCAATCATCGGCGTGGCCGGCGTGATGACCGCGCTGCAGGCCCGGCGCGACCACGGTCGCGCCGGCCGCGCGATCGCCGCGGTCACTGGATCGGCTCGGACGCGAAGCTGATCCGCCCTTCGGAGAGATCGACGCAGATCCGCTGCTTCGGTCCGAACCGCCCCTCCAGGATCGCCTTCGACAGCGGATTCTCGATGCGCTCCTGGATCGCCCGCTTGAGCGGCCGGGCGCCGAACACCGGATCGAACCCGGCCTCGGCGATCGAAGCCAGCGCCGCATCCGAGACCGACAGCCCCATCTCCAGGCGCGCCAGGCGTTTTTCCAGCCCGTGTAGCTGGATGCGCGCGATGCCGGCGATGTGCTTCTCGTCGAGGGCATGAAAAACCACCACCTCGTCGATCCGGTTGACGAACTCCGGACGGAAGAACGTCTTCACCTCGGCCATCACGGCGAGCTTGATCACTTGGTAATCGTCGCCCGCCATCTGCTGGATCATTTGGCTGCCCAGGTTCGAGGTCATCACGATCACGGTGTTCTTGAAGTCCACCGTGCGCCCCTGGCCGTCGGTCATGCGGCCGTCATCGAGCACCTGCAGCAGCACGTTGAAGACATCCGGATGGGCCTTTTCGACCTCGTCGAAGAGGATCACCGAGTACGGCTTCCGGCGCACCTGCTCGGTCAGGTAGCCACCCTCCTCGTAGCCCACGTAGCCCGGCGGCGCGCCGATCAGGCGGGCAACCGAATGCTTTTCCATGAACTCGCTCATGTCGATCCGGATCAGGTGCTCCTCCGAATCGAACAGGAACTCCGCCAGGGTCTTGCACAGCTCGGTCTTGCCGACGCCGGTCGGGCCGAGGAACAGGAAGGAGCCGTAGGGCCGATTCTCGTCGGACAGGCCGGCACGCGAGCGCCGGATGGCATCCGAGACGAGGCGGATCGCCTCGTCCTGGCCGACCACCCGCCGATGCAACTGTTCTTCCATCTTGAGCAGCTTGTCGCGCTCGCCCTGCATCATCTTGCTGACCGGGATGCCGGTCGCCCGTGACACGACTTCGGCGATCTCTTCGGCACCCACCTGGGTGCGCAGCAGCCGGTTGGGCTGGGCAACCTCGCCGGCGGCCTCGACTGCATGGAGCTGGGCCTCGAGCTTCGGCAACTGGCCGTACTGGATCTCGGCGACCTTGTCGAGCTTGCCCTGGCGCTGCAATTCCGCCATGCGGGCGCGCAGCGTGTCGATCTCTTCCTTGATGTGGGTCGAACCATGGGCCTTGGCCTTCTCGGCTTTCCACACCTCATCGAGGTCCGCGTACTCCTTCTCGAGGCGACCGATCTCCTCCTCGATCAGGCCGAGACGCTTCTGGGAGGCCTCGTCCTTTTCCTTCTTGACCGCCTCGCGTTCGATCTTGAGCTGGATCATCCGCCGGTCGAGCTTGTCCATCACCTCCGGCTTGGAGTCGATCTCCATTTTGATCCGCGACGCCGCCTCGTCGA
>JAGRFZ010000068.1 GCA_020445785.1 Rhodocyclaceae bacterium
CCCGCTTCGGGCGGCCGGGCGCGGGCGCTCAGGCCCCCGCCCGCACGAACAGCAGTGCGCCGTCGCGGCTCGCCAGTTCGCTGTGGCCGGCGTCGTGGCCGACGCTGCGCTGGTAGTCGCCGGGCTGCATCGCCCAGTCGTCGATGCCGAGATCGCCCTGCACCAGCAGGCATTCGTCGCCGAGGAGCGGCAGCGGGCCGGAGAGCCGGGTGCCAGGCGCGATGCGCAGCATTTCCGAGTGCCCGTCCGCACCGTGATAGAGGGGCCGGGCATCGACACCGGTGGTGCGGGACTGCCAGCCGTCGTCGTCGGCGCGGATCGTCAGCGCCGGCTCGCCCTCGCCCGGCACCAGCGCGCTCACCAGATCGCGCAGCGCTTCGGCCGGATGGCCGATCGGCGTGCCCCGCAGGTAGAACAGCGCGCCTTCGCGGCTGGTCACCCGGCCATGGCGGCTGTCGGCCGGGGCCAGATGGTAGTCGCCCGGCCGCACGACGATCTCGCCGAGCCGCACGTCGCCCCGCAAGACCACGCATTCCTCGTTCTCGTGGTGGCGGTGGAAGGGCAGCGAGGCACCGGGCGCCAGTTCGATCATCACCGCGCGCTGCTGCGGATCGATCCGATGCACCCGCACACCAGGCAGCATGCGCTGCCAGTCGGCCTCGGACAACGGCACCCGGATGAACCCCTCGCCGGCCACCCGCGCTGCCGCGGCCCGGGCCAGCAGGCGACCACGCAGCGGTGTGCCGCGCGAAGGCGCCAAGGGGATGGGTGTCAGCGCTTCGGACAATGCCCGCTCCACGGTTTCGTCCCGATCATCGGGATCCAAAGGGTTCGATTTGCTCATGACGCGCGTGCACTCCCCTGCGCCCCGGTCAGCAACGCCGTCTTCAGGCTGGACAGCGCGCGCCGGATATGTGACTTGACGGTGCCCAGCGGCAAGCTCGATTGCCGGGCGATTTCCTCGTGCGACAGGCCGCGGAAGAACGCCAGCGCCACCAGTTGCCGTGGCAGCGCGCCGAGTTGGAGCAGCGCTTCATGCAGGCGCTGGTGATCCCGCGCGACCTCCAGCAGCTCGGGCACGTCGGTCGTGCTCACAGCAGTATCGCCGGCGAGCGTCGCCGGTTCCGGATGGCAGATCGCGTCGTCGCGGCGGCGTAGCGCGTCGAGGGCACGGCTACGGGCCATGACCAGCAGCCAACCGAGTGGCCGCCCGCGCGCCGGATCGAAGCGGGAAGCCTGCTGCCAGGCCGCGAAGAAGACATCCTCCACCACCTCTTCCGCCAGCATCGCGTCGCCGACGATGCGCAACACCAGGCCGTGTACCCGGGCCACCGTACGATCGTAGAGATCGCCCAGCGCCTGCTCGTCGCCACCGGCCATGCGCTCGATCAGCCGATCGAGTTCCGCCTGCTCCCGGGTTCGCGTCGCCGCTTCGTTCATGTCGGTATCTTCCGCCACTCCTTTTGCCGGTCTACGCATGTTGCGACGAGTTGGATGCAACGCGGTGTCGATTCGTCGAATTTTTCCGTCGTCTGCATCCAGCCTGCCCTCAGCGCTCGTATCGGGCTCAAGCGGTGCCAATTCCGGTGCTGCCGCGAAGCGAGGTCCGCAGCCACGGGCGCTCGCTCGATCGACCCACCCTAGGGAGACACCATGAGACCGAGCCCAACCTCCACCCGCTGGCGCCATCGCGCCCTGCTCGCACTGTCCGCCGCCCTGGCCGCGACCACCGTCCAGGCCTCGAGCCACCGAGAGGCGCCCTTCATCACCACCGCCCCCAAGGTCGACGGCACCGACTTCTACATGTTCCGCAGCTACGAACCCGGCCGCGGCGATTTCGTGACCCTGATCGCCAACTATCAGCCGCTGCAAGACGCCTATGGCGGCCCCAACTACTTTTCCATGGACCCGGACGCCCTCTACGAAATCCACGTGGACCAGGACGGTGACGGCCGCGAGGACATCAGCTTCCAGTTCCGCTTCGCCAACGAGCTGCAAGGCATCGCGCTCGACGTCGGCGGCAAGCAGGTGACGATCCCGTTGGTACAGGCCGGCCCGCTGTCCGGCGTCAATTCCGCGGCGTCGAACCTGCGCGAGACCTACACGGTGGACGTGGTGTTCGGCGACCGCCGCGCGGGACGACGCGAGCCGCTGACCAGCCTCGCCGGTGCGACCCGCTTCGACAAGCCCGTCGACAACATCGGCGACAAGACCTTTGGTGGCGCCGGGCAATATGCCAACTACGCCATGCAGCACCAATACGACGTCTCGGTACCGGGTTGTGCGATGCCGGCGCGGCTGTTCGTGGGCCAACGCAAGGATCCGTTCGCGGTCAATCTCGGCAAGATCTTCGATCTCGTCAACCTCGACCCGCTCGGACCCGCGGATGCCGCCCCCAACACCATCGACGACAAGAACGTGACGACGCTGGCGCTGGAGGTCGCGATCGACTGCCTGCGCGGCGCCGACCCGGTGATCGGCGCCTGGACCACCGCCAGCCTGCGTCAAGGACGCCTGTTGGCGCCGCGTCCGGGCCGCGGCCACAAGCGCAGCGACCGCAACGGCGGCGCCTGGGTGCAGGTGTCACGCCTCGGCATGCCGCTGGTCAACGAAGTGGTGATCGGGCTCGGCGACAAGGATGCCTTCAATGCCTCGCAGCCGGCCGACGACGGCCAGTTTGCCGACTACGTCACCAACCCGACCCTGCCGGCCCTGCTCGAGCTGCTGTTCTCGGTGCCGGCGCCGACCAACTTTCCACGCAACGACCTGATCGCCACTTTTCTCACCGGCGTACAGGGCGTCAACCAGCCCACTGCCGTCACCCCCGCCGAGATGCTGCGCCTGAACACCGACATCGCGCCGACTCCGGCCGGTGCGCAGCACAATCTCGGCGTACTCGGCGGCGATCTGGCGGGCTTTCCCAACGGTCGCCGGCCGGGCGACGACGTGGTCGACGCGGCCCTGCGGGTGACGATGGGTGCCCTGTGCGTCGCCACCGGCGACAGCGACAGCCTGCAGGTCGGCTGCCGGCCGACGGACGCGCCGGTGGGCGGCGCGCCGCTCACCGACGGCGTGATCCAGCATGCCGGCCAGTTCACCACCGGCTTCCCCTACCTGCAGACCCCGATTTCGGGTTCCGACTGAGGAGGACGACGGCATGCGAACCACTCGACACCCGTTCGTTGCCGTCGTCGCCGCGCTCGCCCTGGGCGCGTGCGGTGGCAGCGGCGGCGACAAGGACCCGGCGCGTCCCCTGAGCGGCCGACCGCCCGCCTCGGCTGCGGCCTCGGTGAATGGCTTCATCGGCTACCTGCAGCAGGTCACCGCCGATCCGAGCGAGACGACGGCGGCGGTGGACGTCAGCGCATTTACCGCGCCCACCAGCGAAACCGACGAGCCGACCGCGCTATGAGCGGAATCGGACGCGCGTTGGCGCCCGCCCTGCTGTGGGTGGGCCTCAGCGCTCTCGGACATGCGGCGCCGACCTGGCCGAGCGACGATGGGGCGGTGGTCGAGACCCTGCCCGCCCGGCTCGGCGCTGACCGGGACCGGGGTCGTGCCGACCCGCGTGGCGCGTTGCGCACCGCCCATGCCTACCTCGACGCCGCGCGGGAACAGGGCGACGCCCGCTTCGCCGGCTTGGCGATGGGCGCCTTGCAGGCCTGGCGGCAGCCCCGACGCGATCCGCTCGAGGTGGTCGTGATGCAGGCCACGCTGGCCCAGCACGTGCATGATTTCGCGCGGGCGGCCGAGCTGCTGCGGGCCGCGCTCGGCCGCGATCCGCACCACGCCCAGGCATGGCTCACGCTGGCCACGGTACGGCGGGTCCAGGGGCGACTCGCGGATTCGGATGCAGCCTGCGCTCGGCTCGCCAGCGCCGGCGAGGCCGTGTATGGCGCCGCCTGTCTGGCCGAAAACCGCGCCCTGCGCGGCGACATCGACGGCGCGCGGACCGCCTTCGGCCGCCTGCTCGCCACCAGCCGGGACGCCACCCTGAGCGCCTGGCTTCGGGTCGGCCTGGCCCAGGCCTGCGAGTTGGCCGGCGCACCGGACCTCGCGGAAGCCCACTACCGACGCGCACTGGCCCTCTCGCCAACGCCGTACGCGCGCCTGGCGCTGGCCGATCTGTTGCTCGATGCCCGCCGACCGACCGAGGCGGAGTCGGTGCTCGCCGGCATGGCGCCGGGCGACGCAGTGCTGTTGCGGCGAGCGATCGCGGCGCGGGCGCTCGGGCGCGCGGATGCATCGGCACTGGCGCGGCAACTGACCGAGCGCTTCGACGCGGCCAGTGAACGGGGCGACGACGGCAGCCACCTGCGCGAGCGGGCCAGACACGCCCTGGCCGTGCTCGGCGACGCCCGCGAGGCGCGACGCCTGGCCCGCCGCAATCTCGCGCACCAGCGCGAGCCGGCCGACTGGTTGATTCTCGCCCGGGCCAGCGCCGCCCTCGGCGACCGTGACGGCCTGCGCCGACTGCGCGCGAGGATGAACGACCTGGAGATTCGCGATGCCCGCATCGATGCGTTGCACTGACCACCTTCGCACCCGATCCGTGGCCGCCTTGCTGTTGTTGCTCCTGCTGCCGGCGATCGCATGGGCCCATAAGGCCAGCGACAGCTACCTGACGATCGGCCCCCTGCGCGACGGCGAGGCGACGCTGCGCTGGGACATCGCCCTGCGCGACCTCGAGCTGGCCCTGGCTCTCGATGCCGACGACGACCGCCGTTTGCGCTGGGGCGAACTGCGCCCGCGCCTGCCCGAGATCGTGGCCCACGCCGGCGCCGCGCTGCAGATCAACCGGGGCGAATGTCCGCTCGCCCTGCGTGCCCTCGGCATCGAGCCCCGCAGCGACGGCAACTATCTGGCGCTGGGCGCCCGCCTGCGCTGCCCGGGCGGGGCCTTGCGCAGCATCGACTACCGCCTGCTCGGCGCCCTCGATCCCACCCACCGCGGTCTGCTGCGGATCGAGCGCGCCGACGGCGAGATCGCGGCATGGTCGCTCGACCCCAATGGCGAAACCCGTGCGCTTGCGGCCGCAGGCGGCGCCGGCGTCGCCAGCTTCTTCGGCGACGGCCTGGCGCACATCCTGATCGGCTACGATCACCTGCTGTTTCTGCTTTGCCTGATGCTGCCGGCGCTGCTGCGACGGGAGGCCGCAGGCTGGCGACCGGTCGCGTCGGCACGCGAGGCCCTGGTGCCGCTGCTGAAGACCATCACCCTGTTCACCCTCGCCCACTCAGTGACGCTGGCGCTGGCCAGCTTCGAGATCGTCCACCTGCCGGCACGCTGGGTCGAAGCCGCGATTGCCATCAGCATCGTCCTCGCCGCATTGCACAACCTGTGGCCGCGGCGGCCCGGTGGCGAGCCGGCACTGGCCTTCGGCTTCGGCCTGGTGCATGGCTTCGGCTTCGCCAACGTGCTGGCGGGAATGTCATTGCCGCCCACCGACTTCGCGCTTGCCCTGCTGGGATTCAACCTCGGCGTCGAGGCCGGTCAGTTGCTGGTGGTCGCGATCGCCACCATGCTGTTGCTGGCGCTGGCCCGATACCGGCGGATTGCCCGCGTGTTGATGCCGGCCGCCTCCTTCGCGGCGATCGGCATCGGCGGCCTATGGGCGATCGAGCGCCTGTTCGAGGTCGCACTCGTCTCTTGACACCGCCGACCGGGCCGGCGGGCGACGGCCGTCGCTGCGCCGCCATACGCCACCGGCATGGATGGTAGGATGCGATCGGTCGGTGGGCGAAGAACGGAGGAAGTATTCGCGGCGTTGGCGCCGAGGATGCGCAGAAATTGATCAAGGGATCCTGGACCAGCGAGGCGGCACGGGGATCGAGGTTCACGGTGGCGAACGCCGGCATCGCGTACTTCGTCATCGCATGGCTGTGCATCACGACGACCAAGGACCACAACGTCGCGAATCTGTGGTACGCCAATGCCATAGGCATCCTCTGCCTGGCATCGACAGCAGGGCGCCGCGGCGGGCTCGCCCTCGCCACCCTGGCCGCGGCGAACTTCGCGGCCAACATGGCGGCCGGCAACCCTCCGGCGCTGAGCCTTTCCTTTGTCGCTCCCAATCTGCTGACCATGGTGGTGGCGGCGTATCTGCTCGAATCCCGCATCGACCCGCGCCGCGTCCCGACCGATCCCCAGGCGCTGCTGCGCATCTTCGCGTTGGTGATCGCCCTGCCCTCGGCCCTGGCTGCCGTGCTCGGCGCATCGATACTCGCCGTCAACGGCTTCTCGGAGTTCGACCGGGCCTTCGTCAATTGGTACGTCGGCGAATTGCTCGGCTCCTTGGCCGTGCTGCCCCTTGGCATCGCGCTGCTGATCGGCCGACTCCCGAACGACGGCCGGACCGCGGCGGCGGCCGACCAGCGCACCGGCCTGCGGCAACTGACCGACCCGGCATTCATGCTGATTCCGGTACTGACGGCGGGTGGCAGCTACCTCCTCCTGACCCGCTTCGAGTTCCCGTTCATCTGGATCGTCAGCGCGGTCGCGCTGTGCGCCGCGATCTACACCTTCGTGCAGACCGCCCTCGTGGTACTGGTGGTGTCGGTGGTGTCGGGACTGCTGATTTCCGGCGGACACCACCTGCTCGCCCGCGAACATCCGTCGGATGGCCCCGCATCGGCGTTCGCATCGCTGTTTCTGGTGCAATTCCTGCCGCTGTTCATTGCGGTCAGCGTCACCGCATTGCGGCAATCGGGTCGCCGCGTCGCGCAGTCACTGCGCCTGGCGGAACAGGCGTCGCTCACCAAGAGCCGCTTCCTGGCGAACATGAGCCACGAGATCCGCACCCCACTCAACGCGATCGTCGGCACGGTCCATACGCTTTCGCTGACCCGGCTGGCCCCCGACCAGAAGCGGCAGCTGGCGTCGATGCAAGTTGCGAGCCGCAACCTGCTCTCGCTGATCAACGACATTCTCGACCTCTCCAAGATCGAAGCCGGAGAGATGAAATTCGAGGTCTCGGCTTTCCCCCTGCAGCGCCTGTTGGGAGACGTGGGCGAACTGATGACGCCGATCGCGCGCGACCGCGGCATCCGATTCGAACTTGCACCGCTTTCCGTGGCGATACCGGGCACCGTCGACGGCGACGAAGCACGACTGCGGCAGATGCTGCTCAACCTGGCCAGCAATGCCGTCAAGTTCACCGAAGCCGGCAGCGTGTCCGTCTCGGTCGAACTTCTCGCCCGCAGCGCAGATCGCGTGACCCTGCGCTTCAGCGTCACGGACACCGGCATCGGCGTCGCTCAGGCGCTGCAGGCTGGCCTGTTCCGGCCGTTCAATCAGGGCGACAGTTCGACCACCCGCAAGTACGGCGGCACCGGACTCGGCCTGTCCATCGTCCGTCTGCTGGCCGAAGGCATGGGCGGGCACGCGGGCATGGAAAGCACGGAAGGTCGAGGCAGCCGTTTCTGGTTCGACGTGCCCCTGATCGAGTCGGCCGACGCCGGCGATGCCGAAGCAGCCCTCGACGGCGTGCGCCAGCTTCGGGTTCTGATCGCGCTCGAACCCGCCACGCTCGCAACCCGAATTGCCGAGTTGTCGCGGCGTCTCGGCTGGCATGCACGGACGGTGGCGACGCACGAGGCGCTGACCAGCCGCCTCGGCGGCGAAGCCGGCCCCGGCCTTTGCGCCGATTGCCTGATCATCGACCTCCGGTTCGCTGGCGACGACACGTTGCGTCGGCTGCGACCAGAGCAGCCCGACGGTTCGCTACCGGCCGTCGTGCCGATCGACACACGGCCGCCAAGCGACGCATCCACGGGCGCGGAGATTTCGGCCGCCGGCCTGTTCAACGACGTCAACCAGGCCGTCAGCGCGCGCACCGCGGATGTCGACCGGGTATTCGCCTTGACCGACCTCGACCGCGCCGAGGATACGTGCTGGTTGCCGGATACCCGGATTCTGGTAGTGGATGACAGCACCATGAATCTCGACGTCTGCAAGCGCCTGCTGACGCACCAGGGCGCGAAGGTCGTCGCGTGCGCTTCCGGCCAAGAAGCGCTGTCGCGGCTGACGGCGCCGGGTTCGGACTTCGATGCGGTGCTGATGGACATCCAGATGCCCGAGATGTCCGGGCTCGAGACATCCCGCCGCCTGCGACAGCAGGCGGGCCTGGCACGGGTACCGTTGATCGCCCTCTCCGCCGGCGCGCTCACCGAAGACCGGCACCAGGCGCTGGCCGCCGGCATGGACGACTTCCTGTCGAAGCCGTTCGAACCGGCACACCTCGTCCGCACCCTGCGCCGACACGTGCAAGCCTACCGCGGCACGATCCTGCCGGCAGCGGACGGCACCGGGTCCGCCCCGATCTCCGCTGCGCTGCCGGCGATCGATGGGATCGACGTCGTCCGGGCCGCGACGCGCGTTCAGGGCGATCACCAATTGTTCCTGACTCTGCTCCGATCCTTCGCCGAAGAGCACGCCGGCACCGCTGCCCGCATCCACGCGTGGCTGGAGGCGGGCAGCAACGACGATGCCGCCGCCCTGCTCCACCGGCTGCGTGGCCAGGCCGGCAACATCGCCGCGACGCGGCTGGCATGCGCCGCAGCCGCGTTGGAAGCCGGCATCGCAGATCGTGAAACCCCGGCGCCGGCACGGCTGCGCGAATTCGACCAGAGCCTCGGTGCGCTGCTGGACGCGATTTCCGGGTGGCTGGTCGAGTCGCCGGCAGCCGCGGACGGCGGGCGAGAGCTGCCCCACGGGGAGCGGCTGACACGAACCCTGGCGCACCTTCGCGCCCAGCTGGAACGCAACGCCGTGGGGGCGGTCGAGACCAGCGAAGCCGTCCTCGCCATGCTTGCCGGCACGCCGCTCGGCGCCGCCTACGGCCCGATCTCGGCGGCGCTTCGCAAGCTCGACTTCCGGCTGGCGCAGACCGAACTGGAACGCTTCGAGCAACATCTCGAGTAAGGCCAAGCATGATGCAGTCCGAATCCAATGCCACGATCCTGCTGATCGACGACGCCCCCGAAGCGATCTTGGTGGCGGCCAAACAACTTTCCGGCCTCGGCGAACTACTGGCCGCGACTTGCGGCGCAGACGGACTCCGGCTCGCCCGCCAGGCGCAGCCCGACCTGATCCTGCTGGACGCCCGCATGCCCGACATGGATGGCCTCGCAGTGCTGGCGCAACTGAAGGCGGACACGGCGACCCGCGACATCCCGGTGATCATGGTGTCGGCCGACGGTGGCGGTGCACACTGCGCCGCGGCACTGGCGGCCGGCGCCGCCGACTTCGTCTGCAAACCGCCGGAGCCCGATGTCTTTCGTGCCCACGTGCTCGCCCAGCTGCAGCGCCGGCCGGCCGGCACGTAGCACCGAATGCCGGGGGGCGCCGTGGCCGCCCCTCACAATCGCCGGACCACCCGCACGGGGTCGACGCTGCGACTGGCGAAGCCGAGGGATTCGTACAGGTGGATCGCCCCCGGATTGTCATCCATCACGTGCAGGAAGGACGTGAGTCCGCGGGCGCTCTGGCGCGCGAGGAGGTGGGCCACCAGTCGCCGCGCGAATCCTCGGCCACGGGCTTCGGGATGGGTGCACACACCGCTGATCTCCCGATAGGGCCCGGCAGCCATTCGTTCACCCGCCATCGCCACCAGCCGGGCGCCCTCGAACACCCCGAAATACTCTCCGAGTTCGATCGTGCGCGGCCCGAACGGCCCCGGTCGGGTCAGGCGTGCCAACGCCATCGCCTGCCCGACGTCGCCGTTGGCGAGCGGCCGAAGCCCGGCTGCCTGCGGTTCCTGGCATTCCGTCGGCGCTCGCAGCATCTGGCGCACCGCACCGTCTTCCTCCAATTGCCAGCCCGATGGCGGCGGACCGGTCCAGTGCAGACAATAGAATGATTCACCACTTTCGCTGAAGGCCTGGAGCGCGGAGAAATCCGGGGCCAGCCGCTCCTCGAAGCCGAGAATCGGCGAAAAACCCGGCGCGAAGCGTCGGGCGCCGCCGCAGCCGACGGCAAAGCGGGCCTGGGCACCGGTGAGGGCGTGCCAGACAATGTTGTCGAGCGGCGAAGTAGCGGACACGGCGATCCGGTGCAAGGGCGAACCGCCGGCAGGATACACCGGCCACGCCCTGCGCAAAGCGCGTCAGGACGTCTCGAGCACCTGCCGAAGGTCCGCCAGCAGCGGCACCATGGCCTGCACCAGCGCCAGCCCCGCATCACGGGTGGCCTCGTCGACAGGGCCTTCGGCACTGCAGGCGCACTCGGCCAGCCGATACAGTTCGACCGCGCCGATGTGACCGGCAGCCCCCTTGATGGAATGGGCGATCGCCTTCACCGACGCCCAGTCTTCATGCGCGATCGCCGCCTGCAGCCGCGGCAGGTCGTCCCGGCAGGAATCCGCGAAAAGCCGCACCAGCCGCTGGTAGAGGGCAACGCGCCCGCCCATGCGCTTCAAGCTCGCCCCCACGTCCAAGCCCTCGATCGTCCGCAGTCGATCGACTTCCGATCCACCTTCCGCCGCGACCGGGTTTTCGACCGCGGCCGGCACACCCTGCGCGTCGGGTGCGACGGGGTCCTCCGTCATCCACTTTTCGAGGGCCGCCACCAAGCGTGCCGGGTCGATCGGCTTGGCGACATGGTCGTTCATGCCGGCTGCCAGACACGCTTCGCGATCGTCATTGAAAGCATTGGCGGTCATCGCGATGATCGGCGGCTGGCGCCGGTCGGGCAAGCGGCGAATGGCCGCCGCCGCAGCCATACCGTCCATGACCGGCATCTGGATGTCCATCAGAATGCAGTCGTAGTCGCGCACCTCCGCCATCGAGAGCGCCACCGCACCGTCCGCGGCGACGTCGACGACGATGCCGACACCGCGCAGCAACTCCACCGCCACTTCCTGATTGACCGGGTTGTCTTCGGCCAGCAGCACGCGGCGGCCGCGCAACTCGACCGGATCGCGCGGTGCAGGCCGCACATCGCCTTCCCGCGTGTCGGGGCCGCCGACGGCAGGGGCAAAGCAGGCCTCGAACCAGAACGTACTGCCGACCCCCGGCCCACTCTCGACGCCGACGTCGCCGCCCATCAGGCGGGCAAGCCGGCGGCTGATCACCAGGCCCAGCCCGGTGCCGCCGAACTTGCGCGTCGTCGTCACGTCGGCCTGCGCGAATGCCTCGAAGACCCGACTCTGTTGCTCGGGCGTCATGCCGATCCCGGTATCGGCGACCTCGAAGCGCACGACGATGCCCTCCGCTCGCCTTTCGCACGCACGCGCACGCAGATCGATGTGGCCCCGCTCGGTGAACTTGATCGCATTGCCCAGGAAATTCAGCAGGATCTGCCCGATCCGGAGATGGTCTCCGCGCAAGGAATCAGGCAGTGCCGGGTCGAGGTCTACGTTCAGTTCGATTCCCTTCTCGGCCGCCCGCGGAGCGATCAGATCGCCGGCATCGCCCATGACCCGGCCGAGCGAGAAGTCGTGATTCTCCATCGTCAGCTTGCCCGCTTCGATCTTCGAGAGATCGAGCACGTCGTTGATGATCGACAGCAAATGGTCGGTCGCGGCCAGCAACTTGTCCATGCGCAGGGTCTGCTGGGGATTGAGGCCTTGGCGCCGGACGATGTGGGCCATGCCGACGATGGCATTGAGCGGCGTGCGGATTTCATGGGACATGTTCGCGAGAAACGCGCTCTTGGCCACGTTGGCCGCCTCGGCCCGCTCGACGGCCTCCCGTAGCTGGGTCGTGCGCTGCGCCACCAGCACCTCGAGGTTGCGGCGATGCTGCCGCAGTTCGCCTTCGCGCTCGCTCACCGCCGTGGCCAGTCGATTGATGGTTTCGGACACTTCCTGAAACTCGTCGTGGCTCGCCAGCGACGGCGACCGGGAGTAGTCCTGTCGCTGGATCTTGTCGAGTTGCACCGTCAGGGCATCGAGCGGTCGCTCGACCGAACGACGGATCAGCCCCCGCGAGAGCAGCAACGCCACTGCCACCACGGCACACAGCAGGACCAACAATTGGAGCCGACTTTGCCGCAACACTTCGCTGAAGCGGGCGGTATCCAGGCTCACCGAGAACAATACGTCGCCTTCTTCGATGGCCTTTGCCAGTACCCCGGAAACGCCGCCCGGCCCTTCCCGCACGGAGATCTCGGGCAACGAGAGGTCGCGCGACAGGCGTGCCGCATCGGCCACGAGCGCGTCCGAGAATCGCTTGTGGATGCTCAGGTTGAGGTCGGCGGACATACCCGCGAAGTAGGCTTCGTCGAGGAAACGCAGAATCTCGATATGGCCGAGCACCGGGCCGCCCTCATCGCCATGCAAGTCGAAGTGCGACCTCAGCGCGAGCGCCGAACCCGCGCGTGAGTACGTGACCATCGGGCGCTTCGGTTCCGGCACACTTCCCGGCATCGCCTCATGCTGGAAGCTGACGCCGTCGGCGGGCAGAGGCACTTCCGCGAAATCGCCCCCCCCTTCGAAGCGGGCAAGTATCCGCCGATGCCCACCGGCAAAGGACACGTAGGCGACGCGAAACCGCCCGTCGACACGTTCCGCAAAGGCCACCAGCTCACCCGTCCGATCGTACAAGACCGCCAGGTCGTTGAAGCCCAGCTTGACCCGATCCGCCAGGTGGCGCGCGAGGGAGCGCTTTTCCTCGTCGATCAGGAAGACGTTGTAGTCGTCCTTGTCCTGGTAGTTGTTGATCAGTTCGACCGAAGCGACGAAGCGTTCGTCGCCCTGGACGAAGACGATCCCCTCGCGCAACTGCTCCTCGATCGCCGCAAGATTGAAGGCGATGCGACGGAAGCCGTGCTCGATCTGCTGCCGAGCCTGCGCGTGGAAATGGGTGCGCAACACGCCATTGAAATACAGGCCCAGCGCCAACGCGACGAGCACCACGGTGCCTGCCAGCAGGGCCGTGAGCTTCGCCTTCAGGCCCAATCGCCACCGGCGCGTGTCGGCGCCCATCGCTCGAGCCGTCACGCCCTCGCCGCCGTCAAAATACCGGGGCCACTCGGTCGACGTTCTCGCGGGTCACCATTTCGACCGGGATCACGACGTGCTTCGGCACTGCATTCCCCGCCAGGATCTCGACCGCGATCTGCACCGACTCTCGACCGCCGAGGGGAAATTTGACCGAGGCGGTCTGGGTTCCGGCGAAGATCGCATCGCGCGCTTCGCCGATGAAGTCGCAACCGACCGTGACGATGGACGCCGGATCGATGCCGTGGCGGGTGAGCACCGCCCGGATGCCGCTCAGCATACTGTCGCTCTCGGCGAAAATCGCATCCGCAGTGACGCCCGCCGCGACCAGTTTTTCCATCTCCACCACCGCGTCGCGCCGCAGGAAGTTGCCGACGCGACGGACCACCCGAATGCCCTCGTGCCGACCGATCTCGTCGAGGAATCCCTGGGTGCGCAGTTGGGTCACGTCCGCCGAAGGCAGTCCCTCGAACAACAACACCGTACCGTTGCCGGCCAGCCGCTCGGCGATGAATTCGGCGGCAAGGCGCCCGATCCGGGCATTGTCCGAATTGATGAAGGTGGTGTATCGGTCGCTCTGGATGCCTCGATCGAGGACGATGACCGGAATCCCCGCCTCGTACGCCTTGGTGACCGCCGGAACCACCGCCCGATCGCCGTTGGTACCGACGATCAGCAGATCGACCGGGCGTGCGGTGAAGCGATCGATCTGGCGGATCAGCAGGGACGTCCTGCCCTGGGCATCGGCATGGACGAAGCGCAGATCCGGGTGTTCGGCGAGCGCGTCACGCACCGCCTGCACCTGCGCCCGTCGAAAGTCGTTGGCCATGTCGTCCTGGGCGAAGGCGATCACCATGGTGTCGTCCCCGGCCGACGCCGGCAGAGCCAAGCCGCAGGCCAACAGGAACACACCGATTGTTTTCCACATGTATCTCGCTCCGAACCCCACGACACTGCAATCGTGGGGCAATGCTCACGCAGGCGCCGGCGCATCCAGCGCGTTCGCGCGCCCGCACGATACGGCTACGGCGAACGGGCGGCAAAGTTGAGGGCATCGGCACCGATCCTGCCGACCACCGCGACGTCGGCACCCGATCAGCCGGCATCCGTCTCGTCCAGCCACACGATGCGCCCCTGCCCGAGTTCCTGCAATCGCGCACGCAGCGCCCCTGCCGCATCCTCCCCGAGGCGGAACGCAACGCACACCTCGGCCCCGTGATCGACCGCCAGCAGCTCGGCGCCGACCTGCGTCAGCGTGCGGCGCAAAGGGCCTTCGAGCGCATACGGCAGCACACAGCGCAGCGTGCGCACGGCAATGATCGGTACCTTCTCCGCCCCCTGCAATGCCCGCGCCACCGCTTCGGTGTAGGCCCGCACCAGCCCCCCCGCGCCGAGTCGCACGCCGCCGTAGTAGCGCACGACGGTGGCCAGCACGCCGTCGAGATCCTGATGGCGCAGCACCTCCAGCATGGGCCGCCCGGCCGTGCCGCCCGGCTCGCCGTCGTCCACCGCCGCCGACTGACCACCGGCCATGAGCGCCCAGCACACGTGCGACGCCCCGGCATGCTCGGCCCACAGGCCGGCCACCACGTGCCGCGCCGCCGCCCGGTCGACCACCGGCCGCACACAGCCGACGAAGCGGCTCTTGCGCACGACGAAATCGCTGTGCACCGGGGCAGCGAGGGTCAGTGGCATGGCGGCCGCAAGCGCGTCGCATCGATGCAAACTCGGTACCCGCGGCGCGGCCATCGCGACCCGGTCGGCGGGAACCCGCGCAGCACGCCGACGGCGTCGAAAGTCACCGGGCGTGGACGATCGAATAGAGCTTGGTATAGGGCTGGCTTTCGCTCATCCGATAGGCCACCTGGTGGGTGTGCAGGTCGAGCTGGATATCGACCCCGCGCGCCTGGTCGAGCAGGTACACCGACCAGTCGTCCCGCCCGACCTCCTGGAAGAGGAACCCGCGCCGGTTGCCGGCATCGAATTCCGCCCATTGGTTCGGCGCGATCTGGGTGAAATAGCCCGTGGGTTCGCCCGCCAGACCGACATAGTCGACCAGGCGCACGCTGGCGCCGTCGACCGTCGTTTCGGCATCCGCCGGGCGCGGCGCCGGGGCGGACGGCTCGTCGACCGGGCGGGCGCCCGGCTCCTGGCCACCGAGCAGCGTCAGCGCACCGACACCGGCGCCCGCGACCGCAAGCCCGGCCAGCAGCCTTTTGAGGCCACCACCACCGCTGCCCGTAGATGGCGCCACACCGGCTTCGCCGCCCCTGCCGGCAGGAGCGACATGGCGGGAGAGCGCCTTCGCCAGCACGGCGAGATCCGACTCCCAGCGGGCGTGGGTCAGTTCGACCGCGTTGCGAAAAGCGAGGTCCGACAGATCGGCCGGCAACTGCTCGGCCGAAGGCATGCGCGCGCCCTGGACCAGCAACGGCACCACAGGAATGCCGCGCTTCAGCGCCGCGGCGATCTCGAGCCGGACGAAATCCTGGGCCTCGTCGATACGCCGTGCGCCGTTGTCGTCGCCGGCCGACAGCCACTGGCGGCCGATCAGCGCCAGCAACACGTCGCACTGGGCGATCTTGGCATCGATCACCTGCCGGAAATCGACCCCGGGCTCGATCGCGACGACGTCCATGAACACCGAATCGTCGCCGAAGCGCGCCCGCAGCCCTTCGAACAGGCGCCCGGCATGGCCCTCGGTGTCCTCGCGCCGGTAACTGATGAAGATCGCACTCATCCACCGCCCTCCGCCAGAGCTTGCAGCGTGCCGTCACCTTAGCGGCATTTGGCGTGGGTGGGAACGCCGAGATTTCAAGGCCGGGCGGGTCGCTTACGGACCGATGGCGCGCGGGCAGCCCGCTCGTACAGGCAGGGCCAGGCCCGGCCTGCGGCCATCGCATGGCGCCGTCAGCCGATGGCGCGTGCCGGGCATGGCGCACGACTCGGAACCTTTGCCCGCGGGCGGTGCCCATTGCCGAGGGCACCCGACCACGGCCGCCGTCGAGAACGACCGACGGGGATGGCACAATGCGGGCACAACCGCGACACGTGGATCCGGCGCGGGCGGGGGGCAGGCGCGGGCGCTCGTGTCCGTGCATCGCTTGCGAGGGGAGGCTGGCATGGAACTCACCTTCTTCGGCGGGGCCGGCGAGGTCACCGGGTCTTGCACCCGCGTACGCGCCCATGGCGTCACCTTCCTGGTCGATTGCGGCATGTTCCAGGGGGGCCGGGAAGCCGGCCGCCGAAACCTGGAGGCGCTGGATTTCGATCTCGGCGAGATCGACTTCGTGCTGCTCACCCATGCCCACATCGATCATTCCGGCCTGGTGCCGAGGCTCGCTGCGCTGGGCTATCGCGGGCCGATCTACGCCACCGAGCCGACCATCCGACTGCTCGAAGTCATGCTGCTGGATTCGGCCTACATTCAGGAGAAGGAGGCCGAGCGGGCAACGCGCGAGAGCCACCGCAAGCGGCGCAAGCGATTGCGTGCCGCGCCGATGCTCTACACCGTCGCCCAGGCCCAGCAGAGTCTCGCCCTGCTCCGCCCGGTGCGCTACGACGACGCGCTGTCGCCCCACCCGACCGTGCGCTGCCACTTTCGCGAGGCGGGCCACATCCTGGGCTCGGCAATCCTCGAGATGACGATCGACGAGGGTGCGGCACAGCGCCCGCGGCGCCTGGTGTTCAGCGGCGATCTCGGCCAGCCGAACCGACCGGTGCTGCGCGACCCGGTCACGGTATCGCGCGCCGACGTGTTGTGTGTCGAATCCACCTACGGCGACCGCACCCACCGCGCGCTTGCCGACACCGAATCCGAATTGGCCGCCGTCCTGCGCGACACCCTCGAACGGCGCCGCGGCAACGTCGTCATTCCGGCCTTTGCGGTCGGTCGCACCCAGGAGCTGATCTTCTTCCTGGCGGCGCTGGTGCGTGCCGGCCGCGCGCCCGCGCTGCACGTCGTAGTGGACTCGCCGATGGCCACCCAGGTGACCGGCGTGACGATGGATTTCGACGCCCTGTGGGACGAGCCGACCCGCGAGCTGCTGGCGTGGATGGAGGCGCACGAGGATCGTTTCGCCCTGCGCTTCACGGCGGACGTGGAGGCCTCGATCGCGCTGAACGCCCAACGCGCGGGCCTGGTCGTGATCTCGGCCAGCGGCATGTGCGACGCCGGCAGGATTCGCTATCACCTGCGATACAACCTCGGCCGCAGCGAGTGCAGCATCGTCATCTGCGGCTTCCAGGCCGCCGGCACGCTCGGCCGGCGGCTGGTGGACGGCGCGCGCCAGGTCACGCTGTTCGGCGAGCGAATTCCGGTGCGCGCCCAGATCCACACCATCGGCGGCCTCTCGGCCCACGCCGACCGCAAGGCCTTGCTCGCCTGGCTGGAGTCGTTCGAGGCGCCGCCCCGGCGTACCTTTGTCGTCCACGGCGAGGCCGGAGCCTCGGCCGCACTGCGCGAGGCAATGGTGCAGCAGATGGGGTGGACCACGGTCGACATCCCGCAGCGGGGCGAATCGTACCCGCTCGACCCAGCCTGAGGCGCGCCGGCAAGGCAAGTCGATCGCCGGCCGGGCCGAGGCACGAGCACTCGTTGACCGACCATGGGGCCTGACACGCGCCCGCGAGCGCCGACGCCAGGCGAACAGGGCATTCGCCGCAGCGAAGCCCCGGTGCCAGATCCTGCACCGGACCGATCACAGGGCCTGCCGCGCCGAACTTGATTATCTCCTCTTTCGGGACAATTCTTGCCAGATTGCGTCGTTTATCTCGAAACCATCGATCGGTAGAGTGGGATTACGGACAACAAGCCGTCCGGTCGTCGCGCCGAGGCCGGCATGGCGATCCGGAAACGCCCCAAGAGGAATGGTCACATGAGCAAACCATCGTCCACCGCAGTTGCCGATTCTTCGTACGAACTCGCCTTCCAGGCGCGTCCGCCGGCGTTCGACCCGCCGTCCGCCTTGCTCCTCCTGCTGCACGGCGTGGGCGGCAACGAATCCAACCTGGCGGCGCTGGCGGCAGGCGTCGGCCCCGACACCTTGGTGATCCTGCCGCGCGGGCCACTGGCGCTGGGTCCCGGACAATACGCGTGGTTCAACGTCGCCTTCACGCCGAACGGACCGGAGATCCGAGCCGATGAAGCCGAGGCCAGCCGCCGCATGCTGATTCGCTTTGTCGAGGCCTTGCAGGCCGCCCACGGCATCGCCCCGGATCGCACCGCCATTGCCGGCTTCAGCCAGGGCGGCATCCTGAGCGCCAGCGTTGCCCTCAGCGCGCCGGAGCGGGTGCGGGGCTTCGCCGTGCTGTCCGGGCGCATCCTGCCCGAGCTGGAACCGATGCTCGCGCCCCGCGAGCGCCTGGCGGGACTCCAGGCCCTGATCGCCCACGGCCGCGAGGACAGCACGCTCCCCGTCGCCTGGGCGCAGCGTGCCGACGGCTGGCTCGACCGGCTCGGTGTTGCCCGTCAGCTTCGCCTGTATGCGGGCGGGCACAGCGTTTCGCCTCCGATGGCGGACGACTTCCTGGCGTGGCATCGGTCGCTGCTCTCCCCACGCCCACCGGCGCAACTGATCGTCGACGGGGAAGATGCCGTACTGGTCGGCGGCGCCGCCGGCGACGCCCCGTTGTCGATCGCCCCCGGCACCGATCGCCTGATCCGCGACCACCTGGCGCCGCACCTACCGTTGGGCGCCGCGATCGAGAACGCGATCATGGCCATCGAAGACGAACTCGCCCGCGTGCCGAAGCATGTCGGTGGCAGCGAGATCGCCGGCGACGGCCCCTGGCTGCGCGCCATCGCCCGCACGGCCGGCATCGGGGAGGACGGCGCCGGCATCAGCCGCGACGCGGTCGAGCAGGTATTCTCGCGTCAGGCCGCCGTGGCGATGGGCCGACCCGCCGCCGCCGAAGGCCTGCCCGAGGATTCCCACTTCGTCGCCGCACTGCTCGTGGTGCGCGAGCTCATGCACCACCTCGACATCCCCTTCGTTCGAATGAGCGGCGGCAATGGGGCGCCGGACCGGTGAGACGACGGCCCCCGCGCCACGACGACACCGGCCGTATTCCCACGCGAGATCGCGCCGGGCCGCAATTGCTGGCATGACGACCAGCGGTGCGAGTCGCGATCGGCTCATGCCGCTGCCGTATACTGGCGGGGTTCCTATTCATCCGATGCGCATTCGCCATGATCCCCAGACTGACGATTCTGCTCTCCGCCCTGCTGCTGGCTGCCGGCTGCACCTCGGTCAAGTATTCTGCGCTCGAGAAGGTCGGCGTCTATAAGCGCGACATCCTGGTAGACCGGGTCGAGGACGCGCAGGAGGCACAGCTCGAGGCCAAGGAAGAAATCGCCTCGGCCTACGAACAATTCACGGGACTGGTCCAGTTCGATGGCGGCGACCTGGAGGCCATCTACAAGCGCCTCAATGCCAAGGTCGAAGACACCCGAGAAAGCGTTGACGAAGTCGACCAACGCATCGCTGCAATCGAGCAAGTCGCCGGCGACCTGTTCAAGGAGTGGCGCGAAGAACTGGGCCAGTACTCGAATGCCAGCCTGCGTCGCTCCAGCGAGCAGAAGCTCGAGGACACCCGGCGCCGTTACGGCAACATGATCACGACGATGAAGAACGCACGCAGCCGCATCGACCCGGTGCTGAGCGTGTTCGAAGACCAGGTGCTGTTCCTCAAGCACAACCTCAACGCCCGTGCCGTGGCAGCGCTGAAGGGCGAGGTGGGCAGCATCGGCAGCAAGGTCGACCGGCTGATCCAGGACATGAACAAGGCCATCGCCGAGGCGGACAGCTTCATCCAGACGATGAAGTAGGGCCCGAGCGACGCACGCCCGCGTGCAGCGGACGCAGTGCTGCAGCACCGACTCGATGTCTGACTTCGGGTTTGCAGGTGGCTTCACCGCGCGACCCGCGACCTGCTCGGACTGGGTGGGCATCACCGCCCGCTGCCCGGGCGGAGAAGTCGGCCAACACCGATCGGGTGGCGGCCCCACCCGCGCACCGAGCGTCCTGGCCCGCCGCCTGGCATGAAGTCTGGGTGCCCCGCGACCAGGCCCGGACGACAGGCCTCGCCCCAATCCAAATCATTACCTGCCCGGAGACACCGACCATGAGCCAGTCGTCCGATGAAAGTGCCTACCGCGCCCGCGCACTGAAACTGTATCCGCACATCTGCGGTCGCTGCGGCCGCGCGTTCTCGGGCGCACGACTGCGTGAATTGACGGTCCATCACAAGGACCACAACCACGACAACAATCCACCCGACGGCAGCAACTGGGAATTGCTCTGCGTCTACTGCCACGACGCCGAGCACGCTCGCCAGCGAGACCTGCAGGGTCGAGCCAATGCGGACCGGGAACTGGCGCCGGCAACGCACAATCCGTTTGCGGGGCTGGCGGAGAAGCTGGGACGGAAGTGACGGTCGGAACTGACGCGGACAACCTTGCCCCTCTCGATTGCCGTCCCCATGGCAGGGCGACAGAGCATCGGAGAACCACCTGCCTGCGGAAGGATTCTTCGGGTATTTCCGTCGAGCAACTGCAATTCGACGGGAATACCGAGGTTCAGATGCTCTCCGTCGGCAACAATGCGCGGCCTGACTCTTTTGCGTTCTCGTGGATTCCGAGGCCGACTCGCAGCCGGATGCGGCGTCCGGGTAACGAAGGCCGAGCATCGCCAGTGATCCACCAACCGCCGGGCACGAAACCGCTTGCCCGATCGACCGGCCCTCGCGCCTGCCGCGCGGATGCACCGTTACAGCATCGGACGCTGACGTCCCCAGCGGTCACACCGGCCCATCGCACAGACGCAAAGGTGCCACACTACCGGATGTTGCCGACGTCCGGCACAACGGCCGAGCCCCCGTCTTCGGCCACGCAATCCAGCCAAAGGCAGCCGTCATGACAGACCAGGATTCCGAGGTCGTACGTACCGAGATTGCCCAAATCATCGAAGCCCTCGCGGGTGGGCGCTACAAGCGCGTGCGGAAGAAGCTGCGACACATGCATCCCGCCAAGATCGCCAGCCTCATCGAGGCGATTCATCCCGAGCAGCGTGTGGCGCTCTGGCAGCAGGTCGACTCCGCTCACGAATCCCGCATTCTGGTTCACCTCGAACCCGAACTCGCACGCATCCTGAAGCGGGACTCGAAAGAGGCCGTCACGGCACTGGACGAGTCTGGCGATGACCGCAGGCACGGGAAATCGACCCAGACCGGTGATGTGATCGACGCCCTGAATCGCGGCAAGCTCAAGCGCGTCAGCAGAACGTTGCGGGACATGCATCCCGCGAAGGTCGCCGGACTGCTCGAGTCCCTGCCACCCAAGGAGCGTAGCGCCGCCTGGAGCATGGTGGAAACCGATCGCGCGTCCAAGGTACTTCCGTATCTGCACGGCGAGATCTGCGCCTCACTCGCACTGGACATGGATCACGAAGATCTGGTCGCCGCGGCCCAGAGGCTCGATCTGGATGATCTCGTCGACCTCATCCAGGCCCTTCCCGACGAACAGGGCCGCGGATTGCTCCGGGCAGCGGGCGGGCGGCATCGGGAAAAGATCGAATCGATGCTGTCGTATCCCGAGGATTCGGCAGGCGGCCTGATGAACACCGACCATATTGCGGTGCGCCCGGACGTTCGCCTGGAGGCGGTGCTCCGCTACCTGCGCGTGGTCGAATCCTTGCCGGTGCAAACCGACAAGCTGATGGTGGTCGATCGAAAGGGCCTCTATCGGGGCGTTCTCGACCTGCGCACCCTGGTCACCGCGCCTTCCGGCCGGCGCGTGCAGGACGTCATGAATACGTCACTGAGCGCGATTCCGGTCTCGCTGCCCGCGGACGACGTCGCCCATCTTTTCCAGGATCACGATCTGATTTCGGCACCAGTCGTCGATGACCAACAACGTCTCCTGGGCCGAATCACGGTCGACGACGTGGTGGACCTGATTCGGGACAGCTCGGACAAGGCGATCATGCAATTGGCAGGCCTGGACCAGGAAGCCGACATGTTTGCGCCGGTCCTGACCAGCTCACGCCGGCGCGCGCTATGGCTGGCCATCAACCTCGTCACGGCTTTCGCCGCCGCCTGGGTCATCGGCCTGTTTCAGTCCACGCTCGAACGTGTCGTGGCGCTCGCAGTACTCATGCCCATCGTCGCCAGCATGGGCGGAATCGCAGGCAGCCAGACCCTGACCCTGGTCGTTCGCGGCATGGCACTGGGCATGGTACAGGACAAGAACGCCCGCGCGCTGCTCGCCAAGGAAGGTGGAATCGCCTTGATAAACGGCATGCTTTGGGCCGTCGTCGTGGCATCGCTCGCATTCGCGTGGTTCGGCGACTGGCAGATCGGCGCGGTGATCGGCGCAGCAATCCTGATCAACCTCCTGGTCGCCGCCTGTGCCGGCCTGGCCGTGCCATTGCTGCTGGAACGCGTCGGCGTCGACCCGGCACTGGCTGGCGGTGTGATCCTGACCACGGTAACGGACATGGTCGGATTCTTCGCGTTCCTGGGGCTCGCAAGCATCGTGCTGTGAAATGCACGCGAGATCAGATGTCGCTGCAATTGGGGCGGCTTGACATATGCCGAACGTGGTATTCAGGTCGATTGCTCGCCGACAGCTGCTCGGCCTGAGCGGTCAATCAGGCCGCGGTCCATGATCGGCTCAGTCCGGCCACAAGCGGTAGCTCGCGAATTCCGGCAACCGGCCCCTGGAAAGTCAGCTCCACTCCGAAACTTGCTGTACGTGTTACGCGATCTGCTCGGCCCGAGAGAGATGACAAATTTGCAGCCTCGGCCAGCCAAAGTGTTATCGGGAAGCGGTGCATCGCTGGCACAGCTATAGGCTACACATATTGACCCGACAGGAAAGGTTGCGCGGGCCGGGCTGCTTGCCGATCTGCTGGAACGCATGCATCATACGGAAACATTTCTTAAATCTAAAATTCTTGGCTAGCACATTGATGCTTCGTGGGCTCTGGAAGTGGCTTGAAGAAGAAAGGAACAGCCGCCGGGTTACGCTAATGGCAACTCTTGTCATCAGTTTGATCGGCGGCGGCTGGTCTCTATTTGTTTATTTGCGTACATCGAGCTTGCCGCCTCCAACGCCTTCTGCCGCAAATGCGTTATTGGTGCCTGAGAGTGCAACAACTGGAGGCGTCGAGCCGAGCGCCAAATCCGACGGACGTGAGACGGCAATTCCCCATCAAGCTCTACCGATGGAAGTCAAATCTGATTCCGCCGAGGGTGCCGACATTCACCACCAAGTATTGCAGTCTAACTCGACGACAACGTCTACGAGGACAGTTGAGATCAAGCCCACGCAAGAAATAGAGATTTGCAATTCACCTCTCGTTACAGTTCGTGCGTGGCCACGATGGAATTCCGTGGCGCAAACAGTTACCGGTGTGGATATAGAGTGGCAGAAGGATCGCCGCGGACTTTGGACGACCCTCATCCCTGAAGAGCTACCCAAATCGTGCCAGATCGACAAGGTTGAAGTTTATCCAATCAGTCGAAATGATATTATCGTAGAATTAACTGTTACTGAGGCAACTTCGAAGGCCGATAAGTGAGATATCTCCTGAGATTTCTAATAAGCACTTTCTGGATTTTACTTTACCTTGCAAGCCAGACAGCCCTTGCTTGCATTGAGGGAGCTCCACCTCCAAAGCCCGAGGAGATGGTACTCGCAGAAAAGACTTTTGCGAGCGATAAGAGCGTCGTCAGGAGGATTGAAGCGTACAAAGTTCTGCTGCGGACGAGAGATCCGGACGTGCTCAATTATGTTCTGAATCTTGGCTTCGATTCTGACGTTGGCGCGCTAAAAGCAGCTGCGTTACGATGTAGGTTTATTGCAGCGAGAATTCTTACGGTACAGACGCTCCCCTATGCTGAAGCGATCAAAATAAATAAAAGCTTATCTGATAGTGAGGCAGCAGTTGCGGAGAAGGGCTACAAACGCAGTTTCTCAGTGTTTGGCGTGTCCGTCGATGGAAACTGCCTGTTTCTTAAGGGAGGCGGAAAAGAGGCATGCGAACCTCGCCACACTGCCGTCCTTTCAGACCAAAGCGTAAGCATTGTATGGAGAGACAATCCACCTGTTGAGGGGACGTTTCGTCTCTCCGATCGCAACCGACTCGTAGGCGAGATTACTCAGCGAGTGAATCGCAAGATCTTCACCTTGCCAGCGGAACTCTTGCTCCACTGAGGTTGCAGCCGGTTGAGGAATTAAACCATGGGATTTGGTCGTAGCTTGCACAAAGTGCAATAGGAACGCAACAGAGCTAAGAGCACAGAGGCAGGCACCGATAGGTGGCGAGATAGGATCGACACGGTGGCCCAGTCGTAGAGCAGACCGCATGTCGATCATCGGCTTACGCTCTTCTATGCGGCGCATCTGGTCCCTATCTGGGTGACTCCTCTTCTCGGTTGCCTGCCGCAGGAACTCAGACGAAGCGACCGGCTGCTTCGGGTCGATTGCGGCGGTTCAGGAGCCATTGATTGAGCGGCAGCTCAGGCCGAGGACCTGACGACCACCGCGCGCATCGCACGCTCTCGCTCGTCAATTGAATACGCCCGGCAAAGCCGGGCGTATGCACCACGAAATCGTTGCTCGTTGCGGGTCTCCAGAACGGCGACCCGCAACGGAATCCGCCCCTACTCCACCGTCACGCTCTTCGCCAGGTTCCTCGGCTTGTCCACGTCCGTCCCCTTCACCAGCGCGGCGTGGTACGACAGCAGTTGCAGCGGGATCACGTGCAGCACCGGCGACAGCAGGCCGTAGTGCTCGGGCATGTGCATGATGTGCACGCCTTCGGACTCGGGGATCTCGGAGCCGGCGTCGGCGAAGACGTAGAGTTCGCCGCCGCGGGCGCGGACTTCCTGCAAGTTGGACTTGAGCTTTTCGAGCAGTTCGTCGGCGGGGGCGACGGCGATCACCGGCATGTCCTTGTCCACCAGGGCCAGCGGGCCGTGCTTGAGTTCGCCGGCGGCGTAGCTCTCGGCATGGATGTACGAGATCTCCTTGAGCTTCAGCGCGCCTTCCATCGCGATCGGCCAGTGGCGGCCGCGGCCGAGGAACAGGGCGTGCTGCTTGCCGGCGAAGCGCTGGGCCCAGGCCTCGATTTCCGGCTCCAGCTCCAGCACCTTGGTGACGGCCACCGGCAGGTGGCGCAGCGCGTTGAGGTAGCCGGTCTCGTCCTGGTGGGTGAGGCGGCCCTGCTGCTTGGCCAGCGCCAGGGTCAATAGGGCCAGGGCGGCGAGCTGGGTGGTGAAGGCCTTGGTCGAGGCGACACCGATCTCGGGGCCGGCGCGGGTGATGAAACGAAGCTTTGCTTCGCGCACGATGGCCGATTCCGGCACGTTGCAGATCGCCAGCGTGCGTGCCATGCCGAGGTGTTTGGCGTGCTTCAGCGCGGCCAGGG
>JAGRFZ010000069.1 GCA_020445785.1 Rhodocyclaceae bacterium
CGACCGCCAGCTCGACGCTGCCGTGCCCGGTGATCATGATCACCTTGATATCGGGATCGATCGCACGGATGCGCTCGAGCGCTTCGACACCGTCGATGCCCGGCAGGTTGAAGTCGAGAATCACGGCATCGGGCCGAAACACGTCCATCAGCGCCAGTCCTTCCTCCGCCGACTCGGCGACCCGCACCTCGTAGTCGTCACGTTCCAGGAAGATGCGCACGTTCTTCGCGAGCGTGGCCTCGTCCTCGATGATCAATATTGCCTGCCCCATCTTTCCTGTCCCCAACTGCACCGCCTGCCGATCACCCGCGCCGAAACACCCGGCGAGCTTCCCGGAATGCGGACCGCCACCGGCATCCGGTCCCGCCTCGAACCTGTATGGGATTTTTTCCCACACCCTCATTTATAATCGAACAGCCGTGCGAAAGCAATCGATTTCGTCCGGTGAGCAAGCCTCACCGGGCAACAGCCGACGCGTCTGGAATATTCCTTTCGTAATATGTTGTGACATTCCGGCCCGAGCCCCACGACACGTCGCCGGCTCGCCGATCGACGGCGCCGAGGCCGGCGCCCGGGGATTTGGGGGAGGCGCACCAAGAAATTGGTGATCTCCCCCACCCAGCCAACACCACACTTTTGCTACGCCATCATTACCACTTAAAAAGCAGAGGCTTACGAAATTGGCACGGCCTGGCCCGGAGCTTGCAATGGGGTGGGACAAGATCCCACGAACCCACGAGACCGATTGCGATCGGCAAGTACGGGGTCAAGAAAAGCCAACAGGAGGCCTCCAAGATGAAACGCGTCCTCGTCTATTCGCATGACACATTCGGGCTCGGCAACATCCGCCGCATGCTCGAGATCTCGCGCCACTTGGTGGACCGGGATCCCGACCTCTCGGTGCTGATCATCACCGGCTCTCCGATGCTGCATGCGTTCCGTATCCCCCAACGCATCGACTACGTCAAGCTCCCGTGCCTGTCGCGGAACACCTCCGGCCATTACGGATCGCGCTATCTCGACATGAACCTGCAATCGACGGTTCGGCTGCGCGGCAGCATCATCCGCAGCACCGTCGAGGATTTCGAACCGGATCTGATCCTGGTGGACAAGAAGCCCTTCGGCGTCGAAGACGAGCTGTCGAGTGCCCTCGAGTCGCTGCCCCCCGGCGTGACCCGGCCGAAAATGGTGCTGCTGCTTCGTGACATCCTCGACAGCCCCGAGGCCACCACCCGGATCTGGCGCAAGAACCGCTACTTCGATGCGATCGAGTCCCACTACGACCAAGTGCTGGTGGTGGGCAATCCCAAGGTGTTCGACCTTTGCAGTGAGTACAGCTTTCCGCCGAGCGCCGCCGCCAAGGTCCACTTCTGCGGTTACCTGGGTCGCAAGGCCGGCCGCAAGTCACGCGCCGAGGTGCGCAGCGAACTCGGCGTGATCGGACGCCAGCCGCTGGTGCTGGTCACCCCGGGCGGCGGCGAGGACGGCCACGCGATGGTGCAGGCCTATGTCGAGGGTCTGGCGGCCATGCCGGAATGGCAGCGCCCCCGCAGCCACATCGTGTTCGGCCCCGAGATGGCCGACGAGCGTCGCCGGGCGATCGCCGAGTGCGCCGACCGGATGAGCTGCGTCAGCCGCCAGGACTTTACCGACGACATGATGTCGCTGATGGACGCTGCCGACGTGGTGGTGTGCATGGGTGGCTACAACACCGTCTGCGAACTGCTCACCTTGAAGAAGCGGGCTGTCGTGGTGCCACGCGTCAAGCCGGTGCTCGAACAGGGCATCCGCGCCGAGCGCATGGCCGCCCTCGGTCTGCTGCGCAGCGTGCATCCGGAACAGCTGAGCCCCGCCAGGCTGCTCGAGACCGTCGGCCAGGAGATCGATTCCCTGCATGGCGACGGCAGCAACCCGAACACCATCGCACTGAACGGACTCGACGGCGTCGCCGACGCGATCTTCTCGCTGATCGACCACCGCAGGCCGCTCGCCAAGCCGACGATCGCACCCGAACTCACCCAAATCCCGACCAGGAGCGCTCCCACATGGCAGAAATGCACGCCCACCGTGGCCCCGTCGGCCTGCTGGTAAAAATCTATCCGAAACTCTCCGAAACTTTCATTCTGGAGGAGATTCTCGGCCTCGAACGCCTCGGACAGGAACTGCACATCTTCGCGATGCAGGCACCGACCGACGAATTCCAGCACGACGCGGTCAGTCGCGTGCAGGCACCCGTCACCTACCTGCCCGAGGCCCGTGCCAACAACCTGGTCACGCTGGCCTGCGCGCACCTGAGCCTGCTGGCCTATCGGCCGCTGTCCTACTTCTCCGGCCTGCGGGCCGCCCTGTCGCGCCGCGGCGGATTGGTGGACTTCCTTCGCGCAGGATGGCTCGCCCACAATCTGCAGCGCAAGGGAATCCACCATCTGCATACCCACTTCATTTCGCGCCCGGCCGACATCGCGGAGCTGGTTGCACGACTGGGCGTGCCGTTCTCGATCTCGGCCCACGCCAAGGACATCTATCTGTCGGACCCGGACGACCTGCGCCGCAAGCTCGACGCGGCGCGTTTCACGGTGACCTGCACCGAATACAACCGCCAGACGCTCGCCCGCATCGCCCCCGACGCCGACGTCCAGCGCATGTACCACGGCGTCGATGCGCACCACTTCTGTCGCGGTCACGACGTCGTACCCTCGCGCCCGCCGCTGATTCTTGCGGTCGGCCGGTTGCGAGAGAAGAAGGGCTTCGACACCCTGATCGAAGCCTGCAAGCGGCTCAGGAACCGGGGTACGGACTTTCGCTGCGAGATCGTCGGCTACGGCGAGCAGCGCGATTCGCTGCAGCAACAGATCGAGCGCGACGGACTGCAAGGCCGAGTCGTACTGACCGGCAAGCTCCCGCGCGAGGCCGTGATCGCCCGCTACCGCCAGGCGGTGGCCTTCATCCAGCCGTCGAGGATCGGTCAGGACGGCGACCGTGACGGCATCCCCAACGTCCTGCTCGAGGCCATGGCCATGCAGCTGCCGGTGGTCTCGACCCGCATTTCCGGCATCCCCGAAGTGGTCGACCACGACCGCAACGGCCTGCTGATCGAGCCCGACAGGCCCGCCGATCTGGCCGACGCCATCGCCAGCCTGCTGGACGACGAGTCCCTGCGTACACGCCTCGGCACGGCCGGCCGTGAAACGGTATCCGCCGGCTTCGACAACGATCGAAATCTGAAACTGCTCAAGAGCCTTCTGGAGAATCCCGATGAACGCCCCCGTCGTGCCCCTGTCGAGACTACAGCCCACCGCAGCGCCGGCCTCTCCTGACGGCCCCTGCATCGCCTATGTCGTGATGGCGTTTCCGCGCCTGTCGGAGACCTTCATCGCCAACGAGATCTACCTGCTCGAGCAGATGGGCCTGCGGCTGCGCCTGCTCTCCGTCAAGCGCGAGAACGAGCCCAAGGTGCATCCGGTGGTACGGGCGATCCGCGCACCGCTGCAATACCTGCCGAAGGCAAGCAGCCTGTCGGGATCGAACCTTCCGGGCTGGCTGATCCGCAACTTCCCGAGCTTCGCCTCGGCGCACTTGCAGGTCGCCAGCCGGCATCCCCTGCGTTATCTGGCGACGCTGGGCAGCGCCCTGGCGATGAGCTGGCGTTATCGTCGTAGCGCCACCACCCTGCGCAAGGTCTTCATCAAGGAATTCCTGCAGGCGGGATACATCGCCGCCGAGGTGCAGAAGGACCGCAGCGTGGCCCACCTGCACGGACATTTCTGCCACGGCGTCGCCACCATCACCTGGTTCGCGAGCCGCCTCACCGGCCTGCCCTTCAGCTTCACTGCCCATGCCAAGGACATCTACCAGGCCGAGCTCAATCCGGGCGATCTGCTCGAACGCAAGCTCGGCGCAGCATCCTTCGTCGCCACCTGCACCGCAGCCAACGCCGCGGTGCTGAAGGCCCGCAGTCCCCACGCCGAGATCGTACACACCATCTATCACGGTCTCGACACCGAGTATTTCTCGCCTGCCGACGAAGGCCGCCGCGACCTGCCGATGATCCTTTCGGTCGGCCGCTTCGTCGAAAAGAAGGGCTTCGAGTACCTGGTCGATGCCTGCCACATCCTGAAGCAGGCCGGACTGCGCTTCGGCTGCCTGATCGTCGGCGAACCCGGCGACGCCTACGACGCCGTCCGCGACCAGATCGAACGCTTGAATCTCGGCGATTGCGTCCGCCTGCGCAGTGCGGTGACCCAGGATCAGTTGCGCGAGATCTATCGCCAGGCGCGGACCTTCGCCTTGCCCTGCCAGGTCATGGCGGACGGCGACCGCGACGGCATCCCGAACGTGCTCGCCGAAGCGATGGCGATGGGCATTCCCGTGGTTTCGACCCCGATCTCGGGCATTCCGGAGTTGATCGACGACGGTGAGCACGGCCTTCTCGTACCGTCCAAGGACCCCGCCGCGCTGGCCGATGCCTTGCGCCGGGTCCTGACCGACGACACGCTGCACCAGCGGCTGGCCACCAATGGCCGCGCCCGCATCTGCGCGCGCTTCGACTCCCGGCGGACGACCCTCGCCTTGCGCGATCTGTTCGTCCGCCAACTCCAGCGCGAGGAAGTCACCGCATGAACGCCCCCGAACGGAAACTCGAGGCGGCCCGGCAGGAAGGCCGCGCGCCGCTGCTGCTGGCTCCTTGGGACCGGTGCGACGACGAGGCCTTGCTGGGCCACTTCGGCGGCAAGCGTGCAGTGCGCTTCTATCCGGTCGCCGACCCGGACGAAACCCGACCGGACAAGATCGAGGCCATCGTCCAGGGGCAATTCGAATTCAACGGCGAGACCTACCGCCTGCCGGATCCACTGCCCTGGCTCGACAACCCCAGCGACGACGTCGAGTGGCACATTCTGCTGCACAAGTTCTATTACGCAGTCGGCCTCGGCATGCGCTTCACCGAGACCGGAGACGCACGCTATGCGCATCGCTGGATGGCCTTGATCGATGGCTGGATCGCGTCGACGCCGCCCGGCTTCATCGCCGCCGACGTCACCGGCCGCCGGGTCCAGAACTGGATCTACAGCTACTACCATTTCGTCGTCACTGCCGACCGGCCGGTGGTCGACGTGGCCTTTCACCGACGGCTGCTGGACTCCCTGTCCGAACAGGTGGACTACCTGTGCGACAACCTGACCCCGGCCCGCAACCACCGCACACTGGAACTCTACGCGATCTTCCTGGCCTCGGTGGTGTTTCCCGAATTGCAGCGCGCCGCGTACTGGCGCGAATTCTCGCTGGTGCGCCTCGAGGAGAACATCGGCACCGACCTGCTGCCGGACGGCGTGCAGATCGAACTGTCCACCGATTACCACCAGTTGGTCCTGAAGAACTACCTCAACGTCCGCCGGCTCGCCGCGCTGAACGCGATCCCGGTGAGCGACGAGATGGACGCGGCGCTGCAACGCGGTCTCGAGTTCTCCATGCACGCGCACAAGCCCGACGGCATCGTGCCGAGCCTGTCCGACGGCGACGCCCGCAGCTTTCGCGACCTGCTCTCGATCGGTGCCGAACTGTTCGATCGCGCGGACTTCCGCTATGTCGCCAGCGCCGGCAACGAGGGCAGCCCGCCGTCGCGACTGCTCGCCCACTTCCCCGACAGCGGCTACACCGTGGTGCGCGACCACTGGGGCACCGGCGGCAGGCGCTACGCCGACGCCCAGTACCTGATCTTCGACTGCGGCCCGCTCGGCGCCGGCAATCACGGTCATTTCGACTGCCTCAACTTCGAACTGGCCGCCTTTGGTCGGTCGCTGGTGGTCGATCCGGGCCGCTATACCTATTCGGAGGCCGGCGAGACCAACTGGCGGATTCGCTTTCGCGGCACCGAGGCCCATAACACGGTCTGTGTGGACGGACAGAACCAGACCCTGTACCTGCCGAAGCCGGTCAAGGACGCGTCCCGCCACAAGCGCGGTTCGGTACGTCACAAGATCGCTGGCCCCGCGCCCGATGCGACGCTCCACGAACTGGTCGAATTCGAAGATCTGGTGCTGATCGACGGCTCGGCCCGGAGCCACGTCTACGATGCCCTGCACCGACGGCGCATCCTGTTCGTCGACCGCAGCTACTGGATCGTGTCCGATTGGCTCGACGCCCCCACCCGCCACCACTACGCCCTGCGCTTCCAGCTCAGCGAGGCGGCACAGGCCCAGGTCGAACGTGCCCAGGGCGCAGCGCCGCTGCTGCGCAGCCCGGGCCTGCTGGTCGCCCAGCCGGAAGATCCGGGCGTGATGTTCGGCCTCGAGCCGAGTTGGGTCTCGTATCGTTACGGCGAAAAGTTGGCCGCACCTCGCCTGTGCTTCCAGGCGGCGGCCTGTTCGCACGGCTTCGACACCGTACTGCTGCCGTTCGAGGGCAAGACGCCGAACCTGACGGTTCGGCGGCTGGCAGTCGAAACGGAAGGCGAATCCACCCGTGCCGCAGCGATCGTGATCGAGATCGACAGCGAAACCGCCGGCACACGCTTTCGGGACCTGTGGTTCCATTCCCGCGCGGGCGAGGAAGGCAGCTGGCAGTTCGACGGCTATCGGTTTTCCGGGCGCTGGCTATGGCTGCGGGAAGATCGAGAGGGGCGGGTCACGCGTGCCCGTGCCAGTTCCGGGGCCCGCCTCGCCTACCGTGGCCTCGACATCGATCTGAAGCCATGAACACGAGCATGCGTGCAGTCCTGCCCCGTGACGAACGTCTACCCCAATTGGCCCGTGCGGTCGATCCGGAGGCGATGCAGCGGGTATTCGAGGTCGCCCTGCGCGAGTACGGCAGCCAACGGGTCACCGCCTGCCAGGTGGACCGCATCAAATACCGACCGGGCCGCAATTGCACCGTCTCGTACTGCCTGACGATCCGCGATGAAAAGCGGGGCTGCAGCTACGAACAGCGTGTCGCCGGCCGCTTCTGCGCCGCCGGCGAAGCGGTCAGGCGGCACGCCCGGAGCCGTTCGCGCCTCGCCCTCACCAGCCGCTGCGGCGTGCCCGCCCTGGTCGTGCCGAGCCTGGAACTGTTTGCCTGGTTCCTGCCCAACGACCCCAAGCTCGACGCATTGCCGGCGCTGCTGGAAGTGGCCCGGGACGGCGGCAGCGCATTGGCCGAAGCCGTCGCGGTGATGACCGGCGGCGATGGTGGAACGGTCGCGCTCGAAGCCGGCCTGGTGCAGTACGTGCCCGAGACCCGCGCCTGCGCCCGCTTCGACGTTGCACTGGCCAATGGGCGCCGCCTGCGCCTGTTCGCCAAAGTCGACCGCGACACCGACGGCGCGGCGACCCATCGCCTGATGCAGGCCCTCTACGACAGCCCGGCCCGCCGCGAGGGGCGCCTGCGCACGCCGCGCCCCCTGCTGTGGCAGCCCGAGTCGGGCCTGCACTGGCAGGCGTCGGTGCCCGGCGTACCACTGCTCGACGCCCACCCCCACTGTCCGCCGGCCGTCGCCGCCAACATCGGACGCCTGGTGGCCGCCCTCCACGACACACCGACACCGATCTCGCGCGAGGTCTGTGGCGACGAGCTGCAGGACCATGCGATCCGATGCGCGCGCCTGCTGGCACAGGTGGAACCGGACTGGGAACCGAGACTGGGCAAGCTGACGCTGCTTCTCGAAGACGGCGCACGTGGCGCGCGGGCACTACCGCTGGCGACCCTCCACGGCGACCTGCACCCACGCAACCTGCTGATCGACGGCGGCCGCCTGGCACTGATCGATCTCGACGGCGCCTGCCGTGGCCCGGCGGTGCTCGAACTCGGCGCCTGGATCGCCGACGGCCTGTACCGGGCCCAACTGGACGGGTTGCCTCTGGACACGGTGCAGGAGGCCGCCGCCCACATGCTTGCCGCCTACGGCCGATGCGGTCGCCACGTCGTCGATCACCGCCTGGTGGCATGGGCCACCGCCCGTGCCCTGCTGTGCGAGCGTGCCTATCGAGGCGTCGCCAATCTCAAGCCCGGCCGGCTCGAACGGGTGCCGTCGCTGCTCGCCGTGGCCGAACTGATCGCCGCAAAGGGTGACGTCCTGACGCCCCTGCCCTGCTGAACCGACGATGGAACATCTCGCCCGCCCATTCCTCGACGATCGCCACGCCGCCGCGACCCTGGCCGCGACCGTACCGGCCTTCCGCGACGGTCCCTGGCAGATCCTGTCCTGCCGGGTCGCCCAGACCCGGCGCCGCGTTTCGCGGCGCCTGCTGCGGGAGGGCGGGCTGTGGCTGGCTGCGGTGTGGCGTCTCGAGGTGCGTGACACCACCAGCGGCGAGCGCGGCGAGCAGTGGCTGTACGGCCGCTTCTACCAGGGCCGGGACGGCACGGCCCACTGGGCCCAGGAGGCCACCGCGGCCTGTTCGATCCCGCGCTTCGGGCGCCCGGTCGAGTGCCTGCCGGAGGCCGGCCTGGTGCTGTGGGCGTTGCCCAACGACCCCTCGATCGACACCCTCGGCGCCTTCCTCGATCCGCTCGCGCTGGCGGCTCACCTGCCGCCGGCACTGAGCCCGGATGCGGGCACCCGGGTCGCGGCAGAGATCGTGCGTCATGAACCGGAAGAACATTGCACCGCGCGCTTCCAGGCGATACACGAGGGCAGCCCCGTGGTCTTCTATGGCAAGTGCTTCGCCGACGAGCGCTGGCGCGACGCCCGCGATGGCCTCGACGTGCTGTGGCGCCAGGCCCAGATCGATCCCCGCGCCTTCGCCGTCGGTCGCCCGCTGGGCGTCAGCCCGGCTCTCGGCGCCCTGTGGCAGGCCGAAGTCGCCGGCAGCCCGCTGGCCGACGCGTTGCGCGGCGAGCACCGCGCACTGCTGCTCGAGCGGCTGGTGGACGCGCTCCTCCGTTTCCAGCAGGGTGGCCCTCGACAGGGCCACTGCGAATCGCCGGCGGAGTCGGTCGCGTTGGCCCGGAAATGGCGCAAGAAACTGGTGCTGGCCGATGCCGCCCTGGCCGATGCCGCCGATCCGGTGCTGTCGCTGCTGTCGATGACGCCGCCGGCGTGCGGCGCCAGCGCGCCGGTGCACGGCGACTTTCATATCGACCAGATGCTGTGGACCGGCGAGCGCATCGCCCTCTTCGACTACGACAATTTCGCCATCGGCTCGCCGGTTCGCGACCTCGCCGACTGCATCAGCCAGTTGCTGTGCCGCGACGACGACGGCGACTGGCCGTCGATCGCCAGCGACCTGTTGGCGATCTACCGCGCACGCGCCGATACCCTCGACGCCGACGACTTCGCCTGGCATCTGCGCCTGATGCTGATGCGCAAGGCCTATAGCTTCATGGTGCGCGCACGCGAGGGCTGGCGCGGACAATGTGAACGGGTGCTCGGCCTTGCCCTCGCCGGCTGCAATGCGCTGCCGCCGCAGCCGCAGCGGGTGGCCGCGTGAGGAATATGCCCCCCCGCTTCCGCCGGATCGTCTTCGGCGCCCTGTCCGAGATGAAAGGGGCACTGGTGATCGCCGCCCTGGCCCTCGGCGGCGTCATGGTCACCAGCCTGCTCGCACCGTGGCCGCTGAAGGTCATCTTCGACCATATCCTGTTGGCCAAACCGCTGCCGGAAGGCCTCGCGGCATTGTCGCCGCTGCTCGACCAGGGGCGATGGTTCGCGCTTTGCGCCATGGCCGGGGCGATCGCGCTGATCGCCCTCTTCGCCGCGATCTTCGCCTACCTGCAGGTCTATGCCACCGCCAAGGTCGGCCACTTCATCACCTACCGCCTGCGCAGCGAATTGTTTTCGCACCTCCAGCGCCTGTCGATGTCGTTCCACCAGCGCAGCCGCAGCGGCGAGCTCATCACCAAGGTGGCGAGCGACACCAACCTCTTGCGCGACATGTTCGCCGAATGGTCGCTGACCTTCGCCGCCCACTTTCTGACCCTGATCGCGATGATGGTCGTGATGTTCGTCATCAACTGGCGCCTCGCCCTGGTGGTCGCGACCTCGCTGCCGCCCCTGCTGGCCGCGATCTACTTTCTCAACAAACGGGTCAAGGCCTCGGTACGTGCCCAGCGCCGCCACGAAGGCGCCATGACCTCGCGCCTCAACGAAGTGTTGTCGTCGATGCTGCTGGTGCAGGCCTTCGGTCGCCAGAGCTTCGAGGAACGCCGCTTCCAGGAAGAGATCGAGGGCAATTTCCACTCGGGCGTGCGCACCGCGCGCAGCGCCGGCGCAATCACCCGGGCAATCGTCCTGGTGTCGGCGATCGGCACTGCGATCACGGTGCTGGTGGGCGCCTGGCAGGTGCTCGAAGGCCTGCTCACGCCCGGCGAGTTGCTGATCTTCCTCGCCTACGTTCAGAGCCTGTACAAGCCGGTCAAGGATCTCGGCCGGCTCTCCACCAAGTTCTCGCGGGCCGCGGTCAGTGCCGGTCGGGTCGGCGAGATCCTGGCGATCGAACCCGACGCGGTGGACGACCCCGGCTCGCTCGAAATCGGCCATCCGGCCGGCGAGATCGTGTTCGAGGACGTGGCCTTCGGCTACCGGGACGACAAGCCGGTACTCGAGGACGTGTCGTTCCGGATTGCCGCCGGCGAACGGGTGGCGCTGGTCGGGCCGTCCGGCGCCGGCAAGTCCACCCTGCTGTCGCTGCTGCTGCGTCTGTACGAGCCGAGTCGCGGGCGCATCCTGATCGACGGCATCGACATCAGCCGCTTCAAACGCGACAGTCTGCGCAGCCAGATCGGCGTCGTGCTGCAAGAGAACGTGCTGTTCGGCGTTTCGGTGCGCGAGAACATCGCCTACGGCTTCCCGGATGCCAGCGACGAGCAGATCGAGGCCGCCGCGCGGGCGGCCCGCGCCCACGAGTTCATCATCGACCTGCCGGATGGCTACGACACGGTACTCGGCGAACGCGGGGCCACCATCTCCGGCGGCCAGCGCCAGCGCATCTGCCTGGCGCGCGCCTTGGTCAAGGAACCGGCGATCCTGGTGATGGACGAACCGACCTCGGCGGTGGACGCGGTCTCTGCGCGGCTGATCAACGAGTCGGTGGCGCGCGTCCATGCCGGCAAGACCTTGCTGGTGATCGCCCACGACTATGCGGACATGCGCGGTTACGACCGCATTCTGGTGATGAAGGACGGGCGCCTGGTCGAATCCGGACGCCACGACAAACTGATGGAGGCCAAAGGCGCCTATCTGGCGCTGGTGGAACGACGTGCCTGACACCCTGCATCCAAGCCGGCCGGACGGGCGTCCGGTCCTGTTGTTCTACTGCCAGCATTCGCTCGGCATCGGCCACCTGACCCGCAGCTTCGCGCTGGTGCGCGCGCTCTGCGAGGGCTTCCGCGTGGTCTTCCTGAACGGCGGTCCGATTCCGCCGGGCGTCCCGATTCCGGCTGGCATGACGAAGATCGATTTGCCCGCCCTCGGGATGGACGACGGCCACAATCTGGTCAGCCGGGGCGGCAGTCACAGCGTCGAAGACGCCCGCGAGACACGCCGCCGGATGATTCTCGCCGCGGTCGCCGAGCACCGGCCTCGGCTGTTGCTGGTGGAATTGTTCCCGTTCGGCCGCAAGAAGTTCGCCTTCGAGATCCTGCCGATGATCCGGGCCGCGCGACGCCAGGAAAAGCCGGCCCGGGTGGTCTGCAGCGTGCGCGACATCCTGGTCGATGCCCGGCGGGATCAGCAACGCCACGACGATCGTGCGCGCTGGCTCGCCAACCGCTATTTCGACGCCATCGTGGTCCACTCCGATCCGGCCTTCGCCCGTATCGACGAGAGCTTCCGGCCGAGCAAGCCCCTCACGACACGGCTCGACTACACCGGCTACGTCGTGCCTCGGCGCGACCACACCGACAGCGACGCGGGCGGCGACGCCATCCTCGTGTCGGCAGGCGGCGGCATCGTCGGCTACCCGCTGTTCGCCGCAGCTCTCGCCGCCCATGGCCGCTTGTGGCCGCGTCGGCGCCTGCCGCTGCGGATCATCGCCGGGCCGTTCCTGCCGGAGGCCGAATGGCAGACCTTGTGCCAAGGGGTCGGGGACCACCCCGGCGTCACGCTGGTGCGTCACGTGCCGGACATGGTCGCCGAGATGCGCCGCGCACGGCTGTCGATCAGCCAGTGCGGCTACAACACCGCACTCGATGTCGTCGTTTCCGGCGTATCGGCACTGCTGGTGCCCTACGCCGCCAAGGGCGAGAACGAACAGAGCCGGCGCGCCGCGGCGCTGGCCGATCTCGGCGCGGTACGGCATTTCGACGGTGTGCTGACCGACCCGGCCGCCTTCGCCGCGGCGATCGAGGGCGCCCTCGACTTCTGCCCGCGCCCTGCGGCGCTTGCCCTCGACGGCGCCCCCCGGACCGCCGCTATACTGCGCGACCTCACCGTCGCCGAAGATCCCCCGCGGAAGCTCGCCCATGCCTGACTGGATGCAACCGATCGCCGACGCTCTCGACCATCGACAGAGCCCCGGTACCGTATTTTTTCGCGACGACGATGCCGGCTGGGAAGATCAACGGCTGTTCGCACTGCTCGATGTCTTCGCGCGGCACACGGTACCGATCGACCTGGCGGTGATTCCGGCCGCGCTGACACCGGCGCTGGCCGCGGCCTTGCTGCAGCGCATGGCGCAGCAGGGCCGCGGCGGCATCGGCGTACACCAGCACGGCTTCGCCCACGTCAATCATGAAGTCGAGGGGCGCAAGTGCGAATTCGGCGCCAGCCGCGACTACGCCGCCCAACGCGAGAGCATCGAATCGGGCCACGAATTGCTGATCGGGGCGTTCGGCACGCTGGCCGACCACATCTTCACGCCACCGTGGAACCGCTGCACGGCCGACACCGCGAAGGTGCTGCAGGACCTCGGCTTCGACGCCCTGTCGCGGGACGTCACTGCCCGCCCCCTGGCAGGCACCAGCATCGCCCAGATTCCGGTCGCCGTGGACTGGTGCAAGCTGCGCCCGCCGGGCGCCGGCACACAGGCGCTCGCCGAACGTATCGCCGATGCGCTCGCCACCGAACGCTGTGGCATCATGCTTCACCACGCCGTGATGGATGGCGCCGACCTGGATCTGTTGGACAGCCTGCTGCCGCTGCTGCGTGACCACCCCATGAGCCACTGTTCACCGATGATCGATCTGTTGCTGGGCGACCGCCCACTGGCCGACACCCCGACCGCAGCACTATGAACAACCATTCCTGGAAGACGGCGGCGCGGCCGCTGGGGCGGTTGCTCGTCCTCACCTGGATCGCTGCATCGCCGATGGCCCTCGCCCAGGTCGACGATGAAGGCGGCGACGACGCCCAGGTCGGGCGCCCACGCGCAGCGACCAGCGAACTGGCCCAACGGCCGGACGAGCGCCGCCGCGACAGCGGCCGCGAGTTCACGCTGTTCGGCAAACCAATGCGCTTTGCGGGGGAGTGGGAAATCGGCCACGAGAGCCGCATCAACTACGATTTCGACGAGGACGAGCGCCGTGATCGCGGCACGCTCGAGCAGGAGATCAAGCTCGAGGCATCGGCTGCCGTCGGACGCGACAGCGCACTGTTCCTGCAGTTGATCGGCAAGAGCGACATCGAGACGTTGCGCGAGAACGGCCCGGTCGAGAGCTTCGGCGAGATCGAACGGGGCCAGATGTGGCTGTTCACGCCGCGACCTGCCGGCCTGCCGTTCGACCTGCAGATCGGGCGCCTGAGCCTGGTCGAGGACCGAAGCTGGTGGTGGGACGACGATCTCGACGCGGTGCGCCTGTTCTTCGGCGGCGACGACTGGGTGCTGGAAGCCGGCGTGGCGCGCCAGTTGCTTCCGGTCAGTACCGCCGAGCGCGGCGTGGTGGACGCGGAGGAGGACGAATTGACCCGCTGGTTCAGCCGTGCCGCCTGGACCTGGCGCAAGCGCCACAGGCTCGAGGCCTACCTGCTCCTGAGCCGCGACGATTCCGGCCAGCTGGCCGAGGGCACGGTGATCCACGAGCGCCGGGTGGACGAATCCGACGCCGACCTCGACTGGTTCGGCCTGCGCGCCAGCGGCGAGGAGAAACTCGACGGCGGCCATCGCTTCGGCTACTGGCTCGACGTCGCACGCCTGACCGGCACCGAGTACCTCACCGACTTCGACGGCGCCGACGGCAATCGGGAAGAGGTGGATGACACCATCCGCCGCAGCGTCGACGCCCACGCCTGGGATCTCGGCACGTACTGGTCCTGGCCGGGACGCGCACGGCCGACCCTGTGGGCAGGCTGGGCGGTCGGCTCAGGCGACCGGAACGAGGACGACGACCGGGACGACGCCTTCCGCCAGACCGGGCTCGAAGAAAACAAAGGACGCTTCGGCGGCGTCAAGCGGTTCCGCTACTACGGCGAGCTGATGCGGCCGACCCTGTCGAACCTCGACATCCGTTCGATCGGTGCCAGCATGCGCTTCTCGAAGAAGAGCTCGGTCGAGCTGGTGCTGCACGACTACCGCCAGCGCGAAGCCAGCGAGGACCTGGCCGACAGCCGCATCACGGCCTCCCCCACCGGCGAACATCGCGCCCTCGGGCAGGAAGTGGATCTGATCGTGGCCGTGCGCGACTCGGCGAGTGCCGAGGTGTTGGTCAACCTCGCCAGCTTCCGGGCTGGCTCCGCCTTCGGCCGCCGCAGCGGCGAACGCGCCTGGTTCGGCGAGGTCGTGCTGACCGTCAATTTCTGAGCCGGCCGAGTTCGCTTCCCGGCCGGCCAGATCCGGCGGAAGCGCAGGAAACTCGGGAGCGCCCGGCGTTTCCTTGCGACCACCCCCGGTCCGGGCGAAGCCCGAACCACCCCCCGAGGGGGCTCAGGAAACTTGGGGCGGCCCGGCGTTTCCTTCGGACACGCGCCGGTCAAACCGCCATCAGGAACAGGCGGACTTCGGTGCCGCGGCCGGGTTCGCTGTCGATCTCGAGGCGGCCGCCGTAGCGCTCGACGATGCGCCGCACCTGGGACAGGCCGACGCCCAGCCCCCGCGCCTTGGTGGTGTAGAAAGGCTTGCCGACATGGGAAAGCTGCTCCTTGCTCATGCCCGGGCCATTGTCGCCGATCGCGAGCATGACTTCGCGGCCGGTGCCGGCCGAGCGCAAGGTCAAGCGCCCGTCCTTGTTGATCGCCTCGACCGCGTTGGCGACCAGGCTGTGCAGGACCTGGCCGAGCAGCAAGGCGTCGCCGCGCACCTCGGGCAGGCCATCCGCCGACTCCACGCGACAATCGATCCTGCGCTTTTCGAGGTCGCGCCCGAAATCCTCGACACAGCGCGCGATCAAGGGCGCCACCTGCACCGGCTCGGGCTGCTCGTCCAGCGGCCGCGAGAACGACAGCAGTTCGCGCACCCAGGTCTCGAGCCGGTCCGACTCCGAAACGATGTCGGCACCGGCCTCCCGGGCCACTTCGAGGTCCGCGGCCTGGATCAGCTCCGCCGAGCTGCGGATGGATGCCAGCGGATTGCGGATGCCGTGGGCCACTGCCGAGCTCATTTCGCCGATCACGGCCAGCGTCTCGGTGTCGATCAGGCGGCGTTCCTGGGCCCGCATCAGGCCGTCGGCACGCCGCACCAGACCGGCCAGCGCCACGTACAGGAAGCCGCCCGCCAGCGCCGCGCCGAGCGCGATGTAGGTGCGCATGCGCTGAAGCGCGTGAAACAGGGGCTGCGGATTCTTGTAGAACTCGATCGCGCCGACCACCGAACCACTGACCGGGTCGCGCACCGGGACGTAGATTTCCACGAACAAGTCGGCGCGCTTCTCCAGGTTGGTGTGTTCGGCCTTGCCGCCGTGCTCGTGATGGACTTCGGGGTGCACCACGAGCATGCCCGACAGGGCATCGTCGAGTTCGTCGTTGGAGCCGAAGGTCTTGCCCTCGAGCTGGCGGTCGCTCGACCAGATCACGCGCCGGTCGGTGTTGTAGACATTCGCCCGCAGCATGTCCTGCATGCGCGAGATATGGGACATCGCCAGTTCGAGTTCGAGCGAATCCTCGGCTTCGCCGTACGCGAAGTAGCTCTGCAGCGATCGCTCGGTGGATACCAAGGTCTGCACGAACTGCTGGGTCAGTTCGCCCTCCTGCTGCAGCAGTTCGTGGCTGACGAAGCGGGACAGCGCCCAGCCGGCCAGCGCCGAGATCGTCGCGATCGAAATCAGGCCGACGATCGCGAACCAGCGGCTGAGGTTGAAGGACCGGACGACCGGCAGGCGGGGCTTGGGCGTGGCCATGTACTCTCCTCCCCGACCCGGCCCTGCAGGCCGGATCCAAACGCGACGACGAACCGTACGCTAACGCCTCGCGCTAGCGCGGGCCGGCGCCGAAAAAATGCCGAAACACTTTCTCGCCCATCCCGCCTCGCCGCATGCTGCGGGCAAATGAGTGCGGCGAGCGCGGCAAAGTGTCGAATCGGACCGGTGCCGGCAGCGCGCGATGGCTCGCCGCCGAATTGACCGCTGCCACCCAGTTCCCGGCCCGTTCCATTCTAGAGCTTCCCTGCTGGCGCTCCAGCCGCCGCGAAGCGCGCAGGGCATCATCCTTGTGCACATCGCGCTCGCCCACCAGCACCAGTCCGGGCAGGCCGAGAAAGGCATCGAGATCGATCCCGCCCAGATCGTGACGCCGGCTCGGCTGCAGGCCATACGGATAGCGCTGGCCGGAGTCCGGAAAGGTATACCAACCGGCTGCGCCGAGGGCGTAGCGGGCCACCTGCTCCGGCCAGTGCATGGCGAAACGATGTACGAACTGGGCGCCGCCCGAGTAACCGAACAGGTACAGCCTGCGATCACTCGCACCGCTTCTTGCCGCCAGCTCGCGCGCTGCAGCGCGCAGCAAGGCATCCGGCCGCACGCCCCGGTCGTCGGGCAGCAGGCGCTGGTAGCTGGGGAAGCGGTCGCGCCCGTAGCGCGGGGCCAGCAATACGACGCCGTAGCGCTCGGCCAACGGTGCCAGCAGGCGCAGGTGCTCGCGGGCATTGCGGGAGATGCCATGGACGCTGACCAGCATGGGCGCACCGCGCGCAATGCTGTTCGGCACATAGGCGAGGTAGCGAAAGTCCCGGTCCGAAGCGAGGCGGAGGCTCAGGATCTCGCCGTGAGCCAGCGGCCGCCCAGCTTCACGGGCGCTGTCCGTGCGCTGGGAAGGCGCGGCAAACGCGGGGACACCGGACAGGACCCCCATCCCTCCGGCCACCAGACCGGTTCCAATGAGCCCCGCGATTGCCGCAGAAAAATGCTCGCTACGCATGATCTCCTCACTCATGCCGCGCTCCCGGCCAACACCGGGCGGAGCGCCCGGCGGAACAGCCGCCGGGTGCAGCTGTCGCTGGCCAGCAGGTCTTGCGGCCTGCCCTGTTCGACCAGTCGCCCGGCCTCCAGGTACCAGACTTCGTCGGCCTGCATCACCCGTGCCAGTTGATGGGTGACCATCAGTACGGTGCCCTGGAAGCCATCGAGCGTCTCGCCCAAGCGGGTAGCCGAAACGGGATCGAGATTGGCATCGGCCTCGTCGAGCAAGAGCAGGCCGGGGTGGCCCAGCAGGGCCCTCGCCCAGGCAATGCGCTGACGCTGGCCGAATGACAGGTTACCGCCGCCGTCGCCGACTCGGGTCAGCCCACCCTGAGGCAGCGACGCCAGCAGCTCGTCGACCCCGCACATCGCCTCGACTTCCGCCCGCTCGCGCTTGCCGGCCCTCGGCTTGCGGTACACCAGATTGCGCTCGATCGAACCTCGCAACAAGGGCAGATCCGGCGTCACCACACCGAGGCGGGCGCGCAGATCCGACAGGGCGTAGCGTTGCACCGCGTGGCCGTCGAGCAGGACCTCGCCGGCATCGGCGTCGATCAGGCGTGCCACCAGACCGAGCAGGGTCGACTTGCCCGAACCGTTGGGTCCGACGATCGCGATCTTGCGCCCGGCGGTGACCCGGGCCGAGAATTCCTGGAGCGCCTCACCCACCGATACGCCGCGAAAATCGACGGCGATCGGACGCCCCCGATTGGGCAGGGTGGGCGTCTCGTCGTCACCGGAGCGCATCGCCAGCTTCGGCGAGGCCAGAAACTCCTCGATCTTCGCCATCGACACCAACGCACTGCGCCAGTAGCCGAGCACCTGGCCGAGGTCGCGGAAGGTCGGCGCAATCAGGCCAGCCACGGTCAGCGCGCCGACCACGTCGGCGGGCTCGATCATGCCGCGGCCGACTTCCACCGCACCGACGAACAAGACCAGCGCAGAGGCCAGGGCACCGCCGAATTCGGCTGCCGAGCGCAGCAGCGACATCCCGCGCATCTGGTCCACCATGGCGTGGGCAAGCGCATCCGACTGACGGCCCAGCCGGCGCTTCTCGCGGGCGGCCTGATCGAAAACCTGGACCACGGCGATTGCCGCGATGCGGTCGTTGACGTCGGCTGCGAGTCTGGCCTGACGCCGGCGCGCCTCACGCACCGCGGGCTCGACCCGCATCGTCAGCCAGGTCAGCGCCAAGCCCGACAGCGCAAAGCCGCAGACCGCCGCCAACGACAACCAGGGATCGACCACCGACAACGCGATCAGCGCCAACCCGGCGGCGACCGCACCGACGGCCAGGCGCGGCAGTCCCAGGCTGACCCAGCGCCGAACGCCCTTGACGTCGCCCATGAAGCGCAGCAGCGTGCCGCCGCGGCTGCGGGACTGGAGCCGCCGCGGTGATTGGCCGACCAGACCGTCGAACAGGGCCAGCCGCAATTCGGCGGCGTAATGCTGGCCCATGCGCTCGGCCTGCACCCGCTCGACGGTGCGCAGCCACGCGAGTGCGCCGCCGGCGAAGATCAATGCCACGATCAGCCAGCTCACTGCACTCGCCACGTTCTGCCCTTGCACCGCGTGGTCGAAGAAGGCGTGCACCAGCCAGGCGCTGGCCAAGGTCATTGCGGCCTGGGCCACACCGATGCCGACCAGACGCAGCAACATGCCGCGGCGGGGCCCGCTCAGCAATTGCGGCGCCCGCGAGGCCCTCACTGGGCGCCCCCGATCTGGAGCAAGGCCTGGCGTTCGGCGTAGCCGAGATGTTCGGCCACGTCGGCACTCGAGAGATCGTCCAGGCCGAGCACCGGCAGGCCGGTGACGGTGGCCGCCTCGCGCGCGGCCAGCGGCGAGGCGGTGAGCACCCCGGTCGCCGCGCGCACCGGCAGGCCGAGGGAGCGCAGCCACTGTACGCCGCCGGCCGAGCCCATCGCGTCGCCGGCCGCGAACACCACCGCATCGACCGCGTCGGCGAATTCCGGCGACTTGACGAGTTCCGAGGTCTCACGCTGGAACAGACCATCGGCGACCTCGAACACCACCACATCGACGCCGCTGGCGCCGAGATAGCCGATCAGCGTATGCATGACGCGGACGACCTCCTCGCCGTCGGACAGATAGGTCGAAGGGAGACCGGCGTCGGTGAAGTCGAGCACGGTCTGGGCGCCGGCGTCGTTCATCGACCAGACGTCTCCACCCGAGCCGGTGCCGGTGACCTTGGCCGCGCCAACCCGCAAGCCGGCTGCCCGCAGGCCGCGGATGATCTGCGCCGCAGTCTCGGTCTTGCCTGCGTTCATCGAGGTGCCGAGCACCGAGATCACGAACGGACAGGCAGTCTGCGGGGCCGGCTCGGGGAGGGCGAAATCGGCCAGATTGACCGGCTTGCCGTGGCGGTCTCCGACCAGGCCGAGGGGCTGCACCGTGGTGGCGTTCTTCATGCGGCCGTGCTTCGACACGACCTTCGAGGCGATGCCCCCCGCAGCCACCATCTGACAGCGGCCAAGGTCTTCGGGCACCAGGGACTCGAACTGGTCCGGCGCGTAGCGATTGCCGTAGGCAAGCACGATCTCGTCGCCGGGATAGAGCTTGGCCCGTCGGCCGCTGGTCAGTTCGAGATGGCGGTGCTGGCCGATCTTCTCGACCCGGCAAAGTACCAGGTCGCCGGCACGGGGCGTGACCTCGCCGGCCAGCAAGGTGGCGAACGCGCTGTGCGGAACGCGGCGGGTGGCGAACGGGGTCTTGAGGCTTTCGATGCGCTTTGCGTTGAGCAGGCTGACGTTCGGGCAGTTCATGTCGATTCTCCTGGGTTCGGGGGCATACGTTGCGGTCGATGTCGATTTGCGACCGCCTGAGGCAGCAAGAGCACGTACCGTACCATGCGAGTGGGAATATTTCCCATTTCTTTTATTTCATATAGTTACGTGATTTTCTCCGAATTTTCTCGTAGCCCCTCGTCGCCCACTGGGGGATATCGCCAAGTTCTTGGGGGAATGTTTCCCCCATTCCCCACCAATCCCCCAATCGTCCCCAGCGGCGACCGGGGCACCCGGCTCCGTCGCCGTTCGAAAGCCGCGGTGACGGTGTAAGGTGGGCGCCCGGCAAGAGGTCAGAATCTCTACGAGTCCACCGGAGCCCTGCATGCACGCCACCCTGCCGCTGCTCGCCAGCACGCGATTTCCCGCCATCCGTCGTCACGCCCTGGAGACACTTCAGGTCAACCTCGGTTATCGATGTAACCAGAGCTGTGTCCATTGCCATGTCAACGCCGGTCCGCGGCGGACGGAGGAGATGGACGAGGCCAACATCGATGCGGTGATCGATTTCCTGGCGGCGAGCCCCGGCGTCACGACCCTCGACCTGACCGGCGGCGCCCCGGAACTGAACCGACATTTCCGTCGATTGGTCGGCGCCGCCCGCGAACTCGGCCGCACGGTGCTGGATCGCTGCAATCTGACGATTCTCGAGGAGCCCGACCACGAAGACTTGGCGGATTTCCTGGCCGCCCAACAGGTCACCGTGGTGGCGTCGCTGCCGTGCTACCTCGAGGAGAACGTGGACCAGCAGCGCGGCAAGGGCGTGTTCGAGGCCAGCATCGACGCACTGCATCGTCTCAACCGGCTGGGCTACGGCCGGGCGGGTAGCGGACTCGAACTGAACCTGGTCTACAACCCCCAGGGGGCCAGCCTGCCGCCGCCCCAGGCGGAACTGGAGGCCGCCTACAAGTCATCCCTCGAAACGCGCTTCGGCATCGTTTTCAATCAGTTGTTCACGCTGGCCAACATGCCGATCCAGCGCTTCGGATCGATGCTCATCTCGAAGCGCGAATTCAACCGTTACATGGCGCTGCTGCGCGCCGCCCACAGCGAAGACAACCTGGCCACGGTGATGTGCCGGTCGCTGCTCTCGGTGGACTGGCAGGGCTACGTCTACGATTGCGATTTCAACCAGCAGCTCGGTCTCGGCATCCCCCATCACGAGCCGCGCCTGCACCTGTCGCAGATCACGGCAACCGAACTCGCGGACAGACCGATCCGGGTTGCCGGCCACTGCTACGGCTGCACCGCCGGGCAGGGCTCGAGTTGCGGCGGCGCACTGGCGTGAGGACAGGAGGATGAGCCAGTACTCCCCGCTTCAGGGCGTCTTCTTCTGGGGTTTCCTGCTGGTGTTCGGCGGCCTCATGTACGTGCTCGCGCCACGCGTGCGCTCGGAATCCGGCTTCTTCCTGGGCCATGACGAATCCGGCCGCCCGGCCTCCGGCTGGGCACTGACCGCGAGCGTCTTCATCAGCTGGATCTTTGCCAAGTCGGTCACCAACGCAGCCAACCTCGGGGCAGCCTACGGCATCGTCGGAGGCCTCGCCTACGCTGCCTACTGGCTGTCGATTCCGTTCGCCGGCTGGGTCATCTATCGCCTGCGCCGCCGCGACGGCGCGACCGGCATCGTCCCCTGGCTGGTCGGCAAGTACGGCCGCAGCGCCGCGCTGGCCTTCGCGGCAGCGATCCTGGTGCGCCTGTTCAACGAGGTATGGAGCAACACCGCAGTGGTCGGCGGCTATTACGGCGAGGCCGGATCGACCGCCTTCGTCGCCGCCGCGCTGCTGTTCACTGCGGCGGTGCTGTTCTACAGTCTCAAGGGCGGCCTGCGCAGCTCGATCTTTACCGACGGCATCCAGGCCGTCGTGTTCGTCGTCTTTCTGGCCCTGGTGTTGGCCTGGGTGCTGCCCGCCCATGGGCCCGTGCGCCTGCTCAGCGAGGGCGAGCTGGCGCTGTCGATGGGACTGGACCTGCTGTTGGTGGCCTTGCTGCAGGTACTGTCCTACCCGTTTCACGACCCGGTGCTGACCGATCGCGGCTTCATCACCGACGAGAAGACCATGTTGCGGGCATTTACGGTTGCCGGCGTCCTCGGTTTCTTCGCCATCCTGGCATTCTCGCTGGTCGGCGTGCATGCCCGCCTCGAAGGCATCAGTGGCGGCGGCAACGTGCCGGCCGCGCTGGCCCGTACGCTCAGCACCTTCGGCTTCTTCGCGATGATCGCGGTGATGGTTTCGTCGGCCGCATCCACGCTCGATTCGACCTTCACCTCGCTTTCGCGCACGGTCGCGCGCGAACTCCCGCTGGTGGCCGGGCGAAAACCGCCGCGGCGCGCATTGGGCGTCGGTGCGACGGCGATGGTAGTGCTGGCGATCGTCGGCAATCTGCCGATGATGTTGGGCACCGACATTCTCAAGGCGACGACCATCAGTGGCACCATGGTGATCGGCCTGGCGCCGGTGTTCCTGCTGTCGGGCCGGGTCGGCTATTCGCCGTTGTCCTTCCACCTGTCCTTCTGGAGCGGCATGATGCTCGGCGTGCTGCTCGCGGCCGGCCAGATTCCGGCGAGCTGGGCGATCGGCGAAGGCAAATACGCGCTGCTGCTCGGCACCAACCTCTACGGCCTGGTGATCTGCTTCGTCGGTTTCCTGCTGCCGCTTGCCGCCACGCGCCGCAGGCCGGCTGCCGCCGGCGCGTCGTGACCGCGGCAGGGCGCGTCTGCCCGCTGCGCTACCGCTACGGCGCTGCGGCGATCGCCAACGCGGAGCCGACCGGCGCGGCCACGCTCTACGTCGTCGGCGGGCTCTACGGCAACCGCGCCGCGCTGGATGCGCTCGCTGCGTTGGTGGCTGCCGAGCCCGGTCCGGTGCGGATCTGCTTCAATGGCGACTTCCACTGGTTCGACGCCCGCGCGGACGATTTTGCGGCCGTCGACCGCTGGGTGGCCGGCCACGATGCGACGCTCGGCAACGTCGAGGCGGAGTTGCTGGCGGACGAAGCTTCCGCCGGCTGTGGTTGCGCCTACCCGGAGGACGTGGACGACGCCACTGTGGCCCGCTCCAACCGGATCCACGCTCGCCTCAAGCAGACGGCTCGCGGCGACGACGACGCCATCGCGCATCTCGCACGGCTGCCCATGGTTCGCCGTTACCGCATCGCGGAGATCGACATCGGTGTGGTGCACGGTGACGCCGACAGCCTGGCGGGGTGGCGATTCGGCCTTCCCGCGATCGACGTCGCCGACACGCACGAATGGCGGCATAACGCATTCCAGCTCGCCGGCGTGCGCGTGTTTGCCAGCAGCCACACCTGCCTGCCCGTGCTGCGCTGCTTCGGTGCGGGCCGCGGGCGCATCGCGGTAATCAACAATGGCGCGGCCGGCATGCCCAATTTCTCGGACCGCCGCGAAGGGCTGGTGAGCCGCCTGTCGTCGTCACCGCCGCCACTGCCGAGCCTGTACGGCACCCGCATCGGTGCGCTGTACCTCGACGCCTTACCGCTACGGTACGACCATGACCGCTGGCTGAGCCAGTTTCTTCGCTGCTGGCCAGCCGGCAGCGCCGCGCACGAATCCTACTACCGGCGCATCCTGAGGGGTCCGGCGCACGAACCGAGCCTCGCAGCGACGCGCCATGGATGACCGTTCCCAGCGGGCCCGGTCATGCAGCGTTTTCCCGTTTCGGGGCGGCGGCGCGCGGCCGTCAGTGGTTGCCGAGACCGGCCGCCCGCTCGCGGCGAACGAATTCGCCGAAACGCAGATCCGTGTTCATGATGTGGCCGACCAGCCAGTTCTGCAGAAAGCGCACGACCTTGACCAGATCGAGCATTTCGCCACGATTGATCTGCTCGCGCAGCGACTCGACACGCTCGGAGAATGCCTGGTGCTGTGCCAGATGCCGCGCCGCGTCGTCGCCGCAGGCGTCCACGTAGCCATAGGCCTGCATCAGCCCCTGCTCCGCATCGAAATGGTAGAGCGCGTAGCTCAGGAGGTCGCGGGTGATGCGTTCCGCCAGTTCTTCGCTGGCGCCGTGGGGCAAGCTGGCGATCACGTCGTTGAGCGTGTTCACCAGCACACGGTGCTGGCGGTCGATTTCCTCGATTCCGGTCAGCATCGCGTCGTTCCAGCGAATCGGCTTCGGCATGGCCCTGGCTTCCGTGCGAGATCCGCCTGCTGCAGAATCGCCACCGGGGCGGCATGGCAGGCCGGAAAAAGTTAAATGATAGTCGACCGCAAAATTGCGTTGCGCATGCTCACGTTCCGCAACAATTGGGGCTTGACTCGCGCGCGGCGAGGTTCTCGGGCTCTGGGGCTTGCGCGATCGCTACGTGGCGAGCGGCGGATCGAGATCGGATTCGGCCGGAATTTCGGCGCGGGGCGAGACCAGCGCAACGGAGACGCCACCGAGCGGATTCCGCCCCCCCGTCGGCACAGGGGATCGGCACCCGGTCCTGCGCCCTGCCGGATCCGCCGCTGACCATCGAAGCACCATGGCCCGAGCCCCTCGCCTCCGCCGCATCGCCTGGCTCACCGATTCCGGTGGGTTGCGCTACCACTGGCGCGCGCTGCGCCATCGCGACCAGGCTTGGCGACCGTTCCGTGACGCGGTGGCCGGCTGGTTGGCGGCGTGGCAACCACCCTGCGAGCGATTGGTGCTGGTCGGGCCGAGCGCCGGCCATACGCTGCCGATCGAACGCATGCACCACTTTGCCGAAATCATCGCGCTCGAACCCGACGCACTCGCCCGTCGCTGGCTGTCGCGCCGCGCACGCGGGCGGCCGCTGCGATTCGAGCGAATCGACGTCCTGCGCGGAACGGCGCCGCTGCGTCCGCTCGCCGAAGCCTTTCCCGATGCGGCGATACTGTTCTGCAACGTGCTCGGGCAAGTGCGCCCACCCGGTGGTGGGCGCTGGCACGGACCCTTGGCCGACCAGCTCGTCGGTCGGCACTGGGCGAGCTACCACGATGTGGTGTCCACCACCGTACGCCCCCGCGCCGGTGCGGCGGCGCGAGCGTTCGCGGATGATCCGCTGGAGACGGTGCTCGCGCATTTCTGGCCCGGTGGCGAACTGGCCCTGATCGACCACGAAACCTTCCGCCTGGCCGGCCCCGGCCACGCCGCCGACTACGCGCTGTGGCAGCTCACGCCGGCCCACACCCACCTCATCGAATGGGTGGTGCACCAGCCACCGGCCTGAACCGCTGCGGCCCGTTACGCGGCAACGGCATCCATGAAACGCTGTGGATCGATCTTCCAGCGCCGGGGCGATTCATCCGAGACGATGCGGTCGCCACAGCGCGGGCTTTCGAGGTTGATGACTTCGGGCGTGACGTAGGCGTTGGCGCGGGTATTGAAGAACACCCGCACCATCGGCTTCAGCGCGTCCTGCGGGGACTGGGCGATGACCACGCCGAGGCGCCCCGACTCGAGCCGCACCAGGCTGCCGATCGGATAGATGCCGACGCATCGCATGAAGGATGCCAGCAGCTTGCGATCGAAGTGGTTGGCGCTCCACTCCCACATCTTGCGCAAGGCTTCGGTAGCCGGCATTCCCTTGTGATAGCAGCGGTCGGCGGTGATCGCATCATAGACGTCGACGATCGCCGCCATTTTCGCCATGGTGCTGATCTGCGTGCCCTCCAGGCGATCCGGGTAGCCACTGCCGTCGATCCGCTCGTGGTGGTGGCGGGTGATGTCGAGTGCCACCTCGCCGACCCCCCCGATGCCCAGCAGGATCTCGTGGCCGTCACCGGGATGGCGGCGGATCAGCGCGAATTCTTCGTCGCTCAGCCGTCCCGGCTTGTTGAGCACTTCTTCCGGCACCAGCATCTTGCCGATGTCGTGCACCAGGCCGCCGATGCCGGCCTCGCGCAATTCGTCACCGGCCAGACCGATCGAGCGACCGAAGGTGATCATCAGCGTGCACACGCTGACCGAATGCTGGAAAGTGTAGTCGTCCTTGTTCTTGATGCCGACCAGTCCGAGCAGGGCATTGCCGTTGCTCAAGATCGATTCGGTGACCGCGTCCACCAGCGGCTCGACATTCTCGAGCGATACTGCCCGACCCAGGCGAACGTCGCGCATCATGTCGCGCACGACGCGATTGGCCTGGGCGTGGATGCCGCGCGCACGCGGCATCTCTTCGGCCAGCGTTCGCTCGCGCGCCGGCTCCTGTGCCTGTTCGACGGCTTCTTCGATCTCTTGCTGTACGACTTGCTGAACCTCTGCCGCGGCAACCCCCTCGGCGTCGTCGAGGCCGCGTGCAGTGTCGATATACACCTCGCGGATGCCGGCTTCGCGGAAGCGCGCGACGTCCGCCTCGTTCTTCAGCAGAAAGCTACGACGCCAGAACGGGTGCGACATCCAGTCACCGCAGATGTCCTGGATGTACATGCCGCGCTTGAGGCGCTCGATTGGAATCTTCTTCTGCATCGCTCGACAACCATGCCCTTTGCATGGCGTCTACGGCGGACAGGCAGCCGTCTTGATACCAGGTTCGGACGGCTGCGCCGCAAGTGACCGCCGAACGCCCGCGCGGCCGTGCAACGCGTCACGCGCCGCCGCGATCGGCCCCACGAAAGATCGCTTCCGTCCGCACTCGGACGCAGCCGACGACGGTTTCTAGGATAATCTCAGCCTTTCGCACTGCAGCATCCCCGATGGACATCCTGCTCATCCTGAAGGCCGCCGTGCTCGGCGTGATCGAAGGCCTCACCGAATTCCTGCCGGTGTCCTCGACCGGTCACCTGATCATCTTCGGCGACCTGCTCTCCTACAACGACGAGCGCAGCAAGGTCTTCAAGATCGTGATCCAGCTCGCCGCGATCCTGGCCGTGTGCTGGGACTATCGGGAACGCGTCATCCGCGTCGCCGCCGGCTTCGGGCGGAGCGCCGAGGCCAATCGCTTCGTGCTCAACCTGTTCGTCGGTTTCCTGCCGGCGGCGGTGCTCGGCCTGTTGTTCTACAGCATCATCAAGCACTACCTGTTCAACCCGCTGACGGTCGCCATCGCGCTGATCGTCGGCGGCCTGCTGATCCTGTGGATCGAGCGCGGCCACTACCACCCCAAGGTCGAGGCGGTCGACCGCATGGACTGGAAACTGGCCCTCAAGGTCGGCTTCGCCCAGGCGATGGCGATGATCCCGGGCGTTTCCCGTTCGGGCGCCACCATCATGGGCGGCCTGTTGCTCGGCCTTTCGCGCAAGGCGGCGGCCGAGTTCTCGTTCTTCCTGGCGATTCCGACGATGCTGGCCGCCACCGCATACGACGTCTATCGCAACCGCGCGCTGCTGAGCCTCGACGATGTCGCCGTGTTCGGCGTCGGATTCGTCTGCTCCTTTCTCGCCGCAATGGTGGCGGTCAAGGCCTTCGTCCGCTATGTTTCGCACAACAGCTTCGCGCCCTTTGCCTGGTACCGCATCGCCTTCGGCCTATTCGTGCTCGGCAGTTGGCAACTGGGCTGGGTCGACTGGAGCACCTCTTGATTCTCTACCTGCACGGATTCCGATCGGCACCGGCCTCCCACAAGGCCACCCGGCTGCGCGAACACATGCAGGCCAGGGGGCTCGGCGCCCACTACTGGTGTGAGCAGCTCTCGCCGGTGCCGGCGGAAGCGCTCGCGCTGCTCGACGAGGCCCTCGACCGGTTCGGCGGTTCGCCGACCCTGGTCGGCAGTTCGCTGGGCGGCTACTACGCGACCTGGCTTGCCGAGCGACGCGGCCTGCGCGCGGTGCTGGTGAACCCGGGGGTACTGTCCTACCTCTCGCTCGAACCCTGGATCGGCGTGCTCGACAATTTCTTCACCGGCGAAATATTTACCTTTACGCGCGAGCACATCGCGCAGCTGCGGGCCATCGAAGTCGAGCACATCACGCGACCCGAACGCTACTGGCTGATGGCCGAGACCGGCGACGAAGTACTCGACTACCGCCATGCCGTGGCCAAGTACGCCGGCTGCCACCAGACGGTTCTGGAAGGGGGCGATCACAGCTTCACCCGCTGGGACGACTACCTCGACGAAATCCTTCGCTTCGCCGGTCTCGCCGGATGAGCGCGCATGCCCGGCCGCCCGACGTGCGCGCGATCCCTCTGCTGGGGGTGCGGCGGGGGTTTCGCGACGCGCGGCTTCGCGCCTGCCGAACGGGCCGGCGGTGCAAAACCGGCCCTTCGGTGTCACGAAGTGACGGGAGGGCAGTCCAGTGAGCGCGTTCGACGCCGAGCGTTTCAAGGCCAACGAGCGCGCCGGTTTCAACCGCATTGCCGGACGCTATCTCGCCGCCGCGACCGCCCGCCAAGCGCTGCAGCAGGCGCTGGTCGAGCTGGCCGCCCCGGCACCGGGCGAGCACATCCTGGATCTCGCCAGCGGGCCATGCCTGTTGGCGGCCGATGCGGCCGCCCGGGTCGGCGACGACGGCCTGGTGGTGGCCAGCGACATTGCCGAGGCCATGCTCGCCTGTGGCCGCGACGCCTTCGCGTCCGACGACCACCGCCCGATGACCTATTGCGCCGCCGACGCGGAGACGCTGCCGTTCGCCGACGATCGCTTCGACCTGGTCACGCTCGGCCTCGGCCTCTTCATCCTGCCGGACCCGCTGGCCGCGCTGACCGAAGTCCGGCGGGTGCTGGTGCCGGGCGGCCGGCTGGCACTGTCGGTGTGGGGTCCGGCCGACGCCGTGCCGCTGATCAGTCACGCCCAGGCCTGCATCGCGCGCCTGCTGCCGCCGCCCCGGGTACCGCGGCCATCGGTATTCCGCTTCGGCGAAGCACCGGTGCTGCGCCGGCTGCTGGCCGACGCCGGCTTTGGCACGACCGACACCACCGACTACCGACTGGACTGCCGATTCGCCGACGCCGCCGAATACTGGCAGGCCTTCCTGGACCTCGCCGGCGGCGCCGCCGAGGCGATCGCCCGCCTGCCCGAGGCCGTCGGCCGCAAGCTTGCCGACGAGGTCGCCCACGAACTTCGGCCCTGCCGCGCGGGCGAAGGCTACGCCACCAGCAATCGCGTCCTGCTGGCGCTGGCCTGCAAGTGAATGACGCCAGCCAGCGGCCAGCGCTGATCGCGATCGTCACCGCCTTCACGATCTGGGGTCTGTCACCGCTGTACTTCAAGGCGGTCGCGGCGCTGCCGGCGGAAGACATCGTCGCCCACCGGGCCCTGTGGTCGGCGCTGCTGCTGACCGGCGCACTGACCCTCACCGGGCGCATCGGCGACGTCCGTCGCCAACTCGCGGCACATCCGGGCCTTGCCACGACGCTGGCCACCACCGCGCTTCTGAACGGCGCCAATTGGCTGGCCTTCGTCTGGGCGATCAACGCCGGACGAACCCTCGAAGCCAGCCTCGGATATTTCATCAATCCGCTGTTCAGCATGCTGCTCGGCGCGATGCTGCTGGGTGAACGCCTTCGACCGGCCCAACGGCTGGCCGTGGCGATTGCCCTCGCCGGCGTCTTGCTGCGGATCTGGCAGGTGGGCAGCCTGCCGTGGATTGCCCTCTTCCTGGCACTCACCTTCGGCCTGTACGGACTGCTGCGCAAGCGCGCGCCGGTGGATCCGGTCAGCGGCCTGCTGGTCGAGACCGCAATGCTCAGCGTGCCGGCCGCCGCTTGGCTCGGCTGGCAGGCACACGGCGGTCACTTCGCGCCGGAGGTCGTCTTCGCGCTCGGCTACCTGCTGCCGATGGCGGGGCTGATCACCGCGACGCCGCTGATGCTGTTCGCCTACGGCGCCCGTCGCCTGCCCTTGACCACGGTCGGTTTCGCCCAATACCTGGCGCCGAGCCTGAGCTTCGTGTTGGCGGTGTGGGTCTTCCGCGAGCCCTTCGACGGCGGCCGTCTGGCGGCGTTCGCCTTGATCTGGCTCGCGTTGGCCGTCTATTCCGCCGATCTCTGGCGGGCCTCGCGGCAACGGACCCGGGCATCCGGTACACTGGCGGGCTAGTCCGGAGTCATCGATGTACGTACTTTTCGAAGAGGACGGTCATTTCAAGGCCGGCACCATCCTGCAGGACAGCGGCACCTCGCTGCAGGTAGAGAACACCCATGGCAAGCGTCTCAAACTAAAGGCTGCCCATGCGCTGCTGCGCTTCGACAGCCCCGCGCCGCAATCGCTGCTCGAGCAGGCCCAGGCCGAGTCGACCGAGCAGGACGTCCCCTTCCTGTGGGAGGTCTGCAGCGACGACGAGTTCGGCTTCGAGGAGTTCGCGCGCGAGTATCACGGCCGGCCACCGAACGCGGTCGAATCGGCGGCGGTCCTGATGGCCCTGCATTCGGCCCCGGTGTATTTCCACCGCAAGGGCCGCGGCCGCTACCGCAAGGCGCCTGCCGAGATCCTGCAAGCCGCGCTGGCCGGGCTCGAGAAGAAGAAGCAGCAGGCGGAAGCCGTGGCCCGCATGCGCGACACCCTGCTCGAGGGGCGCCTGCCGGACGAGTTTGCGCCGATGCTCGACCAGATCATGTTCCGGCCCGATCGCAACCGCCTCGAGGTCAAGGCACTGGAAGCGGCCAGTGTCGACGCCGGCCTGTCGACCGCCCGCCTGTTGCTGCGCTGTGGCGCGGTGGCGTCGTCCCACGATCTGCACTTCGGCCGCTTCCTGTTCGAGCACTTCCCGCAGGGCACGGCGTTTCCGGCCGGCATCGCACCGCAGTTGGCGGACGACCTGCCGTTGGCCGACGTCCAGGCGTTCTCGATCGACGATGCCACCACCACCGAGATCGACGACGCCTTTTCGGTCACCGCGGCTGCCGGCGGCGGCTGGCGCGTCGGCATCCACATCGCGGCCCCGGCACTCGGATTCGGACGGGGGTCGGAACTCGACACGATCGCCCGCGAGCGCCTGTCCACGGTCTATATGCCGGGCCGCAAGATCACGATGCTGCCCGACGCGGTGGTCGAGTGCTTCACCCTGTCGGCCGGCCAAAGCCGCCCGGCGCTGTCGCTGTATCTGGATCTCAGCCCGGCGCTGGCAGTCACCGGTCACGAGACCCGGATCGAGCGGGTGCCGGTGGTGGCCAATCTGCGCCACCACGACGTCGAACCGCTGTTCAACGAAGAGAGCCTGACCAGCAGCCACGGCGAGGACTACCCTTGGAAGCGCGAACTGACCCTGCTATGGGAACTGGCGACCGTGCTCGAAGCCGGCCGCGGCAAGAGTTCGAGCCAGCCGCAGCAGACCGATTTCAGCTTCTACGTCGATTGGCAGAGCGAGACCCGCGACGGCCCGGGCTTCGTCACGATCACCGAACGCCAGCGGGGCTCGCCGATGGACAAGCTGGTGGCCGAGCTGATGATCCTGGCCAACGCGACCTGGGGCAAAATGCTGGCCGAACGCGGGGTGTCCGGCCTGTACCGCGTGCAGGCCGGCGGCAAGGTGCGGATGTCGACGGTCAGCGGCCCCCATGAAGGTCTCGGCGTCGACTCCTACGCCTGGAGCAGTTCTCCGCTGCGCCGCTACGTGGATCTGGTCAATCAATGGCAACTGGTGGCGACCTTGCGTGGCGAAGAACCGCCGTTCGCGGACAAATCGCCCGATCTGATGGCAGCGATGCGGGACTTCGAGCTGACCTACGCCGCCTATGCCGAATTCCAGCGCATGATGGAGCGCTACTGGTGCCTGCGCTGGTTGCGCCAGAACGACATCGGCGAGATCGTCGCACGGGTGCTGCGCGACAACGTCGTGCGGCTCGAGCACGCGCCCTTCGTCTTCAAGGTGCCGTCGATGCCGCTGCAGCTTCCCGGCAGCCGTGTTCGTCTGGCGGTCACCGGCAGCGACCTGATCGACATCGAGCTCGACGCGCGCTTTGTCGCGGTCCTGTCGGAACCCAGCGACGACGAGTTGAGCACGGAACTGGAACTCTGAGGTGATGGCCCGCAAGCGCTCCCGGCGTTCGCCATCGAGCACGCTGCCGCCTCCGGTGCCGGAGGCCCGGCACGCGCTCCACTTCGCGATTCTGGTCTCGGTCCTGCTGCACGGTCTGATCCTGTCGATCCGCTTCAAGATGCCGGAACTGGACAAACCGTTTCGCGATCGCGGCCTCGAAGTGGTACTGGTGAACGCACGCCACGAACGGCCGGCCGACAAGCCGGAAGCCCTGGCCCAGGCCAACCTCGACGGCGGCGGCAACACCGACGCCGACGTCAAGGCGGCCAGTCCGCTGCCGGCCAAGAAGCAGGATGTCCGTGGCGACGCGCTGCTCCAGGCCCAGCGCCGGGTGCAGCAGTTGGAAGCGGCCCAGCGCGAGTTGCTGACCCGGGCCAAGGCCGAGACCCGGGTCGTCGTCGAGCAGCAACAACAACAGCAACCCGACGAAGCCCGGGTCTCCGGCCAGGATCTGCTCGACAGCGCGGCGGCGATCGCCCGTCTCGAGGCCCGGGTCGAGAAACGCCTGCAGGAATACGCCAAGCGGCCGCGCCGCAAATTCATCGGCGCACGCACCAAGGAATACCGCTTCGCCCAGTACGTCGAGGACTGGCGTCAGAAGATCGAACGCGTCGGCACCCTCAACTACCCGGAGGCGGCCCGCGGCAAGGTCTACGGCAGCCTGCTGCTGTCGGTCATCCTGCGGGCGGACGGCAGTGTCGTGAAGATCGATGTGATCCGTTCCAGCGGCCACGACATTCTCGACGGCGCCGCCCGTCGGATCGTCGAATTGGCGAGCCCGTTCGCCGAATTCCCGCCCGCCATCCGGCGCGATACCGATCAGCTCGAGATCGTGCGCACCTGGAACTTCACCAATGCGGACACGATCACCGCACGCTAGCGCAGGCACGTTCGCAGGCGACGGGCGTGGGGCGTACGGATTCGGCAGCGCCCGTACCGGCGCCGAGGCGGCGCGATGCGACGCGTGATGCGCTGGTTCGGCATCGCGCTGCTCGGCCTCGTCGCATTGGCGGTACTGGCCCACGCCGTGATCATGGCGCAACTGATCTGGTGGAGCCGCTTCGACCCGGCGCGCACCAGCTTCATGGCACTACGTCTGGAAGCGATGCAGACCGAGGACCCGAACGCTGCGCTCGCCCACCGGTGGGTACCCTACGAGCGCATTTCGGACCACTTGAAGCGCGCCGTGGTCGCCGCCGAAGACGACAAGTTCGTCGATCACGAAGGCTTCGACTGGGAGGGCATCCAGCGCGCCATCGAACGCAACCATCGCCGGGGTCGCCCCGCGGCCGGCGGTTCGACGATCAGCCAGCAGCTCGCCAAGAACCTGTTCCTGTGGCCGGGCAAGAGCTACCTGCGCAAGGCCGAGGAGGCCTTGATCACGCTGATGATCGAGTCGCTGTGGTCGAAGCGCCGAATCCTGGAAGTCTATCTGAACGTGGTCGAATGGGGTGATGGGGTGTTCGGTGCAGAAGCCGCGGCACGCCACTACTACCGCATCCCGGCGGCAGCACTGGGTCCAGCCCAGGCCGCCCGGTTGGCGGTGATGCTGCCCAACCCGCGACGCTACGAGCGCGAGTTCGGCCCCCGACTGGCCAGCCACGCCGAGCGCATCCGCCGCCGCATGCATCGTTCCGAGATTCCTTGACGCGGCGGAATCGAGGCCTGCACGACGGCAGGTGCGCCCCCCGTCGGCCGAAAATCCGTCCTCCGCCCGCCACGGACTCGCGGCAAGCGCCCCAAAGCCCGTAGAATCCCGGTTCACGCGCCGCAACATCGCGACGGGCCGCATGCAAGGCTCCGCACGGCGGCGGCGTACCGCCGTTTCCCCGCACCAGCCTGCCGCCATGGCGGCAGGCGCGCTCCGTATCGACTGAGGATCATGGCCGAAGCCGAACAGCCCCGCTCCCGCGAAGAGGTCCAGCAGCAGCTCAAGGACGTACAGGAGCTGCTCGGCCGCCATCGCCTGGTCGAGGATCTGGTCCATCGCCAGGACATGCCGCGCCAGGATCTGGTGGAGGGGCTGGTGCACAAGCAGCATGTCGCCGAGCTGAGGGAGCGCCTGGACGCGCTGCACCCGGCCGACATCGCCGACCTGCTCGAGACCCTGCCGCTCGACGAGCGCTTGTTCGTGTGGGAACTGGTACGTGCCGAGCGCGACGGCGACATCCTGCTCGAGGTCTCCGACGCGGTCCGCGAATCGCTGATCGAGACCATGGCGCCGGAGGAACTCAAGGCTGCGGCCGAAACCCTCGATGCCGACGAACTGGCCGATCTGGCGCCGGATCTGCCGGAAGAGGTGATGGAGGATGTCTACCTCTCTCTCGACCTCGAAGAGCGGGCCCAGCTGCGGGCCGCGATGTCCTACACCGAGGACGCGGTCGGCGCCCTGATGGAATTCGAAATGGTCACGATCCGCGAGGACGTGAGCCTGGAAGTCGTGCTGCGTTACCTGCGGCGATTCGAGGAACTGCCCGACCACACCGACCAGCTTTTCGTGATCGACCGCAGCGAGCAGTTACGCGGCGTGCTGCCGATCAACTCGCTGCTGATCAACGATCCCGAAACCACCGTCGCAGAAGTCATGATCGCCGAACCGTTGAGCCTGCGCCCGGACGACAAGGCCGAAGACGCCGCCAGCGCCTTCGAGCGCTACGACCTGGTGTCGGCGCCGGTGGTCAACGCCGAGGGCCGGCTGATGGGGCGGGTGACCGTCGCCGACGTGGTGGACTTCATCCGCGAGGACGCCGACGCCGAAATCCTCAACCACGCAGGCCTGCGGGAAGGCGAAGACATCTTCGCGCCGGTCTTCGATTCGGTGAAAAATCGCTGGGCCTGGCTCGCGGTGAACCTGGTCACCGCCTTCGTCGCATCGCGTGTGATCGGCGTTTTCGAGGGATCGATCGAGAAACTGGTGGCGCTGGCGGCGTTGATGCCGATCGTCGCCGGCATCGGGGGCAATTCCGGCAACCAGACGATCACGATGATCGTGCGTGCGATGGCGATGGGGCAGCTCAGCAGCGACAGCGCCTTGCGCCTGCTCAAGAAGGAGACCGGCGTCGCGCTGTTCAATGGCCTGGTCTGGGGCAGCATGCTCGGCGTCGTCGCCTGGTTGCTCTATGGAGGATGGCAGCTGGGGCTGGTAATGACCGCGGCGACCACGCTGAACCTGCTGCTGGCAGCGGCGATGGGGGTCTTCATCCCGATGACGATGCAACGCCTGGGACGCGACCCCGCGCTCGGCTCCAGCGTTCTGATTACCGCCTGTACCGATTCTGGCGGATTCTTCATCTTCCTCGGCCTGGCGACCTTGTTTCTGGTTTGATCTGTCGAAAGAATTTACATGTCGTTACGAAATTGGCATGACACCCCACACAATCGATTGATTTTCAAAATTTTCCTTGGCTGGCCCGAATGATGCGTTGGTTGCCGTCGTCATTCGAATAGGACAAGAAAATGAAGAAGATCGCTCTCGCCATCATCGCTGCAGCGGGCATGGCGCTCTCGGCGCCGGCCTCCGCCCTGCTGATCAACACCGCCATTGGCGCCGACGAAACCGAAGCTGCGACCACCTTGACCGACGCGCTGTTGGCACCCGGCGGCGGTATCAACGTGCTCTCGTCCACGTTTGTCGGCAATCTTTCTACGCCTCAGTCCGGAACCTATTCGGACCTCAACCTGGTGTCGTCCGCCGGCGGTCCGTCGATCGCCCTCGACGACGGAATCTTTCTGACCTCCGGCTCCGCCGAGATCCCGGCCACCAACACGGACTCGGCCTTCACCGGCGTTCCGGCCACCGGCGGCGACGCCGAAGTGACCGCGATCCTCGATGCCGCGGCGGCGCCGTCGTCCGTCGTGAATGACGTGAACTCGCTGTTCATCGAATTCACGGTGGATCCGGGCGTCAATTCGGTCAATGCCCAGTTCGTCTTCGGCAGCGACGAGTTTCCCGATCAGGACGTGACCGACTTCTTCCTGTTCATCGTCGACGGCGTCAATTACGCGTTCTTCCCGGACAACTCCTTGGTGTCCTTCGTGGTCGGGGTCAATGCCGCGAACTTCGTCGACAACAGCAACCCCGGCCAGTACGACATCGAGTACGACGGCCTGTCGATCGCGCTCGGCGTCTCGGGCCTGCTCGACACCAACCTCGCGTCCCACACCCTGAAAGTCGTCATCGGCGACACCGCGGACTCGGCCTTCGACAGCGGGGTCTTCATCGCAGGCCTCACCGCGAGCGAGTCGACCAGCGGCGGCATCTGCGGCGGCGTCGACCAGCCGCCGTGCCCGGACGACGATCCCAACAACGAGGTACCCGAGCCGACCTCGCTCGCCTTGCTGGCGGCCGGCGCCGCGGGCATGGGTGCGATCCGTCGCCGCCGGCGCACGACCCGCTGAGCGGCTTCGAAATCGAAGGCCCGGGGGAAGCCATGCGCCCCCGGGCCTTCGTCGTCGCAGCATCTGGCGGCGCAGCGCCGCGAGCGATCCAGCCCGGCGTGGGCCTCACTGGTCGTGGGGCACCCGCCCCGGCGCCGACTCCTTGATCAGCAACGCGAAAGCGGCGCGCGTGACCGCCTCGGCGCGGGTGCCGCCCATCAGCCGGCGGCGATAGTGGAAGGCCATCACTACGCCCATCAGGCGAAAGACGAACAGGTCCACATCGAGATTCCGATCGAACTCGCCGGTATCGACGCACAGGCGGATGGTGCGCGCGAGCTCACGCTCGAGGCGGGTGAAATGCCGCACCACCGCGGCCTTGACGGGCCCGGGCCGATCGTCGAATTCGTGGATCGCGCCCTCCAACGGGCAGCCACCGTCCCAGCCGCAGCGCTCGACCCAGGTCAGCCAATTGTCGATCAAGGCGTTGAGTCGCGCCAAACCACGGGGCGCCTCGAGGGCCGGCCGGTACACGAGCACCGCGAAGCGTTCCGCCGCGGCCTCGATGGCCGCGATCTGCAACTCCTCCCGCGAGCCGAAGTGGCCGAACAGCCCGCTCTTGGACATCCCCACGCGATCGGCCAACGAACCGATCGACAAGGCCTCGAAGCCCTGCACGCAGGCCAGAGCGACGGCGGCATCCAGAATGGTGCTGCGGGTACGCTCACCCTTGCTTGTCGTCATATCCGATCTCCAGTTCCCCCGAAGTGACCGACGCCGCCGACGGCCGGCCCGATCAAGCGGCGATAGCCGCGAACACCGCGTTGGCGGCGGACACGGTCAGATCGATGTCGTGGTCGGTATGGGCGGCCGAAACGAAGCCGGCCTCGAAGGCCGACGGCGCGAAGTAGTGACCGGCTTCGAGCATCGCGTGGAAGAAGCGGTTGAAGGCATCGCGGTCGCTTGCCATCACATCAGAATACCCCTTGGGGCAATCCTGCGAAAAGTAGAGGCCGAACATGCCACCCAGCGACTGGGCGCTGAACACCACGCCGTTGCGGTCGGCTGCGGCCTCGAGGCCCGCCACCAGACGCGTCGTGCGCGCGGCCAGGGTCTCATAGAATCCATCGGCGGCCACCAGCCGCAGCGAGGCCAACCCGGCGGCCACCGCCACCGGACTGCCGGACAGGGTCCCCGCCTGATAGACGCTGCCGAGCGGCGCGATGCGCTCCATGATGTCGCGCCGGCCACCGAAGGCGCCGACCGGCATGCCGCCACCGATGACCTTGCCCAGCGTGGTCAGGTCCGGGGTCACGCCGAACAAGCCCTGGGCACCCTGCGGACCGACCCGAAATCCGGTCATCACTTCATCGAAGATCAGCACCGCGCCGTGGGCGGTGCACAACCGCCGCAGCTCGTGCATGAATTCGTCGCTCGGCCTGACCAGGTTCATGTTGCCGGCCACCGGCTCGACGATCACCGCGGCGATCTCGTCGCCTCGTGCCTGAAAGACTTCGCCCAGTTGCGCGGGATCGTTGTAGTCGAGGACGATGGTGTGCTTGGCGAAGTCCTCCGGTACGCCACCGGACGAGGGGTTGCCGAAGGTCAGCAGGCCGGAGCCGGCCTTGACCAGCAGGCAGTCGGCATGGCCGTGGTAGCAGCCCTCGAACTTGACGATCGCGTCGCGGCCGGTGAAGCCGCGCGCCAGCCGGATCGCGCTCATCGTGGCCTCGGTGCCCGAGCTGACCAGGCGCACCATGTCGAGGCTGGGCAGGCGCTGGCACAGCAGTTCGGCGATCTCGATCTCGGCCTCGGTCGGCGCGCCGAAGGACAATCCGCGCGCGGCTGCGCGCTGGACCGCATCGACCACCTCGGGATGGCTGTGGCCGACGATCGCCGGCCCCCACGAACCGACGTAGTCGATATAGTCGCGGCCGTCGGCATCCCACACCCGGCAGCCGTCGGCCCGCTCGATGAAGCGCGGATCGCCGCCGACCGAGCGGAATGCCCGCACCGGCGAATTGACCCCGCCGGGGATGGTGCGTTGGGCACGCTCGAACAGTTGCTGGTTTCGACTCATTCAGAATCCCTCCTGTGGGCTCGTTCTCGATTCTCGGCGCGGCCCCGGCCGGCCGAACAGGCTGCGGTAGGCAGCCGCCCTGTCGGCCGGGGACGGATGCGCGAAGACGTCGCTGATCACTGCCAGCAAGGATGCGCCGGCCGCCACGAGCGCCGGTGCGTTGTCGAGGGTGATGCCGCCGATCACGGCCACCGGCAGCGACAGCGCCTCGCTGGCGCGCCGTACCAGCGCGATCGGCGCCCGAACCGTGTCGGGCTTGGTCGGCGACGGGTACATCGCGCCGAAGGCGACGTAGTCGGCACCGGCGCGACGGGCCGCCAGGGCGCGGTCGAATCGATCGTAGCAGGTGACGCCGAGAATACGCCCCGCGCCGAGCGCCGCACGCGCCTGCACCGGATCGCCGTCGTCGCCGCCGATATGCACACCGTCGGCACCGATCTCGAGCGCCAGTTCGAGATCGTCATTGACCACCATCGGAACCCCGCGCTCGCGACACAGCGCGAGCAGCGATGCGGCCTGTCGGCGGCGGAGCGCCCGGTCGACCGACTTGCTCCGATACTGCAGCAGCACAGGCGCACCATCCAGCGCAGCCGCGACCTCGCCGAGCAGGGCCTCGCTCTCGGCACGGTCCCGGGTCACCAGATAGAGGCCACCGTCGCGCCAGCTCATGAGCCCCTGCGCATCGCCGCGACCCGATCGGCCTGGGCCGCGCCCATGCCCGGCCGCACCGCCGCTGCCAGTGCCCCGGCCATGTAGCGATGGGCCTCGCCCACCGCCCGCGCGCAATCGAGCCCCCGCGCCAGGCCGGCGGCCAGGGCCGCCGCCAGCACCGACAGGCTGCCGCTGACACGCATTTCCGGCCGAGGCCGGGGATCCTTGCGAATCACGCCGTCGCGGCCGATCAACAGGTCGGAGGACTGCATCGCCGCGTCCCGCCCCTCGGCCAGCAACACGCACTCGGCGCCGCAGCTCAGCAGCAGGCGCGCGGCCTCCTGGGCGCTGCCGCAGTCGCCGTCCTCATCGCCGGCCGCGACGATGCGCATCGCGACGGTACCGTCCACCACCACCACCGTGGTCTGCGGCAGCAGCAGTTCGATACTCGCCACGACGAGGTCGTCGGCCTCGTCCGGATCCGGCGAGTCACGCAGGTTGCCCGGCGCGAAGACCAAGGGCGCCGAGTAGTCGGCGGCGATCTCCGCGATCACACCGACGCTGTCGGGACAACCCGGGTCGCCCACCAGCAGTGCCGCGACCGGAATGTCCTCGAGCAAGGGGCGCGCCTGCTCCGCCACCCATTCGGCATCGAGTTCATATACGTGCTCGAGGCCGCGGGTGTCGCCGCAGTAGACCGCCGTAGCCACCGACAACGGCAGACAGCCCTGGGCGGCCAGGGTCAGTGCCGCGCCCTGAAGGCCGGCGGCACCGGTCGGGTCGCTGCCGTCGAAGACCAGCACCGGCGGAGGGAAGGCTGCCATGTCAAAGCTCATCGGAAAGCGCCGGGAGGGTGGCCGGAAAGGCCCCGGAAATGCTGTAAGATTCGGGCGATTCTATCGTCAATTCGGTCGCCGAAACGAATCCCGATGCAGCCCAGCGAAACCAAGACCTACATGTGCCTGATCTGCGGCTTTCTCTACAGTGAGGAGTCGGGCCTGCCCGACGAGGGGATCGCCCCCGGCACGCGCTGGGAAGACGTGCCGCCGAACTGGACCTGTCCCGAGTGCGGTGCCCGAAAGGATGACTTCGACATGGTCGAGATCTGACCCTGTCGCGGCGACGGCCGAACCCGGGAATCCTAAAGTCGCACCGCGGGCGGACGATAACCAGTCGTCGCAAGGGCAGGCACGCCCCAGGGCCGAACCAACGCCCAATCTCAGGAGTAGCGATGTGAATCTGAACGGCCTCAAGGTAATGGTGATCGACGACAGCAACACGATCCGGCGCAGCGCCGAGATCTTTCTGGCCCAGGTCGGTTGCCAGGTGTTGCTCGCGGAAGACGGCTTCGACGCGCTCGCCAAGATTGCCGATCACCAGCCGGACGTCATCTTCGTCGACATCATGATGCCACGGCTCGACGGCTACCAGACCTGCTCCCTGATCAAGAAGAACCAGCGCCTGAGGCAGACGCCGGTGATCATGCTGTCGTCCAAGGACGGGCTGTTCGACCGGGCTCGCGGCCGCATGGTCGGATCCGACGAGTACCTGACCAAGCCCTTCACCAAGGACAGTCTGCTCAAGGCGGTCGCAACCCACGCCCCCGAGCGGGCCGAATAGTCAACGAACAGAGCACACTCATGCCGATCAAGAAGATCATGGTGGTGGACGATTCGCCGACCGAGCGCCTCGCCCTGCTGGAATTGCTTTCGAAGAACGGCTTCGACGTGGTCACTGCGGAAAGTGGCGAGGAAGCCATCGTGAAAAGCAAGGCCGAACTGCCCGACCTGATCCTGATGGACGTCGTCATGCCCGGCATGAACGGCTACCAGGCGACCCGAACGATCGCCCGCGACAACGCCACCTGTACCATCCCGATCATCATGTGCACGTCGAAGGGCCAGGAGACCGATCGCATCTGGGGCATGCGGCAGGGCGCCCTGGACTATCTGGTCAAGCCGGTCGACCACCAGGCCCTGCTCGACCGCATCCGGGCGATCGGCTGACGACATGGCACGCCGGACCAGCCTGCGCGAGTTTCAGGAATCCTTGGCGAGGCGCCTCGCCGAAGCCGGCAGCGGGCAGCGCCGGGCGCTGCTCGGCCTGCAGAGTGGCAACGACCACTGGCTGATCGCTCTCCCCGAAGCCGGCGAGATCATGCCGGTACCGGAACTGACGACGGTACCGCTGGCCAAGCCCTGGATGCGCGGGCTCGCCAACGTCCGCGGCACCCTGTACAGCACAGTGGATTTTTCCGCCTTCCACGGCGGCGAACAGATCCTGCCCGCCGGCGAGGCGCGCTTGATCCTGGTCGGTGCGCGACTCGGCAGCAACTGTGCATTGCTGGTTTCGCGCACCACCGGCCTGCGCGGCGCCGAAGACTTCGAGTTGGAGCCGGACGACGGCACCGATCCCGGCCAGCCGTGGCGCGGACCGCGCATGCGCGACACCACCGGCCGCCTTTGGACACGATTGTTGATACCCGCGCTGCTCGCCGATCGCAGCTTTCTCGAGGCCAGCGCAGCCTGAACGAAACACGGTTTCACGCGGCGGCATGAGGCCGCAACGGAGTTCTAGACATGGCGATTTCGATTCCCTTTACCAACCGGGCTCCCGTCGAGCGGACCACCGACAAGCAGGCCACGCTGATGGAGAGCGCCCCCGCCCCGTCCGCGGCACCGGCCAAGGCCGGCAAGCCCGGTGGATTCGGCGCCAAGAGTGCCAGCGAGCGCCTGAAGACGCTGGGACTGGTGTTCGGCGTCCTGATCGTGCTGTTTGCGGTGCTGATGGTGTTGCAGACTCGTGACGGGCGAAACGCCACCGCCCAGGTGGACGCCACCGGTCAGATGCGCACCCTGTCCGAGCGCATCGCCAAGGCAGGGCAACTCGCCATGTCGGGCAAGGAAGCCGTGTTCACGGAGCTCGAGGCGGCCCGCAACGAATTCGCCGGCATCGTCACCGGTCTCACCGAAGGCGGGCCCATCATGGGCCGCAACACCAACGCGCTCGGCGGGCGCGCGGCCGAGCTGCTCGGCGAGGTCAAGAACATCTGGCTGCGGATCGACACCAACGTCAGCCAGTTGCTGGCGCAACGGCCCAACCTGATCAAGCTGAACGAATCGGTGCAGGTCATCAACGACGGGAACGGTGAGCTGCTCGAGTCGGCCGAAAAGGTCGCGGCCCTGGCCGAAGATACCCACGCTGCCTCGCAGGACGAACTCGCAGCGTTTCGCCTGACCATGCTGACGCAGCGCATCGCCAAGAACGCCAACGCGCTGCGCGTCGCCGATGCGATCGATCCGGAAGTCTCCTTCCTGCTCGGCAAGGACACCAACAGTTTCCGCGATCTGCTGGCGCAACTGCAGAAGAACCTGCGCAGCGCCGAGTTGCGTACCCCGGTCGAAGAACTGTCGCAGAGCTGGGCCAGGACCCAGGAAGCCGTGACCGGCGTGCTCGGCAATATCCAGCTCGTGGTCCAAGCCAAGCAATCCGGCTCGCGCATCATCGGCGACTCGGCCCAGCTTCTGGCCGCGACCGACGCACTGTCGGCGGAGATCAACACGGCCAACCGCGGTCTCAACGCCACCGCGATCCTCGCCGCCATCGTTGCCCTGGCCGCGCTCGTCGTCCTCATCATCATGGCCAAGACCTACAAGGACGACCAGGTCGAGCGCCGGGCCGAGGTCGACGACCAGCGCCGCAGCGCCGAGAACGAACGCAACCACACCCAGCAGGCCATTCTTCGCCTGATGAACGAGATGGGCGACCTCGCCGACGGTGACCTCACGGTGCGCGCGACGGTGACCGAAGACATCACCGGCGCCATTGCCGACTCGGTCAACTACACCATCGAGGAATTGTCGGTGCTGGTACGCCGCATCAACGACGCCGCGAGCCGCGTGACCTCGGCCACCGAATCCGCCCGCAAGACCTCCGGCATGCTGATCGAAGCCGCCGAGCGGCAATCGCTGCAGATCCGGAACGTCGGGCAGACAGTGCAGAAGATGGCGACCTCGATGTCCGAAGCATCGCAGCGTGCACGCGAGTCCGCCCAGGTCGCCCGCCGCTCGCTGGAGGCGGCCCACAAGGGCACCGAGGCAGTGCAGAACACCATTCACGGCATGAACGGCATCCGCGAGAAGATCCAGGACACCTCCAAGCGCATCAAGCGTCTCGGCGAGTCGTCCCAGGAGATCGGCGAGATCGTGGAACTGATCTCCGACATTACCGAGCAGACCAACGTCCTGGCCCTCAACGCGGCAATCCAGGCCGCCTCGGCCGGGGAGGCCGGACGCGGCTTCACGGTCGTCGCGGAAGAGGTGCAGCGCCTGGCCGAGCGCTCGGCCGAGGCGACCAAGCAGATCGCAGCGATCGTCAAGACCATTCAGACCGACACCCAGGACGCCGTCGGCGCCATGGAGCTTGCAACCCGCGACGTGGTCGACGGCGCCCGACTGTCCGACGCCGCCGGTCAGGCCCTGGGCGAGATCGGGGCGGTGTCCAACGAAGCCGCGCGCCTGATCGAGGAGATCTCCCGCGACACGCTGGAACAGTCCGGCAACGCGACCAAGGTCGCCGACTCGATGGAGGAGATCCTCGCAGTGACCGAGGAAGCCGCCAGCAGTACCCAGCAAACCGCGGTCTCGATCGGACAGCTTGCCGATCTCGCGGTGGAGCTGAAAGGTTCGGTTTCCGGCTTCAAGGTCTAACGCGACGAGAGACCGCACGCTATGAATGCCACGACAGATCTCGACGCAGGTCCGCTGACCTGGGTCAAGGGCGAGATCGATCTCGCCCTCGGTCGCGCCAGCGAGGCCGTGGAGGCCGCCCGCGCCGACCAGGACCGCAGCGCCAGCCTGCAGTTTGCCCAGACCCATCTTCACCAGGTACGCGGCGCCCTGTCGATCGTCGGCCTCGACGGCCTGACCGCGTTGGCGGATGCCCTCGACCGCCTGCTCGCCGAACTCGCCCGTGGCGAGCGACCCTACCGCGACGAACTGGCCGATCTCTGCCTGCGCGCGCTGGCCGGAATCGGCAACTACCTCGACGAACTCAGCCACGGCGTACCGGACCAGGCCCTGCGCCTGCTGCCGCTCTACGAAGCGCTCGCCGCCGCACGAGAACAGGCGCGCCCCAAGGCGGCCGAATTGTTCTTTCCCGACCTCGGACAGCCCGCCCCGCGCCAGGGAGAACGCCCGGGCCCCGACGCCAGCCGCCGCCTCGCCGAAAACATCCGGCGCCTGCGCACCCAATTCCAATCCGGCCTGCTGAACTGGCTGCGCAAGCCCGACGACGGCGCCGGACCGCTGGCAATGGCCACCGTCTGCGCCGAGATCCAGGCGCTGCAGTCGGCGCCGACCGCGCGCAGCTTCTGGTGGTCCGCCAGCGCTTTCTTCGACACCCTGGCCAATGGCGGCATCGGCGCCGACCCGCTCGCCAAGTACGTCGCCTCGCGCATCGACCTGCAGCTCAAGCGCATCGCTGCCGGCCAGTCGACGCCGCCCGAGCGCCTGCACCGGGAGATCCTGTACGTCATCGCCACCGCACCCGACGTCGGCCCGAGTGGCCGCGAGGTGCGCGACGCCTATCGCCTCGAATCCCTGCTGCCGCCGGCCGGCAGCAGCCTCTGCGACCAGCCCCTGGGACCCTTGCTGGCCCGCCTGCGCACCCTGTTTGCGGCAGCCCGCGACACCTGGGACCACTTCGTCAGTGGTGCCGCGGCCGCCCTGCCCCAGTTCGACGAAGACCTGCGCGCCGCGATCGACGCCAGCGCCCCGCTCGGCCGTCCCGCGTTCCGGCACCTGCTCGGCACCCTGGCCGAGGTGGTGCAGTGGCTGCGCAAGGACCCCTTGCAGATCAACGACCAGGTCGGGTTGGAAGTCGCCTCCGCGGTGATGCTGGCCGAGACCGCGCTGGAAACCGGGCGCGTGCCCGACGCCAGCTTCACCGCCCAGGTGGCCCGCGCCGAGTCACGCCTCAAAGCGCTGATGGCCGGGGAAGACCTGGCGGCCCTCGACGCCGAAAGTGCCGACCTGCCCGACGCCGGACGCGAGGCCCAGGAGCGCATGGCACTGGGCCAGCTCGCGCGCGAAATGCAGGTCAATCTCGCGCAGATCGAGCAGACCCTCGACGACTACTTCCGCCGCCCCGAGCGCAGGAGCGGCCTCGCCGGTCTGGCGGCGCCGCTGCGTCAGATCGAAGGCGTGCTCACCGTGCTCGGCGAGGACCGTGCCCTCGAAGTGATCCGGGATTGCGGCCGACGCATCATGGCGCAGGCAGAAAGCGATCAGCCTCCGCCGGAAGGCGAGTTCGAATACCTGGCCCACCACCTGTCCGCATTCGGCTTCTTCGTGCAGGATCTCCAGCGCGGCAACGCCGATCTCGACCGCATCCTGCGCGGCGAGGGCGCACCGGAGCAGGCCGAAGACCTGGCGCACGCGCCGCCCGAGGTCCCGCTCGAACCACCCGCCTCGGAACCGGCCGCAGCCGATGCCGACGACGGCGAAGCCGACGAGGAAGACGACGGCCCGGCGAGCGGCGTGCCCGACACTGCGGCACCCGTGCCGCCGCCCCCTGCCGAAGAATTGCTGCAGTCGAGCGACGAGGAGATCGATTCCGAACTGCTCGAGATCTTCCTCGAGGAAGGTCGCGAGGTGGTCGATGCCATCGGTCAGAACCTCACCAAGTCACGCGGCAACCCCCACGACGGCGAACTGGTGACGACGATCCGGCGGGGATTCCATACCCTCAAGGGCAGCGGCCGGATGGTCGGCCTGACCGACCTCGGCGAAGCGGCCTGGGGCATGGAGCAGACGATGAATCGTTGGCTCCAGCTCGAATGGGATCCGACCCCTGCGCTGCACGACCTGATCGAAGCCGCCCACGAGCTGTTCGACGAGTGGATCGATCAACTTGCCGCCGGCCGCGGGGTCAGCCGCGATGCCTCGGCGATGCTTGCCGAGGCCCAGCGGCTGCGCGACTCCGACCAACCGATCGAGCACAGCGCCCTGGGCGAGCCCGCACAGGCCGAATCGCCCGACGTCGAAGCAGCCGAAGCCACCGAGGCGGCGGCCGGCGTGTTCGACGGCGGCGAAGCGATGGGCGAGGCGCCGAGCGAGGAATTGGTCGACGAGATCCTGGTCGACGAAGAGCCGACGACCGCTGAGATGGAGCTGCGCCTTCCCGACCTGCCACCAGCCGAAGCCCTCGACCTCGGCGAGGATCTGTTGCCGGCGGACCGCGAAGGCGCCGCCAACGCGGCCGCGTTCGGCGAGGGCGACGACAGCGCGCTGCACGAGACCTCTCTCGAGTTCGGGAGCGCCGACGAGCCCGCATGGGCAGAAGAAGTGATCGCCGAGGAGGATTCGTTCACCGGCGTCGAGACCTCCCTCGACGCCATCGACACCGAGTCGGAGGCGACAGAAGAGGCGACCCCTGCGGCGGCCGAAATCGAGGAAATCGACTTCGGCGACCTCGAAGCCCTGCCCGAAGCCGGGGCAGAGGACAGCGACGCCGAAGCGGAGATGGCGGCGTCCGGGATCGACGCGATCTCGCTCGACGAAGCCGCTATCGACGAAACCGTCGAAGCCGTGGCCCTGGATGCCGATGAAGACGCAGGCGAGGACGCGCTGGAATTCGCCGAACGGACAATGTCCGTGGTCGACGCCGAAGAGGGCCGCGCCGAGGCCGAAGAGCCGGCGCCCGCGGACGACGAGGCGACGCCCGACGACAGCGAGCCGGATCAGGTCCGGCTTGGCGACCAGAGCATTTCGCGACCGCTGTTCGAACTCTATCTTTCGGAGGCCGGCCAGCACCTCGACACCCTGAAGCGCGAGATCGGCCACCTGCGCAACAACCCCACGCTGCGCCCGCCGGAATCGTCGGTGCGCGCCGCCCACACCCTTTCCGGCATCTCGGGCACGGCCCAGGTGCAGGCCGTGCAGAGCCTGGCCAAGTCGCTCGAACACGCCCAGGCGCGCTTCCGCGATTCCGACCAGTCGCCGGCACCGGAGCAGACCGATCTGCTGGCCCGCAGCGTAGACACCCTGGAAGCCATGTTGGTCGAGGTCGCCGACACCACGCTGCCGCTGGCGGTGCCCGAGCTGGTCGAGCAGCTCGACGGCCTGCTGCGCAGCGACGGCGACAGCGCGGAAGCCGCCGAGACGTCCGATCTCGCAGGCGACACCGCGGTCGAGCCGGCCGAGGCCGAGCCCCAGGCGCCGGCACTGACCGACGACTTCGACGAGCAATTGCTCCCGATCTTCATGGAGGAAGCGGCCGAACTGCTCGAACAGCTTCAGGGCAACCTGCGCGAATGGCGTGGTAGCCCCGACAGCAACAGCCACTCGCCGGGCATCGCACGCCTGTTGCACACCCTCAAGGGCAGCGCCCGCATGGCCGGCGCCATGAGCCTCGGCGAACACGTCCATGGCCTCGAGACCCGACTCGAAGCGTTCGACGGACCGACCCCCGCACTGATCGACGAACTCGAGAGCGGGCTCGACAAGGTCAGCGCCGATCTCGACCGCATTGCAGCCGGCCCCGAGGCCGAAGCCCTACCGCCGCCGGCGGCCGAGGCCGCAACGCCGGCCACCACGGCCGCGGCAGCGCCCTCGTTCGAGCTGACCGTGCCGGCCGGCGAGGCAGGCGCCACCCCGGCGGCCAACCTGCGGGTGCGCGCCGATCTGGTGGACAAGTTCGTCAACGAAGCCGGCGAAATCGGCATCGCCCGAACCCGCATCGACGGCGAACTGCGCACGCTGCGCCGCTCCCTGCTCGACCTCACCGAGAACGTCATCCGCCTGCGCAACCAACTGCGGGAAATCGAGATTCAGGCCGAAACCCAGCTCCAGTCGCGGATCGCCTTGTCCGGCGGCGCCGACGGCGAGTTCGACCCGCTCGAACTGGACCGCTTCACCCGCCTGCAGGAACTCACGCGGATGATGGCGGAGAGCGTCAACGACGTCACCACGGTGCAGCACAACCTGCTGAAGAACCTCGATGGCGCCGAGTCCGCATTGAGTGCCCAGGCGCGCCTCAACCGCGACCTGCAGCAGGCCCTGATGCGGGTGCGCATGGTGCCGTTCGACAGCGTCGCCGACCGCCTCCACCGGGTGGTGCGCCAAGGCGCGAAGGACATGGCCAAGCAGGTCACGCTCGACATCCGCGCCGGCAATACCGAGATCGACCGCAGCGTGCTGGATCGCATGACCGCGCCCCTCGAACACCTGCTGCGCAACTCGATCGCCCACGGCATCGAGGCGCCCGAGGCGCGCGATGCGGCCGGCAAGGCCAGAATCGGACAGATCACCCTGCGCCTGGCCCAGGAAGGCAACGAGATCTTGATCGAGCTGTCGGACGATGGCGCCGGGCTCGACTTCCAGCGCATCCGCCAGCGCGCCATCGACAACGGTCTGGTGCAAGAGCGCGACGACCTCGACGAGAAGCGCCTGACCAACCTGATCTTCATGCCGGGGTTCTCCACCGCCAGCAGCCTGTCCCAGGTCTCCGGCCGCGGCGTCGGCATGGACGTCGTCAAGAGCGAAACCGCGGCCGTCGGCGGACGCATCGAAATCGACAGCCAACCGGGCCAGGGCACCCGTTTCCGCGTCTATCTGCCGGTCAACCTGGCGGTGACGCAGGCCCTGCTGGTGCGCGCCGGCCAGCGCACCTACGCCATCCCCTCGACGATGATCGCCCAGGTACGCGAACTGCGGGCCGAGGAGATCGAACGGCTGCGCAGCGAGCGCACCCTCGAGTGGCAGGACGAGGAATACAGCTACCGCTACCTGCCGCGCCTGGTCGGCGACGGCGAAACCCAGCCCCAGGTGCAGCGCTTCAACTGGGTGCTGCTGCTGCGCGCGGGCGCCCAGACCCTGGCCCTGCACGTCGATAGCCTGCGCGGCAACCAGGAGATCGTGGTCAAGAACGCCGGCCCGCACATCGCCCGCATCGTCGGCATCTCCGGCGCCACGGTGATGGGTGACGGCGAGATCGTGCTGATCATCAACCCGGTCGCGCTGGCCACCCGCCCGGACGTGCTCGGCGACGACGCCAGCGTCGGCACCACCGCCCCGCAGGTTGTCCATGTACCGACCGTGATGGTGGTCGACGACTCGCTCACCGTGCGCAAGATCACCGGCCGTCTGCTCGAGCGCGAAGGCTATCGCGTGGTCACCGCCAAGGACGGCGTCGACGCCCTCGAGCGGCTGATCGACGAAATTCCCGATGTGGTGCTGTCCGACATCGAGATGCCGCGCATGGACGGCTTCGACCTGGCCCGCAACATCCGCTCGGACCAGCGCCTGAAGGAACTGCCCATCATCATGATCACCTCGCGCCTGGCCGACAAGCACAAGGAGTACGCCCGCGAGATCGGCGTCCAGCACTACCTCGGCAAGCCGTACGACGAGCAGGAACTGCTCGGGCTGATCGCCGGCTACGCCCCCTTGGCCACCGCTGCCGCCGGCTAAGGCGACCGCGGCCAGTGGCGCCCCGGTTCGCCGGAATCGAATCGGGGCGCTGCCGGCGTGCCTTCAGCGGCGCGGAGCACGTCAAGATAGTTGTCGCCCGATTCATGCAATCAGGTGGTTTCTAGTTTCATCATTCAACTGGTCGCGAACGGCAGCTTCGACATATCGGCGAGCGTCCCCGATCGACCCAATGGAGCCGGTCAGCAATCCGAAGACCTGTCGTTCAACACCGAATTCAGTTGACCGGCGTGTGATGTGGGTTTTGTGGCAAATACAGCCACAAAAGCCGCAGCGCATGCTGGGTCAGCTGGAATGACTTGTTATGCTTATTTGCACCCAGCACGTTGTTTTTGTTCCTGAATGTACGCTTCAAAACTTGAATAACCCTTTGGTAATACAGGGTTAGCATCAGGATTGTTTTGAATATTCAGCTGGTAGCTCTCGAGACTTTTTCTATATGGCTCACACTCCATTTTGTGATCGCCAGAAAAATAATAGCCGAAGCCCAAGTTTAGATATGCGTTTGTTAGAGCATCATATTCATTCGTTTTCTTATAGTACTCAATTCCCTTTTTGAAATACTCGATCGAAACTGTGTATCTAGAATCTAAATCGGCTTTCTTGTCCATGAATCCATTTTTTCGATAAAACTGCTCCCATTTGTTAAGGGCATCAGATCTAAAGAAGAAACCATAAGTTACATGAGCTTGACCGAGGCAAGAAAAATCATTGGTATTTTCACAGATTTCTATGGCCTCCCTTATTAACTTCTCAGCAGGAAGAGGCCTTTGTTGCTTATCGATCAGCTCAGCAGCCCAGTGTAGCTTTTCACGTGGATCACTTGTTTCAGGTACGAGCATCGCAGCACATCCAGACATAAATGCAGCAATACAAATAATGAACAACCGTTTAATCATGGAACTCCCTTTAGGTAGCATAACTTTGTTTTAGGGCGACAGGTTTGCCCGTTAACATGGTCGCGCTGGATAATATGTTTTTTAAGCCACTGTTTTATTGCGGAAATCAGGGGCTGTGTAAAGTAAACCGAGAGGAAAAGCGGCAAACTTGCGACCGCGTGGAGCGATCGCCACTACGGACACACCTGTAGGCGGAAAGCATACCGCCTCTGCGTAACGGCAGCTATCTGGTACGCCCTCCGACTGACTGCTCATGGCCGAGGCTGTGTGAAAACGCCCCTTGCGGTATGATATAGGCATTGCTTTTCAATGCGATAGCTGCCATGAAGCGATTCATCGAAGGCGCCAGTCGGACCCAGGTCGCGTTGCTTCCCGAGAGCCTGGACGACTTTGTCTCCGAGAGCAATCCTGTCCGGGTCGTCGATGTCTTCGTCGATGAACTGAACCTCCGCAAGCTGGGCTTTGGCGGCGTCGATGCCGCCGTTACCGGGCGTCCCGGCTACCACCCGGCGACGTTGCTGAAGCTCTACATCTACGGCTACCTGAATCGGATCCAGTCGAGTCGTCGGCTCGAACGCGAAGCACAGCGCAATGTCGAGTTGATGTGGCTGCTCGGTCGCCTCGCCCCGGACTTCAAGACGATCGCCGACTTCCGCAAGGACAACCCCAAGGGAATTCGCGCTGCGTGCCGCCGGTTCGTCGGGCTGTGTCGTGAGTTGGGACTGTTCGGTGAAGCGGCGGTGGCCATCGATGGCAGCAAGTTCAAGGCGGTGAACAACCGCGACCGAAACTTCACGAATGCCAAGCTCGAGCGCCGCATGAAGGAGATCGAGGAGAGCATCGAGCGCTACCTGGTGGAGATGGATTCGGCGGATCGGCAGGAACCGGCAGTGGCCAAGGCGAAGAAGGAACGGTTGCAGGACAAGATCACGACGCTGAAGGCGCGCATGAAGGAACTCGACGAGATCCGAGAACAGCTTGAGGCCACGCCTGACAAGCAGATTTCGCTCACCGACCCTGACGCCCGATCGATGAAGACGCGCGGCACCGGCATCGTCGGCTACAACGTGCAGATCGCGGTCGAAACGAAGAACCACCTGATTGTGGCCCACGACGTCATCAACGAGGGCTTGGACCGGGATCAGTTGAGCCGGATGGCCAAGCAGGCTCGCCAGGCCATGCGAGTCGAACCGATCACCGCGATCGCCGACCGGGGCTACTTCAAGAGCGAAGAGATCCTCGAATGCCACAAGGCGGGGATCGTTCCGTTGGTGCCCAAGAGCTATACGTCGGGCGCCAAGGCGGAGGGGCGCTTCGACCGCTCGGATTTCATCTACGACCGCGATCAGGATGAGTATGTGTGCCCCGCCGGAGAGCGGCTGATCTGGCGCTTTACGCGAACCGAAGGCCGACTGCGGATGCACAAGTACTGGAGTTCTTCCTGCCCGCAATGCGCGATCAAGGATCAATGCACGACGGGTGACTATCGCCGCATCGCACGCTGGGTGCACGAAGAAGAACTGGAGGTGATGCAGGCCCGGCTCGATGCCGCGCCTGAGAGCATGCGCATCCGGCGCCGGACCGTCGAGCACCCGTTCGGCACGCTGAAGGAATGGATGGGGCCGACGCATTTCCTGACCAAGGGCCTGGAGCGCGTCAGAACGGAGATGAGTTTGAATGTGCTCGCCTACAACCTGAAGCGGGTGATGAAACTGCTCGGATGCGAGGCAGTGATCGCGGCGATGAGGGCCTGAGAGGGCCATTCTCGGCCTCTGATTCCCGATATTATTGGGCGGCCTCACATTCGACCACCTTGGACAACTTCGGCGGCTTGGATGTCGCACGGCCAAACAGACGCAATCGAGGCGCCGATTCGGCTTTTCACACGGCCTCGGCCGGACTCAGTCGATCGCGGCATCACCGAATCTCTCCCTCGAAGCTGCCGTTGCAAGGCACCGCTGCGAAGTATCGGGCCAGTCTGTGGGGCGGAAGCCGCCGATGGCATCCCGTGTGCGGTCAGGCGGCGTCCTCCGGGTGGTACGCCGCCTGACCGATCGAATCCCGTTTCTGCCTCCCGGATTCCGGCTTCGAGCGGTCACGGCGCTGCCCGATGGACCGGGAGGCATTCCGATGTCCGGGCCCCGGTCTACACATGAGAGCCGTTACCGCCGGCGCCCTGCACGGTCGGCGGCCGCGCAAGGCGGTGCGCACAGGAACTTACAAATTCGCCCCGCGCGCCTGTCCGCCGATCGACCCCGCCGAGCGTTGACGGCATAGCACTCTCGGAGGAAATCGATCATGACACGACTCCTGATCGCCCTGCTGATCGCCGTACAGTTGGGCGGCTGCATCGTTTTACCGTGGGGCTACGGCCACCGGGGCGGGCACGGCCACCGCCACCACGATCATGGCTGGGGCGAGCGCCACCACTTCGACGGCGATCGCGGGGCATGGCGTCAGCGGCACAAGCGGTAGTGGTCTGCTTCGCAAATGTCACAACCGACAAGCGCGCCTGGCGCACCGTGGCAGCGTTGCTCGTCCTCGCGATTGGCGCCGCTATCGCTGCGGTTCGCGCCTTGCCACGGCGCCCGATGCATCACTTTCGTGATGTCCCTTGATTGACGAAGCCGACCAATGGTGGCGAAGCCAGCCGGGCGAAAGCGAACCCGCCGCGCGACCCGCTCGCCTGCGTATCCCGACCGCCGCAACCAAGGTCGGGCGAGGTGCCTGCCGCACCCTGCCGGGCCGATCGGCGATCGCGCCCGCTCTGATGCGGTACCGCGGAGGCGCTGCGCTCAGGCCGAATTCGCCGCTGCCAGCCCGCGTTCGACGTCGCGGACGATGTCGTCCGGGTGTTCGAGACCGACGGCAAGGCGGATCAGGCCGGCCGGCATGGCCCCCTGGCCGTCGGCCGCGCCGGTGTGCCACATGGAGCCGACGTGGCTGGCCAGCGTCTCGACGCCGCCGAGGCTGACCGCGTTGGCCACCAGCGCGAGCGCGTCGATGAATGCCCGCGCCGCGGGCGCGCCCCCGGCCAGCTCGAAGCTCAGCACCCCGCCGAAGGCCTTCATCTGACGGCGGGCCAGATCGTGCTGGGGGTGCACCGCAAGCCCGGGATGATGCACCCGCGCGACGCCGGCGCTGGTGGCCAGGTGCCGCGCCAGCGCGAGCGCCGACGCGCTTTGGCGCTCGACGCGCAGCGGCAGCGTGCGCAGGCCGCGCAGCAGCAGGTAGGCGTCGAAGCCGTTGCTGCACGCGCCGAGGACGATGGCCTGGGACCACACCCGTTCCACCAGTTCGGCCGAGCCGCAGAGTACGCCGGCGAGCAGATCGCTGTGGCCGCCGAGATATTTGGTGGCCGAATGCACGATCAGGTCGATGCCGTGCTCCGCCGGGCGTTGGAGGATCGGGCTGGCGAAAGTATTGTCGGCGAGCGTCAGGGCGCCGTGCGCCCGGGCAAGGCCCGCGACGGCGGCCAGATCGGTGAGCGTGAGCAGGGGGTTCGAGGGCGTCTCGACGATCACCAGCCGCGTCTCGGGCCGCATCGCGGCAGCGAAGGCTGCCGGGGCGGTCTGGTCCACCAGGGTGTGTTCGATACCCAGTCGCGGCAGCAGTTCGGTGAGCAGCCGCAGCGTCCCCATGTAGTGGTTGCGCTGGGCAACGACATGGTCGCCGGCCGACAGCAGGGTCAGCGCGGTGGTGGATACGGCCCCCATGCCGGAGGCGAACAGCAGCGCCGATTCGCAGCCTTCGAGGCCGGCCAGCAGGCGCTCGGCGCGGGCCACGGTGGGATTGCCGTAGCGGGTGTAGAAGCGTTCCGGCCGGACGGCATCGGCGATCTGCGCGAACGCCGCGGCGTCGGCGGCCCGATAGGTGGAACTGAGATGGATGGGGGGCGCCACGTCCGCAACCGCGGGATCGTGATCGCCATGGATCGCCCAGGTCTGGGGTTCGCTTCGATGCTCGCTCATCGCACTCTCCTCTCCAGGATTCGCCGGGCTGCACGACGCTCAGGCGGCGCCGGCGCGAACCACCTCGAACCGTTCGAGGGTACGCGCCCGGGCTTCGGCATGGTCGACGATCGGCGCCGGATAATCCTTGCCGATGATGCAGCCACAGGCGGCTTGCCGGGTCTCGTCCATGGTCCACGGGGCATGCACGAACTTCGCCGGTACCGCCGCCAACTCTGGCACGTAGCGGCGGATGAAGCGGCCGTCGGCGTCGAACTTCTTCGACTGGGTCACCGGATTGAAGATGCGGAACCAGGGTTGGGCGTCGCAGCCGGTGGAGGCGGCCCATTGCCAACCGCCGTTGTTCGCCGCCAGATCGTAGTCATTGAGGCGGCGCGCGAAGTAGCCCTCGCCGAGGCGCCAGTCGATGCCGAGATCCTTGGTCAGGAAGGAGGCCGCCACCATGCGCAGCCGGTTGTGCATGTAGCCGGTGGCATTGAGCTGGCGCATCGCCGCATCCACCAGCGGATAGCCGGTTCGGCCTTCGCACCAGGCCGCAAAGCCGCCCGCATCGTCTTCCCAGCGTACCGCGTCGTAGGCAGGCTTGAAGGCGCGGTCCACCACCTGGGGATGGTGCCACAGCAACTGCTGGTAGAACTCGCGCCAAATCAACTCGCCGAGCCAGGTTCGCGCACCGTCGCCCGGATGCGTGATCGCCGCGCGCACCAGGGCGCGAATCGACACCGTGCCGAAGCGGAGATGCACGGAAAGGTAGGACACCCCCTTTCGCGCCGGAAAATCCCGGGCCTCGTGGTAGCGCGCCATGCGCCCCTCGAACTCCGCCAGCAGTGCCTGGCCGGCACGGCTGCCGGGCGTGATCGGCAGCGACGCCAGGTCGCTCGCTTCGAAGCCGATGTCCGCCAGGCGCGGCAGCGTTTCGTGCTCGGGCTTGCGAGCCAACGCGCCGGTAAGGCCGTCGATCGCCCATTCGGCCGCCACAGCGGGCGCGAAACGCTCGAGCCAGGCTCGGCGATAGGGCGTGAACACCGTGAATGGCGTGCCGGCACGGGTCAGCACCTCGTCGTTTTCGAAGATCACCAGATCCTTGTGGGTGTGGAGGGCAATGCCGGCGCTGCCCAACCGCTCGCCGACTTCGTGGTCGCGCCGGATCGCGTCGGGCTCGTAGTCGCGATTGCAGTGCACCTCGCCCACCCCCAGTTCGAGGGCCAGCGCCGGAATCCGGTCCACCGGGTCGCCGTGGCGCACGATCAGGCCGCTGCCGGCGCCACCGTTCGCGCGCGATCGTTGATCGAGGTGACGATCGAGTTCGACGAGGCTGCCGAGGATGAATTCGACCCGCCGATCGGCACGGTCTTGCAGGCGGTCGAGAATGGTCGTATCGAAGACGAAGACGCAATACACCCGTCGCGCCCGCGCGAGCGCGTGGTGAAGCGCGGCATTGTCGTCGGCACGCAGGTCGCGCCGCAGCCAGACCAGGGCGGCATCGGTCATCACGAGTCCTCCGAATTCGATCTCCGAGCCGGTCCGACCGGTCGCTGGACCGCGGGTTCCGGCCACCGGCGGCAAGCGGAAGGAACATTGCGAGCGCCAATCCACCGCTCACGGCAGAGCGTCGTAAAATGATGGCCATGATCTCGCCGACCAGCAATCTGACCAAGCACTTCCTGATCGCCATGCCCGCGCTGGTCGATCCCAATTTTTCCCGCACCGTCACCCTGATCGCCGAGCACAGCGATCAGGGCGCCCTCGGCGTGATCGTCAACCGCCCCCTCGACATGGATCTGGCAGCCCTCTTCGACCGCATCGACCTGTCCATCGAAGATCCGGAAACGGCCGGCCAGCCGGTCTATTTCGGCGGACCGGTGCAAACCGACCGCGGCTTCGTGCTCCATCGCCCGGCGGGCGAGTGGCACTCCAGCCTGGCGATCGGTGACGACGCCGCGCTCACCAGCTCGAAGGACATCCTGCAATCGGTGGGCAGTGGCGGCGGCCCCGAAGAGGTGCTGGTGACCCTCGGCTACGCCGGCTGGTCCGCGGGCCAGCTCGAACAAGAGCTGGCGCAGAACGCCTGGCTGACGGTGCCGGCCGACCTTTCCATCGTCTTCGAGCTGCCGCCCGAGGAGCGCTTTGCCGCCGCGCTGCAATTGATCGGCGTCGACTATGCTTCGCTCTCCGAGGTCGCGGGCCATGCCTGACTCGGCCGGGACGTGGCCCCGACGGGGCAGCATCCTGGCCTTCGACTTCGGGCTCGCCCGCATCGGTGTTGCCATCGGCGAGCTCGAATCGGGCACCGCCCACGCCATCGAAACCATCGCCGAGGAGACCGGCAACGCCCGCTTCGCGCGGATCGCGGCGCTGCTCGACGAATGGCGGCCGGTGGGCCTGGTGGTCGGCCTGCCGAGCCTGCCCGACGGCGGCGAGCACGACATGAGCCGACGCTGCCGGCGCTTTGCCAATCAATTGCACGGGCGCTTCGGTCTGCCGGTGCAACTGGTCGACGAACGCTACAGCAGCCTGGCCGCCGAACACGATCTGGCTGCGGGTGGCCACCACGGCCGCGCTGCCAAGCCGCGACTCGACGCCGCCGCAGCCCGAATCATCCTGCAGCAATTCCTGGACGCGAGAGCCCATGCCGATTGAACTACCGAACGCCGAAACCCTGCTCGCCCGCCTGGTGGACCAGATCCGCCCCGACGTCAGCGAGCGCACCGCGCTGGTGGGCATCCACACCGGCGGCGCCTGGCTCGCGGAGCGGTTGCACCGCCTGCTCGGCGTCAAGGCGCCGCTCGGCACGATCGACGTATCGTTCTATCGTGACGACTACGGCTCGCGCGGACTGCATCCCCGGCCGCAGCGCTCGGGGATTCCGTTCGACGTCGAGAGCGCCGACATCATCATCGTCGATGACGTGCTCTACACCGGGCGAACCACCCGCGCCGCCCTCAACGAATTGTTCGACTACGGTCGCCCCGGTCGCGTCGACCTCGCCGTGCTGTGCGATCGCCACGGCCGCGAACTGCCGATCGGCGCCCGCTACTGTGCGTACACCCTGCCCCAGGCGCTGCCCGCCAGCCGCAGCCTGCGCCTGTCCCGGGACGCCACCGGCACCCTGTCGCTGAGGTTGATCGATGCGTAACCCGCAACTGAACCGACACGGCGAGCTGCAGCACCTGCTCTCGCTCGACGGCCTGCCGCTGTCGATCCTCGGCGCCATCCTCGACATCGCGGCGCCATTCACCGAGGTTGCCGAGCGCGAAATCAAGAAGCTCCCGCTACTGCGTGGCAAGAGCGTGTTCAACCTGTTCTTCGAGAACTCCACCCGTACCCGCACGACCTTCGAGATCGCCGCCAAACGCCTCTCGGCCGATGTCATCAACCTCAACGTATCCACGTCCTCCACCAAGAAGGGCGAGACCCTGCTCGACACCGTCGACAACCTGTGCGCGATGCAGGCCGACATGTTCGTCGTGCGCCACGAATCCAGCGGCGCCCCCTACCTCATCGCGGACCACCTGCACGCCACCGGCCGCGACGACATCCACGTGGTCAACGCCGGCGACGGCCGTCATGCCCACCCCACCCAGGGGCTGCTGGACATGTACACCATCCGCCACTTCAAGAAGGAGTTCCACAACCTGATCGTGGTCGTGGTCGGCGATGTCCTGCATTCGCGGGTGGCCCGCTCGCAGCTTGCTGCGCTGACCACGCTCGGCGTGCCCGAGGTGCGTGTGGTCGGGCCCCGGACCCTGCTGCCGACCGATGTCGAACGCATGGGCGTGCGCGTCTGCCACGATATGCGCGAGGGCCTGCGCGGGGCCGACGTGGTGATGATGCTGCGGCTTCAGAACGAGCGCATGAACGGTGCCTTGCTGCCCAGCCCGCAGGAATACTTCAAGGTCTGGGGGCTGACCCCCGAGAAGCTGGCGCTGGCCAAGCCCGACGCCATCGTCATGCACCCGGGGCCGATGAACCGGGGCGTCGAGATCGACTCGACGGTGGCCGACGGTGGCCAGGCCGTGATCCTGCCTCAGGTCACCTTCGGCATCGCGGTACGGATGGCGGTCATGAGCATGCTTGCAGGAAACTGAGATGAAGATCCGAATCGCCCATGGCCGCCTGATCGATCCGGCCAACCGCGTCGATGCGCAACGCGACCTCTACATCGCCGACGGCCGGGTGGCCGCGGTCGGCGATGCGCCGGAGGGCTTCGTCGCCGACCGCGAGATCGACGCCACCGGTCTCGTCGTCTGCCCCGGCCTGGTGGACATCGCCGCGCGCTTGCGCGAACCCGGCTTCGAATACCGCGCCACCCTCGAGTCCGAGATGGAGGCGGCGATGGCCGGCGGCGTCACCAGCGTCGCGATCCCGCCGGACACCGACCCGGTGCTCGACGAGCCGGGCCTGGTCGAGATGCTGCGCTACCGCGCCAAGCGCCTCAACCGCGCCCACATCTACCCGGTCGGCGCGCTCACCGTCGGTCTCGGCGGCGAGCGCCTGTCCGAGATGGCCGAGCTCACCGACGCGGGCTGCGTCGCCTTCAGCCAGGCCAATACGCCGGTGGTGGACACCAAGGTGCTGCTCCACGCGATGGAGTACGCCGCCACCTTCGACTTTCCGGTGTGGCTGCAGCCGATGGCCCCCTTCCTGTCGCGTGGCGGCATCGCCCACGACGGCGAGGTGGCCGCCCGCCTCGGCCTCACCGGCATCCCCACCGCGGCCGAGACCATCGGTCTCTACACCCATATCGAGCTGGCCCGGCTGGCCGGTTGCCGGCTGCACGTGACTCGGCTGTCGAGTGCCGAAGGCCTCAAGATGATCAAGTGGGCACGCAAGGAAGGGGTCGACATCACGTGCGACGTGTCGATCAACCAGCTCCACCTGTGCGACATGGACATCGGCTATTTCAATCCCCATTGCCGGCTGCTGCCGCCGCTGCGCAGCCAGCGCGACCGCGACGCATTGCAGCGCGGCCTGGTGGAAGGCGACATCAACGCCCTGTGCTCCAATCACACACCGGTGGACGACGACGCCAAGCAGTGCCCGTTCTCCGAAGCCGAGCCGGGCGCCACCGGGCTCGAGTTGCTGCTGCCACTGACCCTGAAGTGGGCCGAGCAGTGCTCGGTGCCGCTGGTCGATGCCCTCGCCCGCGTGACCTCGGACGCCGCCCGCATCATCGGCAGTCAGCGCGGCGGCCATCTGTCGGTCGATGCCCGCGCCGACGTCTGCATCTTCGATCCCGAGGGCGAGACCCTGGTCAAGCGCGAGACGCTGCGCAGCCAGGGCAAGAACACACCGTTCCTCGGCCTCTGCCTGCCCGGCCGCGTGCGCACGACGATCGTCGAGGGCCAGATCATGTACAGCGAAGCGCAGTGACGGCGGGCCGTTGGATCGCCGCCGGAGTGCTCGCCGGGGTGGGCGCCACCGCAGGCGCCGCCGCGCCCGATTACGCCGAGGTCGCACCGATCCTGCAGGCACGCTGCGTCCTGTGCCACAGCGGCGACGCAGCCCCGCTGGGCCTGCGCCTCGATTCGCTCGACGGCATCCGGGCCGGTAGCAGGAACGGTCCGGTGGCGCGGGCGGACGATCCGGCCGGCAGCGCGCTGATGCGACGGATTCGTGGCGAGAGCGTGCCCCGCATGCCGATGACCGGCCCGCCCTGGCTGACCGACGAAGAAACAAGCCGGATCGAACGCTGGATCGCCGCTGGCATGCCGGCGGTCGGGCCAGTGGCGGCCGCGGCGACGACGCCGCCGTCACGGCCGGGACCGGGCGAGCCGGTCACCTACGCCCACGTGGCGCCGATCTTCGCGACCCGCTGTGCCAAGTGCCACACCGACAACGGCCTGATGGGCCCGCCGCCGGAAGGCTACCGCCTGACCTCCTACGAATCGACGCTGTCGGCCGCGGACCGGGTCCGGGTGCTGCCCGGCATGCCCGACGCCAGCGAGTTGCTGCGCCGCGTGCGTGGCTTGTCCCGCCCGCGGATGCCGTTCGACGGACCGCCGTGGCTGGCCGACGACGAGATCACCCTGATCGCGCGCTGGATCGCCGACGGCGCGCGTGATGCCGAAGGCACCCCGGCGGCATTGCCGGTCGGTGCCCGGGTGCGCTTCGAAGGCCGGCTGACCGCGCGCTGGGCAGTCGATCGCCAGGCGCTGGCGGTCGACGGCAGCACCCGCATCGACAAGCGCCCGCGCGTCGGCGACCGGGTCGAAGTGCGCGCGCGCGTCGGCGCGGACGGCAGCTTGGTGGCCACGCGCCTGCGTCGCCGCTGACCGCGCCCGACGAAAAAATATTCCGGCCCTTGTCGTCCACGTCGGCAGCCCTGCGTTCCCTGCTATAAGTGCCCTGTCTCATGGCCGGGCGCGCGACCGAACCAACGACCAGGAGAACACCATGATCAGCACTCGAATCAAGACCATGACCATCGCACTGAGCGCAGGCATGCTGCTCGCAACGTCAGCCATGGCGGCGGATCCGGATCGGCGGGCCGCGCGGCTCGACGAGCGCGGCGACCGCATCGAGGCGCGGCTCGACCGGCGCGGCGAGCGGATCGAGGAACGGCGCGATCGACGTGGAGACCGCATCGAGAAGCGCTTCGACCGACGCGCCGATCGCGCCGACGAAGCCGGCCACGACGGACTCGCCAAGCGCCTGAAGAAAAAGGGCGACCGCGCCGATGCACGCCTCGACCGCAGCGGCGACCGTGCCGACAATCGCCTGGATCGCCGCGGCGAACGGATCAACGATCGCCTCGATCGCCGTGGCGAGCGCATCACACGCCGTGGTGGCTGAGCGGGTTCGCGCCGGCGGCCGGATGACCGCGGATGGCCACCGGCGGGGATGACGGCCTCGCCGCCGCGCAGGACCTGCCCGCCTTCCTCGCCGCCATCGAGGGGCGGGCTTACCGCATGGCCTGGTTCGCCACCCACGATCGCGAGGATGCGCTCGAGCTGGTGCAGGAGGCGATGATGGGGCTGGTGCAGAACTACGCAACGCGCAGTCCGGAGGAATGGCGCCCCTTGTTCCTGACCATCCTGCAGTCGCGCATCCGCGACTGGCACCGACGCCAGAGCGTACGCAACCGCTTTCGTGACTGGCTCTCGCCCTTTCTCGGCGAAGACGAGGAGGACGCCTTCGCACGGGTCGCGGCCGATCCGTCCTGGGAACCGGAGCGCCGTCTCGAAGACGATCAGTTTTCGGCCCGCCTCGACGCGGCCCTCGCCGCCCTTCCACTGCGCCAGCAGCAGGCCTTCCTGCTGCGCGCCTGGGAAGGCCTCGACAGCGCCGGGACCGCCGCGGCGATGGGCTGCAGCCTGAGCAGCGTCAAGACCCACTATGCCCGGGCACTGGCGCGGCTGCGCAGCGAACTGGAGGACCTGAGATGACCGATCCGCGCGACGATGCCTTCGTACGCCGCGCCGGTGCCAGCCTCGACCGCAGCGTCGACGCCCTCGACGGGCACACCCGATCCCGGCTGGCAGCGGCACGACGCCACGCGCTCACCGCCGGCGGACGGCGCAGTTGGCGCTGGCCGGTTCTGATCGCTCCGGCGGCGGCCCTCGCCTTGGCCGTGGTGCTGGCCGTCGGCACCCTGCTGCGCGGCCCCGAATTCGGGACCGAGCCGCTCCCCACCCTGGCCGACAACGACCTGGAACTGCTCGAACTGCTCGCGGTGCAGGATCCGGACGAACTCGCCGACGATCCGGACTTCTACCTGTGGGTCGAGGAGCAGTTGTCCACCGAGGGCGCCGTCCATGCCGGCTGATCGCCCGAGCGCCACCCAGCCGGCCTCGCTCGGCTCGGCCGCTGCCGATGCGGCCCCGAGCCCCGAACTGCTCGAATGGCTCGCCGAACTCGACGGTGACGAAGACCCGATGACCCAACTCGACATCCTGGCGTCGGACAGCGCGCCGTTGCCGGGCGCGGAGGCGACCGACGATGACTGAACATCGACGCATGCGCAGGCTGCTGTTGTGCGGCCTCGCCTGCCTGCTCCCGGCGGCCGTGATCGCGGCCGCACCGGACTGGGCCCAACTCGGTCCCGAGCAGCAGCGCATCCTCGCGCCCCTGCGCGAGCAATGGGACCGGTTGCCGGCGGAACGCCGACACCGGCTGCTGAAGGGCGCCCTGCGCTGGCAGGAGATGAACCCGGAGCAGCGTGCCCGCGCGCGCGCGCGGCTCGGAAAATGGCAGGCCATGTCGCCCGAACAGCGCGCCCGCACGCGGCGCAACCTGGAGCGCTACCGCAACCTTCCGCCGGAAGAGAAGCGGCGCTTCCGCCAGGTACTCAAGCGCCTGCGTGCGCTGCCGGCACAGCGCCGCGCGGAGTTGCGACAGCGTTGGCGGGAGATGGACGATGCCCAGCGCGAGCAAGTGATGGAGCGCGCACTGAGGCGCCAGCAGGAGCGGGCACGGCGGCGCAACTAAGCGGCAGCCGGACTGGGCAGTCGAACGCATGCGCCCGGCGATCGTCGACGAGGCCTGCGACCGCGCTTCAGCAAGCAATGGAACGGCCGTAGACGATCGGGTCTGCCCTTGATCCGGAATCCTTCCATGCTGTTCCGCATGCTGATCTGCGTTGCGCTCGCGCTGCCGGCCATGGCAAAGGCCGCGGGCGATCAGACGGCCGGACTACGGCCGACCGTATTCGGCACCTTCGGCCTCACCTGGCACGCCAGTGACCACCTCTCCTACCGTCGTTCGCTGGATCAGGCCCGGGGAACGCGGGGCGGCCGTCTCGACACCAGGACCGACAGCGTGCTCGGCGTCCAGCTCAACGCCCGCGTCAATGACGATTTCGACGGCGTCGTGCAGGCCGTCAGCCGACAGAACGCCACCGGAAGCTGGCAGCCACGCCTGACCTGGGCGTTCGCCCGCTTCGAGCCCGTAGAAGGCTTTCAGCTACGGCTCGGCCGGCTCGGCCTCGACACCATGCTGGGCTTCGATTCGCGCCTGATCGGCTACGCCTACCCGGCGGTGCGGCCCTCCCCCGAAGGTCTGGCGATGATCCCGGTGGACTATCTCGACGGCGCCGACCTTACCTTGCGGCACCTCGTCGGCAAAGGGCTGCTGCAATTGAAGCTGTTCTCCGGCGACAGCGACCCGGACGTCGTGCTCGGCGGCACCCGGGCCGAACTGGCGGACCAGCGCATCAACGGTCTGCACGTCGGCTATCAGGGCGAGCACATCCACCTGCGGCTCTCCCATGGCTATTCCCGCAGCCGCGACAGTGCCGGCATCGCACCCGTGCTCGATGCATTGCGCAACATTCCCCTGCCCCAGACGCGCGCGGCGGCCGATGCCTACGACATGCGCAGCGCCCGCAGCGGTTTCACGATCTTCGATCTGAGCGTCGACGACGGCCCGCTGCTGTTCATGACCAGCCTGTTCCGCTTTCGCCAGCCGCAGGACAAACAGATCATCGCATCGCAGCGGGGGTCCCGGTCGCTGCTGCTCTATCGCTTCGGGCGGTGGTCGCCCTATGTCGGCTACGCCCGCATGCGTACCGATCGCAATGACGGCGCGACTGGGCTGGAGGGCATTCCCGGCCTCGAACCGCTACAGGCGGCCCTGCTCGAGGCGCGTCGCCGCGGCCTGTTCGACCAGCGCAGCGTTTCCCTCGGTGTGCGCTACGACCCACGCCCCGGGCTCGCCCTCAAGGCCCAGGTCGAACGGGTGATCGCCGGCCAATCTCCGGTCGTCGACGACCTGCGCGACCCAAGCAACGAACGGCGCCGCCTGACCCTGTTCAGCGTAGCCCTCGACTTTGCGTTCTTTTGACAGGAGATGAGCATGCATTGCCGCCGCCTTCTCCTGATCGTCCTGACCATCGCAGGCCTCGTCGGCGCGTCCGGCGTCGCCAGCGCAAGCCGTCTGGTGGTCGTGGTCGAACGCGCCAGCCGGGTCGGGGAAATGAGTCGCAGCCAGGTGGTCAACGCCTTCCTGGGCCGCTTCCGGCAGTTGCCGGACGGAACCCGCGCCCATACCGCGGACAACGAAGAACTCAAGGAGCGCTTCTATCTCGAGCTGGTCGACAAGACGCCGGGCGAGATCGGCGCCTACTGGGCCCGTCTGATCTACTCCGGCCAGACCCTGCCGCCCCGCCAACTGAACGATTCCGCACAACTCGTCGAATGGCTGATCGAAACCCCCGGTGGCATCGGCTACACCACGGAAGATCGAATCGACGAACGGCTTCGCGTGCTGTTCGTTCTAGAACCATGAACGAATCGCCGTGACCACCGAGCGCCCGAGCCCATCCTCGTCGCGGACACGGCCGTCCAACGGCATCGTCGTCCGCACCACGCGGAGAATCCTCGGCGTGGCGGCCATGCTCGGTTTCCTCGTCGTGCTGGTGGCCAAGGTGCTGGCCGAGACGCGCGAACACGAGCGCCTGTACGACAGCCTCCACGCGCTGATCGGCGCGACCGAGCGAACCGCCAGGGTGGCGGCCTTTGCCGGCGACCGGCAGCTTGCCCAGGAAGTCGCCGACGGCCTCCAGCAGAGCCGCATCGTCGCCAGCATCCGCATCTATTCGGGCGGGCAGTTGCTTGCCCACAGACAGGGGAAGCTGCCGCAGCAGGACGCGACCCCGGCCGACGCGATGATCGTGCGCCCGCTGATCTCGCCCTTCGATCACCAGGAATCGGTGGGGCGGATCGAGATCACGCCGGCGCTGGAAACGATCCGAGACGACGCCTCCCGCTACGCCTATTTCGTGTCGGCCATGGTCGTGCTCGCGTTGGTTTCGCTCTCTGCCGGCATGGCCTGGATCGTCTACCGTGCCGTCACCCGGCCGATCAAGGGTGTCTCCGACCGGCTCCACGCCATCGATGTGGAACGCGGCGACCTGCTGTCGCCCCCCGCCGGCAGCGAAGGCGACGAGATCGGGCGACTGGTGGCCGACGTCAACGCGATGATCCGGCGGATGGTCGAGGCGATCGATACCGAGCGCGGCCTGCGCACCGAACGCGAGGCCTCGGAGCGACGCTTCCGACTGATCTTCGAAAGCGTCGAGGCCGGCATCTTCGTCCTCGACGAGCGCGGTCGGCTGCAGTCCTGGAATCCCGCCATGGCAAGAATCTTCGGTGCCGACCGGCTTCGCCGCGAGTCGCCACTGCCGCCGCTCCACGCCCTTCTCGGTGTGCCCGCGGAAGACATCGCCCGCATGATCTCGGACACGCTGGTACGACAATCGGCGGTCAGCGCCGACTTCGAACTGGGTCTCGCGGATTCGATGGGTCGCTCGGTCAGCGTCGTGCTCAACGCCAACCGGGACGGGAGCCTCCACGGCGTCGCCAACGACATCACCGAACGCAAGCGTGCGATCGCCGAAGTGTTGTCGATGGCCGAGCGCGACCCCCTCACCGGCCTGTTCAACCGGCGCGGCCTGATGCGCGTCGGCGCCCGCATCCAGCCGGAAATCAGCGAACGCCGCCAGACCGCGGTACTGCTGGTGGACCTCGACGGCTTCAAGGCCGTCAACGACACCTTCGGCCACGAGACCGGTGACAAGCTGCTGGTGTTCCTGTCGCGCGCGTTCGAATCGCTGGTTCGCCGGTCGGATTACGTGGCGCGGCTGGGCGGTGACGAATTCGCCATCGTGCTTCCCGCGATTGCGGATCGAGGCCCAGCCGACAAAGTCGCGGCAAAGGTGGTCGAGGTGTGCGGCCAACCCATCCCCATCGACGAGCACGTCGTGCGCATCGGTGCCAGCGTCGGTGTCGCGATCGGCCGCGACCCCGCTGCGGCCATCGACGATCTGCTCAACGCGGCCGACCGGGCAATGTACGAAGTCAAGCGACTGGGCAAGAACGGCTACCGCGCCGCCGAGCCCGGCTGACCGGAAGAGGCGACATCGAGCCTCGGCACCATGCGCCCCCCTTGCCGACGGGCGCTACCGTGGGCGGGCGGCCGGCGTCCGGGGTCGGTGGCGGCCTTCAGTCCAGCGTGCGCCGAAAGGTCCGCAAGCCGACCGCCAGCACCACCACGGTAAACAGCAGGATCGGCCAGATGCTGGGCCACAACAGGGCCGCGCCGCTGGCCTTCAGCAGGATGCCGCGCACCAGCACGAGAAAGTGGGTCAGCGGCAGCAGGCTGCCGAGCGCCTGCGCCCACTCGGGCATGCCTTGGAACGGGAACATGAAACCGGACAGCAGCATCGACGGCAGAAAGAAGAAAAAGGTCATCTGCATCGCCTGCAACTGGTTGCGGGCGATCGAGCTGAAGGTGATGCCGAGCACCAGGTTGGCGACGATGAAAATCAGCACCACGCCGAACAGCAGTGGGATACTGCCCAGCATCGGCACGTCGAAGACCCAGCGGGCCGCCAGCAGCACCAGAATCACCTGGACCAGGCCGATCAGCACATAGGGCACCAGCTTGCCGGTGATCACCTCGAACGGCGTCGCCGGCGTGGCCAGCAGGTTCTCGAAGGTGCCGCGTTCGCGCTCGCGGGTCATCGCCAGCCCGGTCATCAACACCATCGTCAGGGTCAGGATCACGCCGAGCAGGCCCGGCACGATGTTGTAGGCGGTGATGCCCTCGGGGTTGTAGCGGCGCAGCACGTGCAGTTCGACCGGCGCGCGAGCGTCCACGCGCCGACCCGGCAGGTCCCGCGCGAACAGCTCGCCGCCGAGCTGGTTCAGCACCGCCACGGCACCACCGGTGGCCAGCGGGTCGGTGGCATCCGCCTCGACCGCGATCGCCACCGGCCGGCCGCGCACCAGGTCGCGCTGGAAGCCCGGCGGAAAGCTGACGACGAACTGCACCTCGCCGCGGGCGAGCGCCTGCGCCGCCTGGTCCTCGCTGACCCGGCCGCGCACATCGAAGTAGCCGCTGTTCTCCATCGCGGCGACGAAGGCCCGCGCCGCCGGGCCCGGCTCGGCCATCACCACGGCGGTCGGCAGGTGCTTCGGGTCGGCGTTGATCGCGAAACCGAACAGCAGCAACTGCAGGATCGGGATGCCGACGATCATGCCGAAGGTCAGGCGGTCGCGGCGCAGCTGGATGAACTCCTTGATCAGGATGCCGAGCCAGCGGGAGAGCGAAAAGCGGGTCACCGGCTCACGGCTCCAGCGGATCGCGTGCGCTCCGCATCAGGTGCATGAAGACGTCTTCCAGCGACGGCCGCGCCGCCGCCAGCCGCAGTTGATGCGCATCGACGAAGCCCTCGAGGGCGGCCTGCAGCCGCTCGGCGTCGCGCCCGCTGACATGCAGCTGCCTGCCGAAGCTGGCCACCTGCTCGACCGCCGGCAGCTGCCTCAGCGCCTCGGTCAGCCGCTCGACCCCGTCGCCCGACACCGCCCAGGTGCTGAGACCCTGCGCGGCAACGATGTCGGCGCCGCTGCCGGTGGTCAGCAGGCGACCATAGGCGAGATAGGAGAGCCGGTGGCAGCGCTCGGCCTCGTCCATGTAGTGGGTCGATACCAGCACCGTGATGCCGGCGGCCGACAGGCGATGGATCTCCTCCCAGAAATCGCGCCGGGCCTTCGGATCGACACCGGCCGTCGGTTCGTCGAGCAGCAGCAGCCGGGGCTCGTGCAGCAGGCAGGAAGCCAGCGCGAGGCGCTGCTTCCAGCCTCCGGAGAGGGTGCCGGCCAGCTGCCTGCGACGTCCGCCGAGACCGAGTTCGTCGAGGGCCTGATCCACCCGCCGACGGCGCCCGGCGAGGCCGAACATGCGACCGACGAAGTGCAGGTTCTCCTCGATGCTGAGGTCGTCCCACAACGAGAAGCGCTGGGTCATGTAGCCCACCTCGCGCTTGATCGCGTCGCTCTCGCGCAGCACGTCGTGGCCCAGGCAGCGCCCCTCGCCGGCGTCCGGTGTCAGCAACCCGCACAACATCCGGATGGTGGTCGTCTTGCCACTGCCGTTGGGCCCCAGGAAACCGTGGATCTCGCCCTTCGCGACCTGCAGCGAGAAGCCGTCGACGACGGTCTTGTCGCCGAAGCGCTTGCACAGGCCACGCACGTCGATGACCGCCTCGGGCAGGTTCATCGATCCGCTTCGCGCACGTCCACCGGCAACCCGGGCGGCAGCGGCGCAGCGGTCGACTCGGGCATCGCTTCGACGCGGAACAGCAGCTTCTGGCGGCTTTCCCGGCTGTAGATCACCGGCGGCGTGTATTCGGCCGTCGGCGAGACGTAGTCGATGGTCGCAGTTGGTGTACCGTCGCAGCCGTCGCAGCGCACGCTGACGCGCTGGCCGGGGCGCAGGTGTACCAGGTCGGCCTCGGGAACGAAGAATCGGATACGCCGCCCCGCGGGCGGCAGAATGCTGGCCACCGGCTGGCCGGCGGGCACCCACTCGCCGGGCCGGTAGTAGGTATCGACCAGCTCGCCGGCCACCGGCGCATCCGCCTCACGCTGCGCGAACAGCCAGCGCTGCTGCTCGACCCGGGCCTGCGCGGCGCGGTAGCCGGCGTCGGCGGCACGGTACTCGTCGTGACGGCCGAGCGGATCGCGCGCCAGGGCGAGTTGCGCCCTCGCCTGGGCGCGGTGCGCGGTGGCCTGTTCGAGCTGGCTCTGCAGTTCGTCGACGCGCGCCGGGGAGACGAACTCGCGCTGAACCAGGTCCTTTTCCCGCTGCAGGCGGCTACGCGCCAGCTCGACCTCGGCGTCCGCCGCGCTCAGCTCGGCGCGCAACCCCGCGATTTCCTCGGCACGGCGGGTATCGAGCAGATTGTCGGCCTGGGCGCGGGCCGCCTCGGCGGCGGCCTCGGCCTCGGCCAGGGCCTGGGCCTGAGGTTCGGCGTCGAGAACGAACAGCAACTGGCCAGCGGTCACCGTCTGGCCGCGGCGCACCTTCAGTTCGGCAAGGTAGCCAGCGAACGGCGCCGACACGTAGGTGTATTCACCCTCGACATAGCCGTGGTAGGCATCGTCCGGCGCCGGCCCGCAAGCCGTCAGCACGAGCGCGTACAGCAACGCCCTACGCAGCCCCCGCGCCCCCTCGATGCCGGCACCGCCTCCGCGCGCGCCTAGTGCGATCCGACTCAGATGCGCCCCTCCGCCCGTGCCCGTTCTTCCTCCTGCAGCCGCAACACCCGCCGCTGCACCTTACCGGTGGTGGTCATCGGCAGGGCATCGAGGAACTCGATTTCCTTGGGGTACTCGTAGGGCGCGAGCAATCCGCGAACGTGCTGCTGGATCTCGCCGATCAGCGACTCGGAGGGCGCGAAGCCGGCGGCCAGCACGACGTAGGCCTTGACCAGCGCGCCGCGGGCCGGATCGGGCTTCGGCACCACCGCCGCGTTGGCAACCGCCGGATGCTTGACCAGGCAGTTCTCGACCTCGCTCGGGCCGATGCGGTAGCCGGCGGCCTTGAAGACATCGTCGGCGCGGCCTCGATACCACAGGTAGTCGTCCTCGTCGGCCACCGCCAGATCACCGGTTCGACACCAGTCGCCCGAGTACTTGCGTTCGGTGGCGGCGTCGTTCTTCCAGTAACCGAGGAAGAACACCGGGTCGGGATTCCCATGGACGTCGCAGCGGTGCACCGCGATCTCCCCCTCCTGCCCGGGCGCCACCGGCTCGCCGTGTTCGTCGATCACGGCCACCCGGTGGCCGGGATAGCCGCGCCCCATCGAACCGGGCCGGGCGGGCCAGTGGCGGTGGCTGTTGCCGATGATGTAGTTGATTTCGGTCTGGCCGAACATTTCGTTGACCGTCACGCCGAGCGCCTCGCGGCACCACTCGAAGACCGCATCGCCCAAGGCCTCGCCGGCGCTCATGATCGCCCTGAGCCGCAGGTCGAAACGCTCGCGCGGTCGCGGGAAGGTCTTCATCATCGCCTTCAGGGCGGTCGGAAACAGGAAGGTATTGGTGACCCCGTGGGCCTCCATCAGGCCGAAGGCCGTCTCGGGCGAGAATCGGCCATCGTAACCGACGATGGGCATGCCGAAGTACAGCGTCGGCATCAAGGCGTCCCACAGGCCGCCGGTCCACGCCCAGTCGGCGGGGGACCAGAAGACGTCTCCGGGCTGGGGAAAATCGTTCTGGCTGGCGACGAAGCCCGGCAGATTGCCGATCATTGCCTGGTGCGGAACCAGCGCCCCCTTGGGCGGCCCGGTGGTTCCGCTGGTGTAGATCAGTACCGCCGGGTCGCGTGGCGAGGTCGAGCAGCCCGAGACGGGTTCGCGATCTTCGGCCAGCAGCGCTCGCCAATCCTCGCCTTCGCCGTCACAGTCCACCGTCCATAGGGACTTCAGTGCGGGACACTGCCCGCGCACCGCCAACAGGCTGCTGAGCGCACGCGGGTCGCAGATGGCGCCGACCGCGTCGCTGTCCTGCAGCCGGTAGGCCAGTGCATCCGGCCCGAACAGGATCGACAAGGGCATCGCCACCGCGCCGATCTGCAGCAGCGCCAGCAGGCTCACGACAGTCTCGAAGCGCTGCGGCAGCACCACCGCCACCCGGTCGCCACGGCGCACGCCTCGCGCCGACAGGCCCGCCGCCATGCGCTCGACCGACTGCTGCACGTCGGCATAGCCGTATCGGCTCACCGTGCCCCCGTCGCTCACCGCGATTAGCGCCGTTCGCCGCCCGTCGGCGGCCCAGCGCCGACAGCAGACATCGGCGATGTTGAAAGGGTCCGGCACCTGCCAGCGGTGCGCCCGGCAGATCTCGTGGTAGCGATCCTCACCCATCCGCGTCTCCTCGGCTCGTTCCGGCCTTTGATGCAAGCCTAGCGCAGAATCGTCACGCACTCATGGCAGGGTGCAGCATCGCGCCCCGGGGCGACGCACCGCCGGCGGGGATATCAGCGCAGCGCGCGCAGGCGGACCAGCAGCGCCGGCGAGGCCGGACAGAGGCGAACACGCTTGCTGCGTGACGACGCCCCGCCGACCACGGTCACGCTACGCTGCGGCAAGCCGCAGAATTCGGCGAGGAAGGCGACCAGTGCGGCGTTGGCCTTGCCGTCCACCGGCGGTGCGGCGAGCCGCAGCTTGATCGCGTCGCCGTAGGCGCCGCAGAACTCGGTCCGGCGCGCGTTGGGCTGGACCCGCAGCGACAGCAACACGGCACCGTCGGAAGTCTCGTCCAACCAGCCCACCGCTCAGCGCAGCAGTGCCGGCAAGACGCCGGCCTGGACGCTCGTGATCACCATCAGCACCACTTGCAGCACCAGCAACAACACCAGCGGCGACAGGTCCACGCCGGCAATCGGCGGCACGATGCGGCGGAAGGGGCGCAGGAACGGGTCCGCGAGGCCGTGGATCAGCGGCGCGATCGGCGCGTGGGGGTTGATCCACGACAGCACCGCCGAGACGATCACGACGCCGATCAGCAGATAGACCATCATCCGCAAGACCTCGAAGAAGCCGACGCCGAACATCGCGATCAGCAGTCCGGCACTGACGCCGGCACCCCGCAACGAATATTCGATGCCGATGGTCAGGGCCTGCACCAGCCAGGCGGCCACCAGGGTGGCCAGATCGAGCCCGCCGAGGCCGGGAATCACACGGCGCAGCGGCAGCACGATCCAATTCGTGGTGGCCGCGATGAACTGGCCGAATTGGTTGCGGAACGGCAGGCGCTGCCATTGCATGAAAAAGCGCGCCAACAAGACAATGGTCAGCAGCCCGGAGACCGCGGAAAGAATCAGCGTGAAGATATTCGCCAACATGGCCGCCTATGCCTCCCTGCCCAGTTCCACACCCAGTTCGCGCCCGCGCTGCTCCGCCGCGTGGGTCGCCGCAGCGACCAGGCCCATCAGGTCCCGCTGCCGCATCACTTCCAGCGCGGCGGCGGTGGTGCCGCCCTTGGACGTGACCCGCTCCCGCAGCGTCGCCGGCGCCTCGTCGCTTTCGGCTGCCAGCCGAGCCGCGCCGAGCACGGTGTCGATCGCCAGCTTGCGGGCGGTGGCGGCATCGAAGCCGAGTGCGCCGCCGGCCGCTTCGAGCGCCTCGATGAAATGGAAGACGTAGGCCGGCCCGCTGCCGGAGATCGCGGTCACGGCGTCGATCGCGGCCTCGTCATCGACCCAGACGGTCGCGCCCACCGCCTGCAGCAGGCGCTCCGCCAGGGCGCGGCCGTCGCCATCCACGCTCGGATCGGCGAACAAGCCGGTGATGCCGGCGCCGATCAGTGCCGGCGTGTTCGGCATGCAGCGCACCAGGCGGCGATGCCCCCCGAGCCAGCGGACGATGTCGGCCGCGCGCAGGCCGGCGGCGATGCTGACCACCAGCGTGTCGTCGAGGCGCCCGTCGAAGTCGGCGAGGGCCGCTTTCATCTGCTGCGGCTTGACCGCCAGCACCAGCGCATCGGCCGGCAGGCCCGCCTCCGCGACACCGCCCACGACCCCCACGCCGAAGCGCTCCGCGAGACGCGCGCCCGCCTCGCGCTCGCGTTCGATCACGGTGATGGCTTCTCGCTCGAATCCGGTCGCGAGCATGCCACCGATCAGGGCGGTCGCCATGTTGCCGCCGCCGAGAAATACGATCTTCATGATTTCGCCCGTTCGCTACTGGTCAGCGCCGAGGATAACCGCGCTCGCCGAAAATCGCAGTGCCGACGCGCACGATCGTCGCACCTTCGGCGATCGCGGCATCGAGATCGTGGGACATGCCCATCGACAGCGTGTCGAGCGCGAAGCCACGCGCGTTGAGCGCTTCGAGGGCTTCGCGCAGGCTGGCGAAGCGGCGGCGCAACAGCGCCTCGTCGGCGCTCGGCTCGGGGACGCCCATCAGACCACGCAGGCGCAAACCCGGCAGCGACGCCACCTGTTCGGCGAGATCGTCGAGCGCGGCCGGCGCGATCCCGCTCTTGCTCGCTTCGCCACTGATATTGAGCTGCAGGCAGACGTCGAGCGGCGGCAGCGTGGCCGGCCGCTGCCGCGAGAGACGCTGCGCCAGCTTGAGCCGGTCGAGTGAATGCAGCCACTGGAAGGCACCGGCCACCTCGGCGCTCTTGTTGCTCTGCAGCGGCCCGATGAAATGCCACGCGAGGCCGGGGTCGGCGAGTGCCGAGATCTTGGTCAGCGCCTCCTGCACGTAGTTCTCGCCGAAACAGCGCTGGCCGGCGGCGGCGGCCTCGCGCACGGCCTCGGCAGGCCAGGTCTTGCTGACCGCCAGCAGCGTAATGTCGTCGGGATTTCTGCCGTTGCGCCTGGCGGCGTCGGCGATGCGGCCACGAACGGCTTGCAGGCGGGAGGCGATTGTTGTCATATCGGAAGTGCCGGCCGGCTCGACCGGACCTAAAAAAGTATACCACCCGGCCGTTATACGGTTCTCCGCCAGCCACTTTCCCTGAGCCACCATGGACATCACAGAACTGCTTGCGTTTTCGGTCAAGAACAAGGCCTCGGACCTTCACCTCTCGGCCGGGCTGCCGCCGATGATCCGGGTGCATGGCGACGTGCGCCGGATCAATCTGCCGCCGATGGAACACAAGGACGTGCACGCGATGGTGTACGACATCATGAACGACGGCCAGCGCAAGCAGTTCGAGGAACACCTCGAGTGCGACTTCTCGTTCGCGGTGCCCAATCTGGCACGCTTCCGGGTCAATGCCTTCAATCAGAATCGCGGCGCCGGCGCGGTGTTCCGGACGATTCCGTCGAAGGTGCTGACGCTGGAGGATCTCAACTGCCCGAAGATCTTCAAGGAGATCGCCGAGACCCCGCGCGGCATCTGCCTGGTCACCGGTCCGACCGGTTCCGGCAAATCCACCACGCTGGCGGCGATGATCGACTACATCAACGAGAACGACTACGGCCACATCCTGACCGTGGAGGACCCGATCGAATTCGTGCACGAGGCCAAGCGCTGCCTGATCAACCAGCGCGAGGTCGGCCCGCATACGCTGTCCTTCTCCAACGCCCTGCGCTCGGCGCTGCGGGAGGACCCGGACGTGATCCTGGTCGGCGAGATGCGCGACCTCGAAACGATCCGCCTGGCATTGACCGCAGCCGAGACCGGCCACCTGGTGTTCGGCACCCTGCACACCTCATCGGCCGCCAAGACCATCGACCGCATCGTCGACGTCTTCCCGGCGGCCGAGAAGGACATGGTGCGCTCGATGCTGTCCGAATCGCTGCGCGCGGTGATCTCGCAGACCTTGCTCAAGACCAAGGACGGCAGCGGCCGGGTCGCCGCCCACGAAATCATGATCGGCACCCCCGCGATCCGCAACCTGATCCGCGAGAACAAGATCGCCCAGATGTACTCGGCGATCCAGACCGGACAGAACGTCGGCATGCAGACCCTCGACCAGAACCTCGCCGACCTCGTCCGCCGCAACGTCATCTCGGCCGCCGAGGCCAAGGTCCGGGCCCAGAACAAGGACAACTTCATCGCCTGAGCGGCGACCGGAACCCAACAACCATGCCCCGACCGGCCTCGCATTGGCGATAATGCCGGCACGGCACGCAAGATCGGAGTAATCCATGGAACGCGATCAGGCCCTCAAATTCATGCACGACC